>NZ_CP035002.1:0-300000 GCF_002531755.2 Rhizobium acidisoli | reverse complement strand
GGGCAATCAACGAGATCATGACGATCGAAGAGGTCCACGCCTGGGATAGTCATCCGGATACGCTTGCCAGATACAAGAGGGATATCGAGACCGAGTTCGGTATTCCCGTCGTCATGCCAAATTCCAAAAGGGAGGCCGTTGAGCAGGCCGATATCCTGGTTACGACGACCCGCGGGAAAGGCTCGCTTGTGGAAGCGGATTGGGTCAAAGCTGGCACGCACATCGTGGCCATCGGTACCGATCAGCAGGGCAAACAGGAACTGGACCCGGAGATATTCAGGAACGCCAAGGTGGTCGTCGATTCAATGGCGCAGTGTGCCGAGAAGGGTGAGACCTGGCATCCGCTGAATAAAAAAATTATCGCCAAAGACGACATTCATGGAGAGATCGGCGAGATTTTGGTGGGCAAAAAACCGGGCAGAGAAAACGATCATGAGGTTACCATTTTTGACTCCACGGGAATGGCTATCCAAGACAATGTTGCAGCGAGCAGGATTTACCAGAACGCAATAGATAGGGGCGTCGGAACGTTCTTTGAATTCTTCAAATCATGACCTGCGGGTCGTGCGCTCTTCCAGTCGCCTTGTGAGCCGATCCAAGGCTTGGCGCACAATATCAAACAACCATCGATCAGCGCTCTGCACCCATGTTCAGAAGAATGGCGGCCTGCAAGCGGAACGCCGAGGAGCACCATGCGCAACCATCCAACCATTCAGGACATACGCGAAGCCCAGGAAAGGCTTAAGCCCCACATCAGGCACACGCCGCTGCTGCGTGCGGAAAAAATCGAGAAGGCCGTTGGCTGCCAGCTCTACCTCAAACCTGAGACCCTGCAGATCACCGGCGCGTTCAAAATCCGTGGCGCTCTCAACAAGGTGCTTTCGCTTCCGCGAGAAGAGATTGCAAACGGCGTCATCGCCAGTTCTTCGGGCAACCACGCCCAAGGGCTTTCCTACGCGGCGAGGATGCTCGGTGTGAAAGTGATCCTGGTGCTCCCGGTCACCACGCCGAAAATCAAGATCGCCAACACGAGAGCGCTCGGCGCGGAAGTCATTCTGTTTGACGGTGATACCGCTGCCAGATGGAAAAAGGTCTATGAAATCGCCGAGGAAAATAACTACGCGACCATTCACGGGTTTGAGGATCCCCTGGTCATGGCCGGCCAAGGCACGATCGGATGCGAAATACTGGAGGATTTGGATGATGTGGATGCGGTAATCGTGCCCGTGGGTGGCGGAGGGCTCATCTCAGGCATCGCCACCGCCATCAAAGAAACGAAACCCTCGGTGCGGGTTGTTGGTGCCGAGCCAGCCTTAACACCGAAGTATTTTCATAGCCGGATCAACAAGGAACGCACCTCGTTGCCGTTGAAGAATACCGTCGCCGACGGCTTGAGAATAAGCGTTCCAGGTCAGAACCCGTATCCGATTATCGAAAAATATGTAGACGAGATCGTCCTCGTTGATGACGAAGATATCATCGCAGGCATGTGTAGCCTGGCAAGAGATGCGAAGCTGATCACTGAACCGGCCGCGTCGATCGGTATCGGAGCCTTGCTCGCCGGCTCGATAAAAGTCAGGCCGGATGAAAAGGTCTGTGCGGTTTTGACTGGAGGAAACTGGGACCTGTGCGATCTTGCCGAGATATACAAGGTTTTTGAATAATCGTTTCATCTGGCCATTACCCCGACGGCCCGGAATGACGATCCCATTCTTGCTTTGATGCTGCGACCGATGGCGCAAAGCGCCCAAGCACCCACGGTCGAAGATGGCTGTCAGGTCGGCCAAAACGTTATTTTCCACCGCGCCGCCCCCCGCAGTCGATGCATGCTGCTTCCTTTGTTTCGCTAGGCTTGGCCTAGGAACACGTCGAGGCCAGCGATGACGACGCAAGACGAAATCCATGCAACACGATGGCTTTTGCAGCCAGCGACTGATGGTCAGAGAGGAAACGATATGCTCGAGTTGAACGACAAAGACCTTTTCCAGCAGGCCGGCCTGATCGATGGGATCTGGTCGCGTGCGGCGTCGGGCAAGACGGTGAACGTCGTCAATCCCGCCACCCAGGAGAACCTCGGCACCGTTCCGGATATGGGAACTGCCGAGAGCCGCGCGGCGATCGATGCAGCCCAGGCCGCTTTCACCTCATGGAAGAAGAGGACGCATGCCGAGCGTGCAGCTCTGCTTGAGCGCTGGTATGCGCTGATGATCGAAAATCTCGAAGATCTGGCGCTGCTCATCACCCTTGAACAGGGCAAGCCTCTCGATGAATCACGCGCCGAAATCCGTTACGGTGCTTCCTTCGTCAAATGGTTTGCCGAAGAAGCCCGCCGCATCGGCGGCCATACCATTCCCTCGCCGACGCCGGATCGCCGCATCGTCGTGCTCAAGGAAGCGGTCGGCGTCTGCGCCATCGTGACACCTTGGAATTTCCCGATCGCCATGATCACCCGAAAGGTGGCGCCCGCCCTGGCGGCCGGCTGTACTGTTGTCGTCAAGCCTTCGGAATTCACCCCCTATTCGGCGCTCGCCATGGGTGTCCTTGCCCAGCGCGCCGGCATCCCGGCGGGTGTGATCAATATCGTCACCGGCATGCCGACGGAGATCGGCAACGAGTTCATGGCAAACGCGACGGTGCGCAAGATCTCCTTCACCGGCTCGACCCGGATCGGCTCGCTTCTGATGCGCGGCGTCGCCGACAGCGTCAAGCGGCTCTCCCTTGAACTCGGCGGCAACGCGCCGTTCATCGTTTTCGACGACGCCGATCTCGATCTCGCGGTCGAGGGTGCAATCCTGTCCAAGTTCCGTAATGGCGGCCAGACCTGCGTCTGCGCCAACCGCATCCTGGTGCAGGCCGGAGTGTATGATGCCTTTGCCGAAAAGCTCGGCGCCCACGTCAACGCCATGAAGGTCGGCCCCGGCACGGAGCCGGGCAATGTCATCGGCCCGATGATCAACATGGCGGCGATCGAGAAGATCAACCGACATGTCGACGACGCGCTGGCCAGAGGCGCCAAGATCGCCGCGCGCGGCAGCTCCGTAGCCGAAGGCTCGCAATATGCTGCGCCGATGATGCTGACCGGCGCGACGACCGACATGCTGCTTGCCAGCGAAGAAACCTTCGGCCCGGTTGCTCCGCTCTTCCGCTTCGAGACGGAGGACGAGGCGATCGCCATCGCCAACGGCACGCCGTTTGGCCTCGCCGCTTATTTCTACACCGAAAACCTGAAGCGCTCCTGGCGTGTCGGCGAAGCTCTCGAGTTCGGCATGATCGGGCTCAATACCGGCGCAATCTCCACCGAAGTCGCCCCCTTCGGCGGCGTCAAGCAGTCCGGCCTCGGCCGCGAGGGGGCGCAAGTTGGCATCGAGGAATATCTCGAGATGAAGAGCTTCCACATCGGCGGGCTGAGCTGAGCCGGAAGCGATTACGAGATGCAATGTGGCGCACCCGCGTGCGCCATTTTTTCACAGCCATCGCGATACACGGACGGGCAATCCTTCGGCTTCGCTCGATCCGGCGGCAGGCACCCTCAAGCTCTGAGTCTCTGGAATGTTCGCTTGCTCGGAGAAGCCGTTAAGCAGGCTTAAGGCGCGCGGGGGGCAATCCATTGCGGCTCGCTGCCGCTGGAATTGCCTGCTGCTCCGCGAGCACGGCGGACCACTTCAAAAACGCGCGGGCGGGCGAACACGCCCGCGCTTTCCCTCATTCAATTCAGAGACCAAAAATACCGGGCAGGCCGGAGATGTCCGGGATTTCGACATAGCCATAGAACGGGTTGGCGGGTTCATGGCGGCGGTTCACCCACACCTTGTTCTTGATGCCGATATCGTTAGCCGACATATGGTCGTAGCGGAACGACGAGGAGCAGTGCACAACATCCTCAGGCGCGCAGCCGAGCATGTCGAACATATATTCAAAGGCCTGCAGGCGCGGCTTGTAGGCCTGTGCCTGTTCGGCTGTATAGACCGCATGGAAGGGCGCCCCGAGCTTTTCGACATTCGACATGATCTGCGAATTCATCGCGTTCGACAGGATCACCAGCGGGATCTCCTTGGCGACCTTCGCAAGGCCAGCCGGCACGTCGGCATGCGGCCCCCAAGTCGGTACTCGCTCATAGACCATGCGGGCGTCTTCGTCCCTGAACTTGATCCCGTTACGTTTGCAACTGCGCTCGATCGAATTGTGAACTACCTCGGCATAGGGCTTCCAGTCGCCCAGAACTTCGTCGAGGCGATAGGCGGCGAAGTCGCGGACGAACTCGGCCATGCGGGGCTCGTCGAGCTGGGCGCCGTAAAGGTCGCGGGCCGCCTCCGCCATCTGGAAATTGGTCAGCGTGCCGTAGCAGTCGAAGGTGATGTATTTCGGACGCAAGAGGGTCATAGGCATATCCTTTGGAGGGTGGACCGGGGATTTGACGTCATGATAGACGCGGCCCGCCCTCCGGCTCGCCTGAATGCGTGAGCGATCGAAGCAGATTATTTCGTATCGAAAGGCGGCTTTGGCAGATGCTTGTGAATGCCCCGCCCGCTGGCGGCGGCTGAACGACGGGCAGGATGGCTATGTCGCCCTCTCTTATACTTCTCGATTTGATCGGCTCGCCGCACTCGTTCGCCTGCCCGGGTGCAGCGAATGTTGCCCGCCACCCGGCCGGTGACGCCCACATGCCAGCATAAGATGCGGCGGGCGACAAAGGGAAAACGATAAGATACTGCACAGGGCGTGGCCTTCAGACGATTAGCCAACCCCCACTCCTTCACACTCCCAGATAGGAAACGAAGGAAGTGTCATGCAGACAAGCCAGATCGACTTTGCCGCGTTCGGCAGCGAACACCTGGGTGCCGCCCTCACGCTGTCGCGGCAGGCGGGCTGGCCGCATCGGCCTGAAGACTGGGAGATGGCGCATGCCTTGAGCGAGGGCGTCGTTGCCATCGAGGGCGACCGGGTGGTGGGCACCGTGCTTGTCACCCCCTACAAGCAAGACTGCGCCACGATCAACATGGTCATCGTCGATGAAGCCATGCGCGGCCGCGGTCTCGGCCGCAAGCTCATGCAGGCCGCAATGGAGCTTGCCGGCGATCGCCCACTCCGTCTTGTGGCGACCGCCGATGGCCTTCCCCTCTACGAGAAGCTCGGCTTCCGCCAGACCGGCCGAATTCTGCAGCATCAAGGCATCGCAGCAGAATGCGACGCGCCGACGGCGACGTCAGCCGCCGCAACGACCGATTTCTCCGCGATCACCGAACTCGATCGACAGGCCCTCGGCGCCAATCGCGCCGATCTGATCGCATATCTTGCCAAGGTCGGTGAACTGGCCGTGCTCCGCCGCAACGGACGCGTCGCCGGTTTTGCCGTCCTTCGCAGCTTCGGTCGGGGCGAAGTCATCGGCCCCGTCATTGCCGGCAACGTCGAGGACGCCAAAGCGCTCGTCACGCATTTCATCGCACTGCGCCCCGGCGTGTTCCTCAGGGTCGATACCACGGCTGCCGCCGGCCTATCCGACTGGCTGGCCGAACAGGGCTTCGCCCATGTCGGCGGCGGCATCGCCATGATGAAGCCAACGATCCCCGCCGCCGATTCCGTCGCCACCATCTTCGCCCTCGCCAGCCAGGCGCTCGGCTGATCCGGAGAGCATCATGTACAGCAATTCCCTTGTCGAACTCGACCGCGCCCATCTCGTGCACCCCGTCGCCTCCTACCGCAACCACGAAAAGCTCGGTGTGCGCGTGCTCGCTTCGGCCAAAGGGGCGACGGTGACCGATGCTTCGGGCAAACAGTTGGTCGATGGCTTCGCCGGCCTGTGGTGCGTCAATGCCGGTTACGGTCATGAATCGATCGTCGAGGCGGCGGCCCGGCAGATGCGCGAACTGCCCTATGCTACCACCTATTTCGGCCTCGGGTCGGAACCGGCGATCCGGCTTGCCGCGGCATTGGCCGAACGGGCGCCGGGCGATCTCAACCATGTTTACTTCACCCTGGGCGGATCCGATGCCGTCGACAGCACGATCCGGTTCATCCGCTATTACTGGATCGCCCGCGGCCAGCCGCAGCGCGACCAGTTCATCTCCATCGAGCAAGGCTATCACGGTTCATCGACCGTCGGGGCGGGACTGACGGCGCTTCCGCTGTTCCACGCCGGCTTCGGCATTCCCTTCGATTGGCAGCATAAGATCCCTTCGCACTACGCCTACCGCAACCCGGTGGGTGAGTATCCGCAGGCCATCATCAATGCCTCCCTGGCGGCACTGCGGCGCAAGGTCGAAGAGATTGGCCCCGAGCGCGTCGCCGCCTTTTATGCCGAACCCATCCAGGGTTCGGGCGGCGTGCTGGTGCCGCCGAAGGGCTGGATGAAGGCGATGCGCACGCTCTGCAGCGAGCTCGGAATCCTCTTTGTCGCCGACGAAGTCATCACCGCTTTCGGCCGCACCGGGCCGCTCTTTGCATGCGAAGACGACGAGATCGTCCCTGACTTCATCACCACGGCAAAGGGTCTGACCTCCGGCTATGTGCCGATGGGCGCGGTCTTCATGGCCGACCATGTCTACCAGGCTATCGCGGATGGCGCCGGAGGCGCAGCCATCGGACACGGTTATACCTATTCGGCCCATCCCGTCAGCGCCGCCGTCGGTCTCGAAGTGCTGAACCTCTACGAAACCGGCCTCCTGGAGAACGGCCGGAAAGCCGGTGCAAGGCTGATGCAAGGGCTTGAAAGCCTGAAGGACCATCCGCTCGTCGGCGACGTGCGCGGCCGCGGCATGCTGGCCGCCGTCGAACTGGTGGTCGACAAGGAAAAGAAAACGCCGTTGCCGGCAGCCGCCGAGCCGGCGCGCCGGGTCTTCGACCGCGCCTGGGAAAACGGCCTGGTCATCCGTGCCTTCGCCAACGGTGTCCTCGGCTATGCGCCACCGCTCTGCTGCACCGACGCCGACATTGACGCTATCATCGAGCGCACGCGCAAAACGCTTGATGACACCTTGGCCGACCCCGATGTACGCGCGGCCCTGAAAGGCTGACGGCAATCGGCCGGGGCTTCACTGCTGCGCTGTAACGAAGTTGTGCCGCACCACTCCCTTGAGCTGGTGCGGCCTCAAAGGTTCAGGGCGCCATCTGAGCATCTGCCTGTGCCGCGGCCACCTAACCGACATGGTCGATCACCTAAAGCGGAAACAGGCTCGTCAATGGCATGTGCGATTTGACGATCGGCGACTTCAGGACGACGAAGCTGAAATACTTGTCGATGCCGATCTCCATGTCGGACAGTCGTTCCATAATCGTCTGGTATTCGCCGATCCCGGCCGTCACGAATTTCAAGAGATAGTCGTAGCCGCCGGAGACCAGATGGCATTCGATCACCTGGTCGATCTTCTCGACCGTCGTCAAAAACCGGGCAAAATCGATCTGCCGGTGGTTTTTCAGGGTGATTTCCGTGAAAACGGTCAGCGTCTGGCCGAGTTTGGCGACGTTGATCTGTGCGGAATAACCCTCGATATAGCCTTCAGACTGCAGCTTCTTCACCCGCATCAGGCAAGGGCTCGGCGACAGGTTGACGAGCTCGGCGAGCTCGACATTGGTGACGCGGCCATTCTTCTGCAACTCATGCAGAATTTTTATATCGATCCGGTCGAGTTTCATTGCTCCACTCCGCCTGTCGAACCTGTCAGGGCCGCAGCATATTGTGCCGATATCCTGCCGACACTACCACATCGAAGGCGCGAGTCGATGGCGTTTCGCGGGCTCCTGGAGGGACGAACAGAATGCGGCCGGGCCTGTAACAGCATTTTATGCTGTCTTCCGAGGACGCGATGATGTGTGACACCTCGCAGCCCTGCTTTAGACATTGGAGGAATGGATCGCGTCGCAAACCGCATCGGTGACCTCTTTGGTCGTGGCGGTGCCGCCGACGTCGGGGGTGAGGATGCCCGCGCCTGTGACCGCTTCGACGGCGCGCATGAGATGGGCCGACGCCTCCTGCTCGCCGAGATGGTCGAGCATCTGCGCGGCGGTCCAGAAGGTCGCGATCGGGTTGGCGATGCCCTTGCCGGCAATGTCGAAGGCCGAGCCATGGATCGGTTCGAACATCGAGGGAAATCGGCGCTGCGGGTCGATATTCGCGGTGGGCGCGACCCCGATGCTGCCGGCGAGCGCGCCGGCAAGGTCGGAGAGGATGTCGGCATGCAGGTTGGTCGCCACGATCGTGTCGAGGCTCTGCGGTTTCAGCGTCATCCGCACCGTCATCGCGTCGACCAGCATCTTGTCCCAGATGACGTCAGGGAATTCTGCGGCCACCTCGGCGGCGATCTCGTCCCACATGACCATGCCGTGCCGTTGGGCATTCGATTTCGTCACGACCGTCAGCAATTTGCGCGGCCGCGCCTGCGCCAGTTTGAAGGCGTAGCGCATGATGCGGGTGACGCCGACGCGCGTGAAGATCGCGACCTCGGTTCCGACTTCCTCCGGCAGGCCGCGATGGGCGCGGCCGCCATGGCCGGAATATTCTCCTTCGGAATTCTCGCGGACGATCACCCAGTCGAGATCGCCGACGCCGCAGTTGCGCAGCGGAGGGGTGATGCCTGGAAGGATCTTGGTCGGCCGGACATTGGCATACTGATCGAAGCCCTGGCAGATCGGCAGCCTGAGCCCCCAAAGGGTGATATGATCGGGAACATCCGGCGCGCCGACGGCGCCGAAATAAATCGCGTCGAATTTCTTCAACTGCTCAAGCCCGTCGGACGGCATCATCATGCCATGCCTTTTGTAGTAGTCTGAACCCCAGTCGAAGTTTTCGATGGCGAACTTCACGTCGCCGAGACGTTTTTCCAGATTTGCGAGCACCGTCCGCCCGGCAGCAATGACCTCAGGTCCGATCCCGTCGGCGGGGATCGCTGCAATTGAGTATTCACGCATTGATTTTCTCCAGTAGCGTCTTCACATCCACCGCGGAAGGCAAGTTTTCCGCGCTTCTCGAAAGCCTAATGCTGGAGCCTGAGTTTACTCAAGCGCGAAGCGATTATATAAAATATCGATATAGTAGGAGGGCATCCCCGTGGAGCTGGAACAGCTGAGATGCTTCATAGCAGTCGCGGAGGAGCTTCATTTCGGCCGGGCGGCACAAAAGATAGGGCTGCTTCCGGCCTCGCTCGGGCGCCAGTTCGCTTGTTGGAGGCGTCGGTTGGAAGCCAGTTACTGTACCGCACGACCCGAAGCGTCTCACTGACGGAGGAGGGGATTGCTCTTTTGGAAGAGGTCAGGCCGCTTCTTACCCGGCTCGACGAGCTTGGAGAGCGGTTTCGCGCCAACCGGCATCGGCGCAACCGCATCCTGCGGATCGGTGCCATCGACAGCGCCGCCGCCGGCCTGCTTCCGACGCTGATCCAGGATTTTCGCGCCATCGCGCCCGACGTCAAAACACTACTGACAGAGGACAAATCCATCCGCCTTGTGCCCAAGCTATTGGCCGGAGGGCTAGATCTGGCCTTCATCAGGCCGCGTTCGGGAATGAGCCGAAACCTTGCAGTCGAGGATCTGTTTTCCGAGACGGCCGTCCTGGCGGTGCCGACCTCGCACGAACTTGCAGACAAAAAAAGCATCTCGATCCTTGACTTGGCAAACGTGCCGCTGATCGTACCGGACAGAAGATCCAGGCCGCACAGCTATGACTTGACTCTGGATTTGTTTGCGGCAGCCGGGCTACACCCGCATATCGCTCAGGTCGCCGATGAAAAACAAACGATCGTCAGCATGGTCGCCGCGGGGCTCGGCCTCGCCATCGTCCCCCGATGGACATCCTCGCTTGCCTTTGTCGGGGTCAGCTTTCTTCTCGTCAACGACGGGACCGGGCAACCGACGCGGAAATTGCCGCTGGCGGCTGCCTGGATGGAAGCAGTCCGCGATCCGGAGAGGGATGCTTTGCTGGATCTCGTGAGGCGCAATCTCGAGAGATATTCGGCGCAGGCCTGACCCGGCGCCCAGATCCGACTTCTCGGGCGACACTACGACCGCTGGCGCGAACATCGTCCTTCCCTGGGGACCGAAACAACCTCAGATGCTTTCGGGCGAGCCGTCGCCATGTGAAAACTTCTGCGGCGTCAACCCATTCCGCCGCGCCACAGAGGACACCGTGAAGCCAGGCTCGCAGCTCTCCGCAATAATCTGCGCCTTCTGATGGTCGCTCCATTAGCGAGGACTGCCATTGCCAATGAACACCTCAAACCGGCGTATCGGCTCATCCTGGATTTAAGCGTAAGTTCTGAAATCGACATATGTCCGAGCCTTCTTTATTTCCCCGATCAGGGCCGCTTCTGGGAAGTCATCGACAAACACAAGGTCAATATCTTCTATACCGCGCCGACGGCGATCCGCTCGCTGATGGGGGCCGGCGACGATTTCGTCACGCGCTCCTCGCGCTCGTCGCTGCGGCTGCTCGGCACTGTGGGCGAACCGATCAATCCGGAAGCCTGGGAATGGTATTACAATGTGGTTGGCGACAAGCGCTGCCCGGTCATCGATACCTGGTGGCAGACTGAAACCGGCGGCCACATGATCACGCCGCTGCCCGGCGCCATCGATCTGAAACCCGGTTCTGCGACAGTGCCGTTCTTCGGCATCAAGCCTGAACTGGTCGACAATGAAGGCAAGGTGCTGGAAGGGGCCCCGACGGCGTCGACGACGTGCTTAACGTCTCCGGCCACCGGCTCGGCACCGCGGAGGTGGAATCTGCGCTTGTCTCGCACAATCTGGTTTCGGAAGCCGCAGTCGTCGGTTACCCCCACCCGATCAAGGGCCAGGGCATCTATTGCTATGTGACGCTGATGGCCGGCCATGAAGGAACGGACACGCTCCGCCAGGACCTGGTGAAACATGTGCGTTCCAAAATCGGCCCGATCGCTGCACCCGACAAGATCCAGTTTGCGCCCGGCCTGCCGAAGACCCGTTCCGGGATCATGCGCCGGATCCTGCGCAAGATCGCCGAGGACGATTTCGGTGCTCTCGGCGATACATCGACGCTCGCCGATCCTGCCGTTGTCGACGATCTGATCGCCAACCGGCAAAACAACACCGGCTAAGGCCCCTCAACGTCTGCGGCAACCTGCGTGAGACAGGTGCCTACACTCATCGCAAACGAGTGTCCTCCGGCGAGATGATCGGTTCCAACGCCGCACGCGAGATCAGCGCCCTCGCGCCCGCACCCTCCTGGCGATTTCCTGAGCGCCGTTCCAGTCGCGTCCTAATCTGCTCGGCGTGGTGTCCATGGCCTCCGCGATACAAACACCGTCCGCCCGGCAGTAAACGACCGCATATCCAATGCCCATCGGCGGAGATAGCCGCGGTAGGCACGCATTGATTTGTTCCGATATTGTCTTCAGCCCGTCTCCACCCGATGTCCCCAAACAGGTATAGAGCTAGCAAGTGTGTCGAGAATGTCGGACACAACGGCTACGTTCAATATCAGACTAAACGAGAGGCTCCCCACCAAACGTATTCTGCACCTTCGATCACTGCGTATTTATAACCATCCGCGTTCAACGAAACGATGAAGTGGATACTCATCCCGTCTTCCCTCTGATCGGCGAATTGCTGCGGGCAAGGGCCATCAGCATCGGACCGATGGCGAATTCGCCTCTCTCGGCGCGGCGTGTCAGATCGCGCAGATAACCGCCGGCCGAGTTGATATGCCCTGCCCTTTCGAGGACACAGGCCATGACGGTCGCGGCATTTTCAGCTCCCATGATCTCGCAGGCCTCTTCATAGGCAGAGGGGCTGACGCCGAGCATCGAACGAACGACGACAGCCGCCGCCATCAGATCGCGCCACGTGCCGACCGACCCCTCGGGTCCATAGGCTGCGATCTCAGGGCAGGCCTGCAGCACCAGCCCCAGCGGGAAGGATCTGAGCGCACCATTGACAGCGGAGGCAGCCCGTGCCCCGGGCACATGCTCGTTCTTTCCTTGATCTTTGTGTATTTGGGCTATCGGTTCGGCCCGACCTGCCGATCGATCATCCGACGTCGCGCCCTGCTTCGGTTCGAAGCTTGGTTCAAGTTCAGAAATAAATTGTGGGTTTGAATTCTGTATGTGCCGCTCAGCATGTTGGGCATTGCCGCTTTGATTGTGGGTTTTAACCTGCATTTCCAACTGATTGACGATCTCTTCGCGCAGCAGCTCCAATTCGTCGAGCGTGGCGGCGACCTGTTCTGCGGATGGCGACCGTGGCAGGCGCTCGACGGCATTGCGAAAATGCAGGTGAACCGCGCTCCAGTCGCCGGCAGCCCCCTCCTCCAACGCCATCTCGATAAGCTTGGCGACGTCGCGTCGGCAAAGCGTCAGGCGTTCTCTGAGCCGCTGCAGGTGCAATCGTTCCGCAACCACCTCCGCCGCCAGCCGCTCGATCTCCTCGGCGCGCGCGAGTAGCGGCGCCAGCGAGAAGCCGAATGCCTCGCGCAGCTCCCCGCCCTGCTCCTTGCGGGCGTAACGCTTGCCGTTCGGGCTGTCCTTGCGGATAAGCAAGCCGGCCTCGATCAAGCTCGCCAGATGCCGGCGGATTGTCTGCTCCGCCATTCCATGCGCGCGCAGGGAGAGCTGTGCATTGGAAGGAAACACGACGAGCCCGTTGTCTTCGGAGATCTCTCCCTTGGGATAGAAGCTTAGCAAGGCGTTCAAAATAGCAAGCGCCCGGTCGGTGACGCCGAGCAGCGGCCTCGCCTCGCACAGCGCACGATAGAGTTTCCACTTATCAATTGATTGGCCGGGCTCGATTTTTCGAGCAGCCGTTTGGCTTGCCAGCATGCCAAACGTCATCGGCCGCCGCCCGAAGGGCGTCGTCACACTTCCGCTTTCCATTGTCTTCGCCTTCTTCAAGGCAAAAGATCGCAGCTCACCAAATTCGGTGCCAAAGACTCTTGACTATGATTCGCGGAAATGTGATTCTCTGGGTGTCTAGATCAGAGAGGGCTTCCGCGACGGCAACGTTCGGGGGCCTTTTCTTTTGCCTATTGATCTCCGTTTTTCGTCGAATCCTGTGTCTTCTCGAACGCCTCGTAAAGACGATCCAGATTGCTGGCGATATAGGCTCCAAAGGCAGATGCCTTTTCCGCCTTCAGCGCGATGGTGAACTGTTTCCCGTCATCCTTGATCTTCGCCTTGACCGCGCCGTCCTTGCGCTGCCAGGCGTGAGCAGCAGGCTGAAGCGTCACTGTCGATGATGCCGGTTGTTGCCTCCTGCTGATGAAGGCAACCAGCATATCGAAGCGGGCATCCGGGTCGGCTGTCTCGAATTCCGCCAACCTGCTGAACTCGATCGCCCGGGCCGAGATGTTTTCGGTCTCGAATTTTACCGACAGATCGTGCCAGCGGTCACGGCCGGTGGTCTTTGCCGCGCCGATCGCGGCCAGGACTTCGGCTGGGATCCGCTTGGTGACGGACAGCATCTTGGAAACCGTCGTCTTGTCGGCGCTGAGCGCCGACATGATCGTTTCCCTGTCGAAACCCAACGAGTCGAGCTTGTCGGCGAACATCGTCCTCTCTATGAACGAGAGATCGGCGCGCGCCGAATTCTCCTGGCCCTGCGCGATGACATGGTCGCGATCGTCAAGTTTCTTGACGACGGCGCGGACAGGGATGCCGAGTTCTTTGGCAGCCCGGGCACGACGGTGCCCGAAAGCGATCTGATACCGTCCGTCCTTATCAGGATGCGGGCGGACGAGGATCGGCGAATCCTGACCACGCAGGCGGATCGCCTCGACCAATTCGCGAAACTGTTCGTCGGCATGGGCCAGCCGGTCGGTCACGAACGAATCTTCGATCAGGGAAGGGTCGAGATCAATCACCGTTTCGCCGGTCGCCAGCTTCTCCTCGATCGCCTTTGCCGCGTCGGCCTTGGCAGCCAGCGCATCGATACTGCGCGTGACCGCGCCGAGAGCGCCAATCCCCTTATAAACGACCTGCTGTTTCTCGTCCTTATGGACGGGTTCCTCACTGTTTACCGCAGTAAACTTCTTGGAATCGTCCATCAGCCCCGAGAGGAGGTTCTTACGTGCCATCAGCCGGCTCCTCGCCCCTGTTTACCGCAGTAAACTTTCCGGTCATTTCCGCCCCCATGCCTTGTGAATGAGATCGCCGATCTCATTGTTGACGGCATCCATAGCCTCCATGGCGCGATCATAGGTCGCGCGGGTGAACTGGCTCCGCTCGACCTCGTAAAGCGTCTGGTTGGTCATCGCCGCATCCGAGATCGCGACGCTGCGCAACATCGGATTGGTCAGCACATGGTTCTTGAACATCGAACGCATGAAGGCGACCATCTGCGTCTGCGGCCCATCCTGCGGGTCGTAGCGGGTCACGAGATAACGCAGCCAGTCGAGGTTCATATCGCCGCCGGCGCCTTTCAGCGTATTCAGCACTTCGCCGAGCATCTGCAGGAACTGGCACATCGACATGACATCGAGCATCTGAGGATGCACGGTGATCAGAACCGCCGTGGCGCCGCAGATGGCGCTCATCGTCAAAAAGCCGAGCTGGGGAGGGCAGTCGATGATGACCACATCGTAATCATCGGCGACCGAAGACAGCGCCTCGTCCAGCCGCGCGAAGAAAACGCGCCCATAGTCGCCCGCCTTGCCCTGAGCAAGCACGCGCGGCGTATCATGCTCGAATTCCATCAGCTCAAGATTGCCGGGCACCAGATGCAGGTTCGGGAAATTCGTCAGCCGGATGATCTCCCTCAGCGGCCGCCGATGATCGTCATAGCGAATGGCGGCGTAGAGCGTCTCATTCTCGTTGACGTCGAACTCAGGCTGAAAGCCGTGGATGGCGGAGAGAGACGCCTGTGGGTCGAGGTCGACGGCAAGCACACGGTGACCCGTCAGGGCAAGGTGCTGGGCAAGATGCGCGGCACTCGTGGTCTTGCCGCTGCCGCCCTTGAAATTGACGACGGCTACGACCTGGAGATGTTCGCTGCCTTGGCGGTGACGCATATAATGCGTTCCGGCGCGGGCATTGTGCTCCAGAAAGCTGCGCATCTCCTCCATCTGCTGGGCCGTATAAGACCGGCGGCCCGATGGCGTGACCTGGGGAAGGGCGCCCTTACCTTCCAACGACAGATTGCGAAGATAACCGCTGGTCACGCCGAGAAAACGCGCCACTTCGGCCAGCTGAAATTCCCTGAGTCCTTTAATGGCGCGTTGCGGAAACATTTCGAGCCGATGCTGTTTCAGCTTGTCGGACAGTTCCTGCGCCTGACCTATGATCAGTTGGTCAACATCTAAAATTGTCTTTTCTATCTGGTGCGCCACATTCATGGAAATCTCGAAAATGCGATTTAAAACCCCTGCGAGCTTTGAAACCGCATTCAGCCCCGATTCTTGGAGGAGGGGCAAGGTAAATGATGTTTAAAAGACCCTATCGCGAGGTTGTCAAATCTTTTTCAAAGGCTTGGACATGGCGCCCGCTGGCGCTGCCGGCGCAGCTGCCGCGTGTTTATGGGCCGAATCGCCAGAGCAAACACCGTATCGCTATGATAGCCGATTGGCACAAGCGGGAATCGAGTGCGTGGTGTTCTCCAGGCAAGCTGCAACGGCTCGTCAGCTGGACCGTGACCGCCGCTCAGTGCCGCGTGCCGAAAAGACTGCTGTCCTGACCGCTTTCATGGGAAAGCGATACGCCGCTTCTGTCGAGGTCCTGGATCAGGGCGCCAAACGCAAGGTCGAGGCAATAGGCGGAGAATTCGGCGTTCAGGTCTCTGGCGTTCTCTCGGGCATAGGCAACGAGTCGGGCAAGCGAAACCAGCTCCTTGAGCTCGTCGTCACTTTTCGGCGTCGTGGTTGCTTCGGTTGCATCGTGCATC
The DNA here is from genome assembly GCF_002531755.2 of Rhizobium acidisoli. Classification (NCBI taxonomy): domain Bacteria; kingdom Pseudomonadati; phylum Pseudomonadota; class Alphaproteobacteria; order Hyphomicrobiales; family Rhizobiaceae; genus Rhizobium; species Rhizobium acidisoli. The sequence continues at coordinate 284,166 of NZ_CP035002.1, read as the reverse complement.
TGAGAATTCTCCAGCTTCCCTTGTCAGCACATGCCGACAGAGCAAAGACAGCTTAATCCTCTTGAACGAAAGACGCGCGTGACACAGGCGTGACAGGAGTTGCCGGCTTACCCTTTTCGGCGCCAGACTTCAGAAGCCGGCCCTGCGTAATGCCTCGCGATACTGTTCCTTCTGCCATTGCTCCTTGAAGGGAACGACCGAAAGCCATTTGTCGACATCGAAATCCGGATAGATTTCGCGCACCTTGCGCATATAGATACGCGCGTTTTTCATATCGCCGAGCATCGCCCAGCAGGCAGCCGAAAGCCGGTCGGCCGGTGTGCGGTCGTCCATGATAGAAATCTGCTCGAGCGCCTCGGCATAATGGCCAAGGGCGAAATTCGCGCCGGCCGCCGTCCATAGATAGTCGGTCGGGCTCAACGGATTGAGCGAGATGGCCCGCTCGATCTTGGCCAATGCATCGGCAGGGCGCGATGCATGAACGAGCGTATCGGCATAACTTGCAATGCCGTCGGCATAATGCGGGCTCAGTTCTTCCGCGAGCTTCAGCGCCACGACGCTTTCATCAAGCTCCCCGAGATAAAGTTTGGCAACGCCGAGCTCACGAAAGCCGGCCGCAAACGACGGATCGGCGACGATTGCCCGGTTCGCATAGTCTTCCGCGAGCCCGAGCAGCTCGCTGTCGCCGCGTGCCGTCAACAGCCATTCGACAAGAAACGTGCGCGACAATCCGCTGAGCGCAGGGGCAAAGTGTGCGCTGTGCTGAAGCGCCTCGCGAAAAGCCTTCCGGGAGCGGCGCACGTCGGGCAGGGCAAGCCGCTTGATATCCCGCAGACCGAGAAGGTAGCTATGATAGGCGGCCGAATTGCCCTCGAAGGCATCGCGCATGGTTTCATGCCGGCGGACCTGCCCGGCAAGCTCTTTGGCAATCTGCCGCGCGATGTCGCGCCGGTGGCTTATCAATTCGTATTTCTCGAGGCTGAAACGCTCGGCCCAGATGACTTCATCGCTGCCGGCATAAGTCAGCTGGACAAAGAGCGCAGGGCTGCCCCCACGATTGGTCAGCCTCGTGTCGAGAACATAGGAAATCGAATGGCGCAGGATCAGCTGAGCCTTGTCGGCATTGTGTGCGATGCGAGCAGCCGTATGGGGTGCGACCACCGAAACCGTATTCAGCGCGCAAAGGCCAATGGTCACGTCCTCGATCAGCGCCTCGGAGAGCATCGGCAAGGCACCGATGGCATCCGTCCCGCCGGGCGGCAGCAGCACGAGACGGGGGAGGGGACCGAGAATTCGAACGCCTCCATCGATGAGCGGTACCGCAGCGCTCTGCGGTGGTCGACTACCGGCGAAGATCTTGCGGACCTCTCCCAGCGCCTGCACGTCAAGGCCGATATCGACTGCGCTTTCCAGCTGATGCCTGCTCGTCTCGAAAAGGCGGCGCGCTTTCTCCAGCTGGCCTTCGGACTCATAGGCCTCCAGAAGGATGCGACGAATGTTCTCGTCATCCGGTGCCTCGCGGAAAATCCTGAGCGCCGCCTCCTTGATCAGGCTGACATCCTCTCGCGACCGGGCAGCGGGCAGCGCCGTCTTCAGTGCATCCACCAGCACTGCCATGTGCCGGTCACGCTGGCCGGCGATCCACTGCCGCGTCGTGGCGCTTTGGTCGGCGAGCCCGGCCAGGAAATCCTGGCGAAAGATGGCAACCAGCCGCCGCAGCCTGCCAAGCGCGTCGTCGCCTTCGGGGTCGGCAAGTTCGAAGAGATCACCTGAAAATGCATCCGACCTGACCCGCACGCCGGTCGCCGTGAAGGCCAGAAGCTCGGCACCGAGTTCGGTCTGACGCTTCTGAATGCGCGATATGGTTTTGCGCAGGTTGGCCATGATGTCAGAATTGTCGTGGCTGTCCCACAAGAACCGTGCCAGCGCCGAGCGCGGATATTCGCTCCCGGCTCCGTCGCTCAGATCACGGTCCCGCAGATAACAAATCGCCAGCAGGCCTTTTTCCGGGAACGCCGCCGGCCGCCCGGCGGGGTCGATCAGCCGCAACTCACCAAATGATTCGAGCCTGAGCTTCATGCGGATAATGCCTGCCGATATGTCCGACTATTCTCCGAGCGGAAAGGTGATATCCGCGACAGGGGCACCCAATGTTACGCCGCTGCTTTCCGCTTGCGCCATCGCCTTCACCAATGCGATGATCGTTTCACGGATATTTCGGTCGGCGATCTTCAGAAAGGCGCGGTTGAGCACCAATCCCTCTTTCGTTTGCAGGAATTCGGCAACCGGGTCGCTATTTGCCGGCAGATCGAGCCCTTGCAACGTCAACGGCTCGGAATTTTCCTGTTCGAAGAAAAAGCTCGGCGACGTGTGAAGCACGTCGGCTATTCGCTGCAGGCGGCTCGCGCCGATGCGGTTGATGCCCTTCTCATATTTCTGAACCTGCTGAAAGGTCACGCCGATTTGCTCGGCAAGTCGTTCCTGGCTCATTCCGAGCAACTGCCGGCGCATTCTTATGCGCGCTCCGACATAGCCGTCTATTGCATTCGGTGTCTTGACATTCATCGCGTGTTTTCAGCCTCGATCGCATTTCAATCGACGCAGCTGTAGTATCCCCCGTCCCGGTTTTCCATGGTTGTTTTCACATCGCATACGATATATGCGACGATCGCAACCGATTGTGGTAGGAAAGCCCCCGTCCGGCAAGTGGTAAAGCAGCGCAGGATAGGCTGCAAAAGGGAAAATCGAACAAAAGCCGTACCGATCCTGATGAAACTGGGCTGTTGCTGCCCCCCGGCTTACGCTAAATGCACTTAAGCGACCGCCGCTTGATCATCTTTCCCAGCCCCGATCGCCCGAAATCCATCGAATAAAGCGACGCGGCACGGCAACCAACCGGGCCGTCCAGGAGGAATTCCATGGCAACTGTTGCCGAGCGCGCGCCCCGTTTCGAAAAAACAACGATGTCCATCCTGATGGCGGTCAGCTTCTGTCACATGCTGAACGACATCATGCAATCGCTGCTCGCCTCGCTCTATCCGCTGTTCAAGGCAAACTACGACCTTGATTTCGTGCAGATCGGCCTGCTCACCATGACGTTCCAGGTCACGGCGTCGCTGCTGCAGCCGCTGGTCGGCATCGTCACCGACCGCTGGCCGATGCCCTATTCGCTGCCGGTCGGCATGGCGAGCACCTTTTGCGGCCTCATCCTGCTCGGCAATGCCGGCAGCTTCGCATTGCTGCTCGTCGCTGCCAGCCTGATCGGCTTCGGCTCGGCGGTCTTCCACCCGGAATCCTCGCGCGTCGCCCGTCTTGCCTCCGGCGGCCGCCACGGTTTCGCGCAGTCCTTCTTCCAGGTCGGCGGCAATGCCGGTCAGGCGATCGGCCCGCTGCTTGCCGCCTTCATCGTGCTGCCGCTCGGCCAGCACAGCGTCTCCTGGTTTGCCGCCATCGCCATGGTCGGCATGGTCGTGCTGAGCTGGGTCGGCAACTGGTATATCGGCCATCGTCGCCAGAACGCCAGCAAACCTGCGGTAAGCCGCGCCCTGCCGCTGCCGCAGAACAGGGTGGTCTGGGCGCTGCTGATCCTCGTGCTGCTGACGGCGACGAAAAACGTCTACATGGCCAGCGTGTCGAGCTACTTCACCTTCTATGTCATCGACAGGTTTGCGCTCAGCGTCCAGCAGGCACAGCTGATGCTCTTCCTCTTCCTCGGCTCGGTCGCCGTCGGCACGTTTCTCGGCGGGCCGATCGGCGATCGCTTCGGCGCTCGTTTCGTCATCTGGTTCTCGATCCTCGGCGTCATTCCGTTCGCGCTGCTTCTACCCTATGCAAACCTGTTCTGGACGGGCGTGCTCAGCGTCGCCATCGGACTGATCTTCGCGTCGGCCTTCTCGGCAATCGTCGTCTTCGCGCAGGAACTGGTGCCCGGACGCGTCGGGCTGATTGCAGGCGTCTTCTTCGGTTTTGCGTTCGGGGCAGGGGGGCTGGGTGCAGCACTGCTCGGCAGTTTCGCCGATACCCACGGCATCGACTTCGTCTACCGTATCTGCTCCTACCTGCCGCTTCTCGGTCTGCTGACGATCTTCCTGCCGCGCATCCCGAAGCCAAAACCAGTCTGAGGCGATATCGCGCTTCGAGAACGCATCGACCCGGAATATCCGCCATATTCCGGGTCGATGACTGATGCGGTGTCGCAGGCAGGCGATCACTACGGATGAGAATGTATTTTTCTCCTCACCATGATGAAGAGGGATAGGCTTGCTTTAATCCACTATTTTTATAGATAATATCTATCCAATAATCGGTCGCGGCACGATATCGGAAGGAAATGGCATGTCTGCTTACAAACTGGTCGGTCTGGCGGGTAGCTTCAACCGTCCCTCGAAGACCTTCACGCTGGTCGAAGATATCGCCGGCCTTGCCGGTGAAAAATACGGCTTCGACAATACCCTCTACGATCTGACCGATGTCGGGCCCTCGCTCGGCCAAGCGTTGCGCCGCGACGATCTCGATAGCCGCGCCAGGGAAGTCATCGACGATATCGTCAATGCCGATCTGCTGGTCATTGGCGCGCCGACCTACAAGGGCAGCTATCCCGGCCTGTTCAAGCACCTGATCGATCTGATCGACCCGCATGAGCTGCGCGCCAAGCCGGTCATCATCACCGCAACCGGCGGCGGCGACCGGCATGCGCTGATGGTCGAGCATCAGCTGCGCCCGCTCTTCGGCTTTTTCATGTCTCACACGCTGCCGACGGCCGTCTACGCCTCCGATCGCGACTTCACCGATTACCGCGTCTCATCCGAACCGCTTTCCAAGCGGATCGGCGAGGTCATCGGCGAGCTTTCAGCCTTCTTTCCTGCCCAAAAGCAGGCTCTTATCGCTGCCGAGTAAAAAGGTTTCGACACCGACTTGCAACGGCGCCCTTGAGGCGCCGTTTCCCGTTCGGGCCATTCTTGCACGCCATTATAATCCATAAATTTGGTGGAAATTTATCCTGCCGATATCGATGGCGGGGCAAGAGTTTTTCCGAGCCTTCCTCGACATCGGACATTCGTGCTTCGCTCGCGACGGGCGCATTTGCCATGATCGGTCTGCTCGGGGCGCTTGGCCTCATTCAGTCAGACGGGATATAACAATGACCAAGAACAACAATCTTCACGGCTTCCCCCTTTCGCGCCGCGCGGCTCTTGCCGCTGTCGCCGTTTCCGCTGCCACGCTCTTTGCCTTTGCAGCACCCGCTCCTTCCTTTGCCGCGGACAAGTCGATTAAGGTCGGCATCATGGCCGGCGAGGAGGAGGACATCTGGCGCGTGGTCACCAGCGAGGCGGCCAAGAAGGGCCTCAAGATCGAGACCGTTATCTTCAACGATTACACGCAGCCGAATGAAGCGCTGGAGCGCGGCGAGGTCGATGCCAATGCTTTCCAGCACCAGCCCTATCTCGACAATCAGATCAAGCAGCACGGCTATCACATCACCCGCGTCGGTTACACCGGCGTCTGGCCGATTGGCCTCTATACCAAGAAGTACAAATCCGTCGCCGAGATTCCGGAAGGCGCTGTCATTGGCGTCCCAAACGATCCCTCGAACGAAGGCCGGGCGCTGCGCGTTCTTCAGAGCCAGGGCTTGATCAAGTTGAAGGACGGCACCGGCATTCTCGCAACCGTCGCCGACGTCACCGACAATCCGAAGAAGATCGAGATCAAGGAGCTCGATGCCGGCATCGTCGGCCGTTCGATCGACGATCTGGACGCCGGTGTCGTCAACACCGACTGGGCGCTGAAGAGCGGCCTTTCTCCGGCCGAGCGCATTGCGCAGGAGCCGATCGCCGACAATCCCTATCGCAACTTCATCGCCGTCAAGGACGACAATAAGGATGCCGACTGGGTCAAGACGCTCGTGTCTTCCTATCAGAACGACACCGTCAAGGCCGAGTTCGACAAGGTCTATAAGGGGACGGGTCTCAGCGCCTATTGATCGGAAACAGGGCCGGGGTTAAGGCCTGCCGAGAGGCGGTCCGGGCGTTTCTTGCCCGGGCCGCCTTCAGTCTTTGTAAGGAAAAGCACATGAATTCCTTTGTTTCCACCGCAGCGATCGAGGCACAGCCGCAAGTAGCGGCAGGCGAAGAGGTGGTGAGGCTGACCGACGTGAAGCGGCGATTCGGAACCACGCCCGCCCTTGATGGTATTTCGCTGACGGTGACGAGAGGCGAGGTCCTTGGCATCATCGGCCGCAGCGGCGCCGGCAAGTCGACGCTGATCCGCTGCCTGAACGGCCTGGAGCGCGCCGACAGCGGCCAGATCCTGATCGAAGGCCGCGACATCACGGCGCTTGCCGAACAGCAATTGCAGCCGCTGCGCCGCCGCATCGGCATGATCTTCCAGCATTTCAACCTGCTGTCCGCCAAATCAGTCGAAGAGAATGTCGCGCTGCCGCTGAAGATCGAGGGCGTCGCCAGGAACGAACGTTTGCGAAGGGCACATGAGTTGCTTGATCTCGTCGGCCTTGCCGACAAGGCGAAGGCCTACCCCTCATCGCTCTCCGGCGGCCAGAAACAGCGAGTCGGCATCGCCCGCGCACTCGCGGCGCGCCCGGCGCTCCTGTTATCCGACGAGGCGACATCGGCGCTCGACCCTGAGACGACCCGGTCGATCCTGGCATTGCTCAAGGATATCAACCGTAAGCTCGGCCTGACCATTCTGCTGATCACCCATGAAATGGAAGTGGTGCGCGGCATTGCCGATCGCGTCGCCGTCATCGATGCCGGGCGGATCGTCGAACAGGGGCAGGTCTGGTCGGTCTTTGCCGATCCGCAGGAAACCATCACCAGGAGCCTGCTCGGCGGCATCCGCCCCCAGCTTCCCGATCACATCGCCGGCCGGCTATCTGCGACGGCGGGCAGCGAAGCGATCCTCAGCGTCGATCTCGCCGGGCCGCAGGCGCAGGGTGCCCTGTTTGCCGAACTCTCGGCGGCGTTGCCGCATTCCTTCCGCCTCGTCCATGGCGGCATCGACCACATCCAGAACCAGCCCGTGGCGCGGTTCTTCATCGCCGTTCCCGCACGCGACCCCGCGCTTGCCGGAAAGGTCGAACAATTTCTGACGGCCCGGTCCGCCCGGGTGGAGGTGCTTGGTTATGACACCGATCATGCTTGAACTGCTTCTTCGCTCGCTGTGGGAGACGGTCCTGATGACCGTCGCCTCGGGCGTGATCTCGCTCGTTGCCGGCCTGCCGCTCGGCCTTGCCCTTGTCGTCACGGCACGTGGCGGCATTGCTGAAAACCTCTGGATCAACCGCGGGCTCGGCGCCGTCATCAACGGCTTCCGTTCGGTGCCTTTCATCATCCTGCTGGTGGCGCTGATCCCGCTGACGCGGCTGATCGTCGGCACGGCGCTCGGCACCTGGGCGGCCATCGTGCCGCTCGCCATCGCGGCGACGCCCTATTATGCCCGCATCGCCGAAGTGTCGCTGCGCGAAGTCGACCGCGGGCTGATCGACGCCGTGCGCGCCATGGGCGGCAACCGCTGGACGATCATCAGCGAAGTGCTGGTGCCCGAAGCGCTGCCCGGCATCGTCGCCGGTTTCACCGTCACGCTGGTGACGCTGATCGGCGCCTCGGCGATGGCTGGGGCGATCGGCGCGGGCGGCCTTGGCGACCTCGCCATCCGCTATGGCTATCAGCGCTTTGAAACCAATGTGATGATCGCGGTGGTGGCCGTCCTCATCGTCCTCGTCTGCGGCATCCAGTGGTTTGGCGACCGGCTCGTCGCCAGGCTGGACCGCAGATAAGTCAGCGGCGGAAGCGCGCGGCGGGATGGGCGGCGGACAATCTGCCGTCCCCGCCGCCGAAGAGCTTCTGCCGCAACGGTCCTTCGGAATAGTCCGCTTTGAAGATGCCGCGCTCCTGCAGCACCGGCACCACCAATTCGACGAAATCGCGCAGGCTCTCCGGCGCCACCGTCCGCGCCAGGTTGAAGCCGTCAATGTCGCCTTCCTCGATCCATGCCTGCAGACGATCGGCGATCTGCTCCGGCGAGCCCACCATCGGCTTCATCCGGCTGCCGAGCACCATCTGGTCGACGATCTCTCGTTTGGTCACCGGTCTTGCCGCCTGCTTGGTGATGGCGGCAAGCGCCGATTGATTGGCATTGGTCGAACTCTGGTCGATGACGTCGTCCAGCCGGTATTTCGACAAGTCGATGCCGATGGAGGCGGAGTAATGCGCAAGCGAAGCTTCGACGCTCGCATGGCGGCGATAATCCTCCAGCCTGTCCTGCGCTTGGCTCTCCGTCCGTCCGACGACAACGGTGATCAGGTTCAGGATCTTCAATGCGGCTCTGCCGCGGCCGATTGTCTCCGCCTTCGCCCGGAGCGCATCGACGGTCGGCCGGGCCGCCCCGGGGTTCGGACTGGCGATGAAGACACATTCGGCGTGGCGGGCGGCGAAATCCTGCCCGCGGGCCGAAGCGCCGGCCTGGAAGAGCAGGGGCGTGCGCTGCGGCGAAGGCTCGGCAAGATGAATGCCCTCCATCCGGTAATATTCGCCCTCGTGACTGACAGCGCGCACCTTCGACGGATCGGCATAGATGCCTGATGCCTTGTCGCGCCGAACCGCATCGTCGTCCCAGCTGCCCTCCCAGAGCTTGTAGAGGATCTCGAGATATTCCTCGGCTGCGTCGTAACGCGCATCATGTTCCGGCAGCTTGTCGAAACCCATGCTGCGGGCGGCGCTGTCGAGATAACCGGTGACGATGTTCCAGCCGATCCGCCCCTTGGTCAGGTGATCGAGCGTCGACATGCGCCGCGCCAGCAGGAAGGGCGGCTCGTAAGTGGTGTTGACGGTGACGCCGAAACCCAAATGTCTAGTGACATAGGCCATCGCCGAAATCGGGATCAGCGGATCGTTGACGGGGACCTGCGCCGCCGTCTCGATCACCGGCGCCGGACTGCCCTTATAGACGTCATAGATGCCGACGATATCGGCGAGGAAGATGCCGTCGAGCTTGCCGCGCTCGGCTGTCCTGGCGAATTCCGTCCAGTAGTCGAGATCGGTATAGCGCACCGATTGGTCGCGCGGATGCGTCCACAGGCCGTGGTTGATATGCCCGACGCAATTCATGTCGAAAGCATAAATCTGCATTGTCTTCATAAGACGAGTCCTAAGCCCGGAATAAAAATCAAGGATTGGTATCGCACGGCGATCCGGTGAAATGGTAGGGTGCGGATGAAAAAGCCGGAGGAAAGGCATGACGAAGAAGACATTGTCGGATTGGGCGGAGCTGGCGCAAAAGGAGTTGCGCACCGCGCCTGAGACGCTGACCTGGCAGACGCCTGAGGGTATTGCCGTCAAGCCGCTCTATACGGCCGAGGATCTCGAGGGCGCCGAGCATCTCGGCTCGCTTCCCGGTTTTTCGCCTTTCACCCGCGGCCCGCGCGCGACCATGTATGCCGGCCGGCCCTGGACGATCCGCCAGTATGCCGGCTTTTCGACGGCGGAAGCGTCGAACGCTTTTTACCGGAAGAATCTTGCCGCCGGCCAGAAGGGCCTGTCGGTGGCCTTCGATCTTGCCACCCATCGCGGTTATGACAGCGATCATCCGCGCGTCGAGGGTGATGTCGGCAAGGCCGGTGTTGCGATCGACAGCGTCGAGGACATGAAGATCCTGTTCAACGGCATTCCGCTCGGCGATATGTCGGTGTCGATGACCATGAACGGCGCCGTCATCCCGATCCTTGCCTCCTTCATCGTCGCCGGCGAAGAGCAGGGCGTTTCGAAGGCCGATCTATCAGGAACCATCCAGAACGACATCCTCAAGGAGTTCATGGTCCGCAACACCTATATCTATCCGCCGGAACCCTCGATGCGGATCGTTGCCGACATCATCGAATATACGGCAAGGGAGATGCCGAAATTCAACTCGATTTCGATCTCCGGCTACCACATGCAGGAAGCCGGCGCGACGCTCGTCCAGGAACTCGCCTTCACGCTGGCCGATGGCCGCGAATATGTCAGGGCGGCGATCGCCAAGGGCCTGAACGTCGACGACTTCGCCGGAAGGCTCTCCTTCTTCTTTGCCATCGGCATGAACTTTTTCATGGAGGCGGCGAAACTGCGCGCTGCCCGGCTGCTCTGGAGCCGGATCATGGAGGAGTTCCAGCCGAAGAAAGCCTCCTCGCTGATGCTGCGCACCCATTGCCAGACCTCCGGTGTCTCGCTGCAGGAGCAGGATCCCTATAACAACATCATCCGCACCGCCTTCGAGGCTATGTCGGCCGTGCTCGGCGGCACGCAGTCACTGCACACCAATTCCTTCGACGAGGCGATCGCGCTGCCGACGGAATTTTCCGCCCGCATCGCCCGCAACACCCAGCTGATCCTGCAGCATGAAACCGGCGTCACCAAGGTGGTCGATCCGCTGGCCGGCTCTTACTACGTCGAGAGCCTGACGAAAGAGCTTGCCGACACGGCTTGGGCGCTGATCGAGGAGGTGGAGGCACTCGGCGGCATGACCAAGGCCGTCAATGAGGGCCTGCCGAAGCGGCTGATCGAAGAGGCTGCCGCGCGCCGCCAGGCCGCCGTCGACAAGGGCGAGGAGGTCATCGTCGGCGTCAATCGCTACAGGCTCGACAGCGAGCAGCCGATCGACATTCTGGAGATCGACAACAGCGCGGTGCGCACCGCGCAGATCAAACGCATCGAGGAAACGAAGCGCCGCCGCGACGGCAATGCCGTGCGCGAGACGCTGGCTGCCCTGGCCGAGACCGCACGCAGCGGCCGCGGCAACCTGCTGGAAGCCGCAATCGAAGCGGCGCGGGCCCGCGCCACCGTCGGCGAAATATCCGATGCCATGCGCGAGGCCTTCGGCGATCATGCCGCAACGTCTGAGGTCATCGCAGGCGTCTACGGCGAGGCCTATGACAACGAGCCGGAACTCGCCGTCCTCAAGGAGCGCATGACGGAGGTCACGGAAGCGATGGGGCGCCGGCCGAAAATCATGGTCGCCAAGCTCGGTCAGGATGGGCACGACCGCGGCGCCAAGGTGATCGCCTCGGCCTTCGGCGATATCGGCTTCGATGTGCTCGCCGGCCCGCTGTTCCAGACGCCCGACGAGGCTGTCGCGTTGGCGCTTGATGAAAAGGTCAATGTCGTCGGCGTCTCGTCGCTCGCGGCAGGCCACAGGACGCTGCTGCCGCAGCTGATCGACAGGCTGAGGGAAAAGGGCGGTGACGATATCATCGTCGTCTGCGGCGGCGTCATCCCGCGGCAGGATTATGAATTCCTGCACGAACACGGCGTTGCGGCCGTGTTCGGTCCGGGCACCAACGTCCTCGAGGCGGCAAACTCCGTCCTCGACCTGCTGCAGGGCAGGCGGCGAAACCAGTAGCTTAAGCATTTCAGGAAAAGTGCGAAGCGGTTTTCCGCCCGGAAATGCGCAGAATCAAAGAGTCAAAGCAATCCGCGCTTTGCGAGGTTGCGCATCAACGCCGAAATGCCGAAGGTCCAGGGCGGGCATTCGGTGGAGAGCCGTACGGTATTGACGAGCGCACCGAGGCCGACCGAGGAAATTTCGACCACGTCGCCGAGCTTGTGGGTGAAGCCCTGCTTCGGCGCGTCGCGATCCTGGGTCGGCGCAAACAGCGTGCCGAGAAAGAGCATGAAGCCGTCGGGATATTGATGATGGGGCCCAAGCGTCTGTTTGACGAGATCGGTCGGATCGCGGCTGATCTTTGACATCGAGCTCTTGCCGTTGAGCACGAAACCGTCCTGGCCGGTGACTTTCAGATCCAGTTCGGCCTTGCGAACGTCGTCCAGGCCGTAATCGGCATCGAACAGACGAATGAAAGGACCGATCGAGCAAGAGGCGTTGTTGTCCTTGGCCTTGCCGAGCAGCAACGCCGAGCGGCCCTCGACGTCGCGCAGATTGACGTCGTTGCCGAGCGTCGCACCCTTGATTTCACCGCGGCTGTTGACCGCGAGCACGATTTCCGGCTCGGGATTGTTCCAGGTCGAGATCGGATGCAAGCCGACATCCGCACCCCAGCCAACCGAGGAGAGCACCGGCGCCTTGGTGAAGACCTCGGCATCGGGGCCGATGCCGACTTCGAGATATTGCGACCACATACCTTCGTCGATCAGGGCCTGCTTGACCTTGGCCGCCTCCGGCGAACCGGCCTTCAGATTGGTGAGGCTGCCGCCGATCAGCGTGCTGACGCGCTCGCGGATCGAGGCGGCGCGCTCCGGATTGCCGGCGGCCTTTTCCTCGATGACACGCTCGATCATCGACTGGGCGAAGGTGACGCCGCAAGCCTTGACCGCCTGCAGGTCGACGGGCGCAAGCAGAAAAGGGCGTGTTTCATCCGGCGTTCCGGTGCTGTTGGCAGCGATCTCCTCCAGCGAGCCCATCGCCTTGCCATCTGCAGCGCGGGCGAAGCCTGCGGCATCGTCTTTCTCGAGCAGGGCGCTCAGCGTCGGCGCCTCTCGCGAGGTGATGTCGACCAGCGAACCCTCCCGCAGCGTCACGACGCTCGGCCCGGCAACCTCGGGGGACCAGACGCGGCCGACAAAAAGACCACCCGAAGCGGCGGCATCGAGAAGGGGATGAGACATGGGGATCTTCCGTCACAGCGAGCGGGGAGCGCTCTTTGAAATTTTTCGGGGTCGTTGCCGCCCTCCAGCCCGGCGGTCGCCGAAATCGATCACATTCATCGAGATCGGGCAAGATAGGCTAGGGAAAAAGACCTTCGCCCGATCGGATCGAACGGTCGCCCTCTGGGTAAATCTCAATCGCCAAAAGCTTGCAAAATAACTATTTAGATACAAAATAACCATTGAATTTCAGATATTTAATTCTCGACACGGGCGATTTCACCTCGGATCTTGCCTTGACAGACGCCAGCTTTCGTTATCTGTTTTGCCCGACATGGAGGATGCCGGCCGCGGTCGGTGCTCAGAAAATCCCGGAGGATATTGCAGCGATGTTGAGATTTGCCGCCGTCGGAATCGACCATGGGCATACGTTCGATCACGTGAAGGGACTGCTCGCGTCAGGCGGCGAGTTCGTCGGCTATTGCCCGCAGACGTCGGTCCCGGCGTTGCGCGAAGCCTTCGAGAAGACCTATCCCGATGCGCCGCAGATCGACCGGGAGAAGCTGTTCGACGATCCGTCGATCGACGTCATCTGCATCGCCGCGATCCCGCGCGACCGCGCCGGGCTTGCCATCCGGGCGATGAAAGCGGGCAAGGACGTAATGACCGACAAGCCGGGTGTGACGACCTTCGCCCAGCTCGAAGAGGTTAGGAAGACCGTCGCCGAAACCGGCAAGATCTTCTCGATCTGCTTTTCCGAGCGCCATTGCGTGCGCTCCGCCGTCAAGGCCGGCAAGCTCGTCGCCGACGGCGCGATCGGCAAGGTGATCCAGACGCTCGGCGTCGGCCCTCATCGGCTGCAGCTGCCGACCCGGCCGGACTGGTTCTTCGATCCCGAAGCCTTCGGCGGCATCATCGTCGACATCGCCTCGCATCAGGTCGACCAGTTCCTGTTCTATACCGGCTCGACCTCGGGCGAGGTCATTGCCAGCTCGATCGGCAATTTCGGCATGCCCGACAAGCCTGATTTCCAGGATTTCGGCGAAGTGCTGCTGCGTTCGGACAGGGCGGCAGGTTATGTCCGCGTCGACTGGTTCACCCCGGAGGCGCTGCCGACCTGGGGTGACGGACGCCTGACCATCCTCGGCACCGAGGGTTATATCGAACTGCGCAAATATATCGATATCGCCGGCCGGCCGGGCAAGGATCACCTCTTCCTCATCAACGGCAAGGAGATGACCCATATCGATTGCAGCGGCGAAAAACTCGACTATTTCGATGCTTTCACCGCCGATGTCGGCAACCGCACACAGACGGCGATGACGCAGGATCATGTTTTCGAGGTCTGCCGCCTTTCGCTCGACGCCCAGGCGAAAGCCGCGCGCATCGGCGCTCGCTGAGGAGAATATCATGACCAGGAAACTACGCGTCGGCGTCATCGGCGCAGGCATTGCGGCGCGGCATCTGGCCGGCTTCGGCTGGAACAAGGATCTCTTCGAGGTTCCCGTGCTCTGCTCGCTCGATGAGGAGCGCGGCAGGGCGCTATGCGAGGAATACGGTATTGGCGAATATACCCAGGATACGGATGGGCTGTTTGCCCGCGACGATCTCGACATCATCGACATTTCGACGCCGCCGAGTTCGCATTTCGAACTTTGCCGCAAGGGCATCGAATCCGGCAAACATGTAATCTGCGAGAAGCCGCTCTTCGGCTCGATTGCCGAGGTCGACGAGATGGGCCGCATCCTCGCCCGTTTCCCCGGCAGGAAGCTGATGCCGATCTTCCAGTATCGCTATGGCTCCGGCCTGCAGAAGCTGAAGCTGCTGATCGACAGCGGTCTTGCCGGCAAGCCGTTCCTGACGACGATCGAGACGCATTGGTGGCGCGGGCCGGACTATTACGCCGTGCCGTGGCGCGGCAAATGGGCGACCGAACTTGGCGGCGGCCTTCTCGGCCACGCGATCCACGCCCATGACATGCTGAATTATGTGCACGGCCCCTGCGCCGAGGTGTTTTCCTATGGCGCGACGCTGGTCAACCCGATCCAGGTGGAAGATACGGCAGCCCTTTCGGTGAAGATGCAGAACGGCTCGCTGGCGACGCTGTCGATGACGCTCGGCTCGCGCAAGGAAATCTCGCGGCTTCGCTTCTGCTTCAGCGATCTCGTCGCCGAAAGCATCCTCGAACCCTATACGATGGGCCGCGATCCCTGGGTCTTCACGGCAGGTACCGAGGAGCACCAGGCGAAAATCGACGCGGCGCTCGCCGCCTATGTGCTCGGCGAGGACGGCTACACCCGTCAGTTCGAACTCTTCCATAAGGCGATCGTCGAGGACAAGGAGCCGCCGGTGACGCTGCAGGATGCCCGCAATTCGCTGGAACTGGTGACGGCCGCTTATTTCTCGCAGCGCACCGGCCAGCCGACGCCGATGCCGATCGCCGCCGATCATCCGCTCTACCGGTCCTGGCTTCCTGAAGAAGAACGGCGCCCGGCGGCCGGCTGAACGGGAGGAGGGCGTTTCATGCTGAAATCCTTCGAGCATGTCGGCATGACGGTCAGCGACATGGACCGCACGGTCGGTTTCTATTGCGGCCTGCTCGGCCTGCGCCTGCATCTGCGCAAGGTCATGGCCGACGGCGGAGAGATCGCCTTTCTCGATGCCGGCGGCGGCATGCTCGAAATCGTCGCACCGGCGGGTGGGGCGGCAAGGGCGGTGGATGTGCCTGAGGGTACGGCCGGCCTGCGCCATCTGACCTTCCTGTTCGACAGTGTCGATGAGACCTTCGCCCGGCTGGAAAAGGCCGGCGTCGAGATCAAGGAAAGGCCGCGCCTGGCTATCAATGCCGAGGTGCTGCACAAAGTTGCCTTCCTGCGCGATCCCGACGGTATTCAGATCGAGCTTGCCGAGAAACGGTAAGCCGTCAGCGCTGACTCGGCCTGCCGATCGCCCTGGTTCGCGCGATCAGCCCCGTCAGAAGAAGCGCGACAAGCCGCTTGAACATCTTCGCCATTTTTCGCTCCTCACGTTCAGCTCGCCAATCTGGTGCTGATATAGCTTCGCCAGCCGCCGAGCGAGGTGATGTCCTCCGCGCCCTTCACTGCATGCGCCTCGCAGAGAAAACCGGAAACACTCGTGCCGTCGTCGAGCGCCACCTTTCCAATGCCGAGCGGTGCCGGGATCTTTTGGACAAAGCGCCCGAAGGCATCGGCCGGCAGTGCCCAGACCTCGACCTCCAGACCGGCGCCCTGGAAGCCAGGTTCGCGGATGAGGCCTGGCTTCGGCGGCACGGTATCCGGCAGCACAAAGAGACGATATTCGCCTGATGTGCTGCAGGTCTTGACCAACCGGGCGCCGGCGCCGGTCAGCTCGTGATTGAGCGGCATGCCGGTCAGATGCGCACCGACGACGACGATCTCGACGAAGCCGTCATCGACAGCCACAACGCGGCTCGCCTCAGGGATCGCCGCCTCCCGGTCGATACCCATACCGGAGGCGGCTGTGCGATGCAGCGCATCGGCAAGCGGCGCCAGCGCATCGTCGGTGAAAGCGGGCGCGATCACTGTCACACCGCCCGGCAAGTTGCCGTTTCCGAAGCCGGCCGGAACGGCGATCGCCGCGCAATCGAGAAGGTTGACGAAATTGGTGTAGCGGCCGAGGCGGCCGTTCAGCACGACAGGATCGGCAAGCATGTCGGCGACGGTGTAGGTGGTCGGCGCGGTCGGAAGCAGAAGCACGTCCGCCTTTTCCCATTCGGCCTCGGTCTTTCGGCGCAGTTCTTCCAGCCGATATCGGCCATTGAAGGCGTTGACCGCTGATTTGCCCCTGGCGCCCTCGATAATCCCCCGCACCGTCGGGTCGAAATCGGCTGCATTCGTGGCGAGGAAGTCCTCGACCGCCGCCAGGCGTTCGGCGACCCACGGCCCGTCGTAAAGGAGAGCGGCGGCCTCGCGGAAGGGTGCGTAGTCGAAAGCCACGATAGTCGCGCCGAGCGCTCTGGCCCGCTCGATCGCCTGGTCGTAAAGCGCCTCCACCTCCTTGTCGCCGAAGAATTCCCGTTCCACGCCGGTCAGGACGCCGATGCGCAACCCCGACACCGGCAGCGTCGCCGGCTTGGCTCGACGCGAGAAAGGATCGGCAGCGTCAAATCCCTCGGCGACCCTGCGGATCGCAATGCCGTCACCGACGGTCGGAGCGAAGATCGTGATGCAGTCGACACTCCTGCAGGCCGGAATTGCGCCGGTATTCGGAAGAAGCCCCGGCGTCGGCTTGATGCCGACCAGATTGTTGAGCGCCGCCGGCACGCGGCCGGAGCCTGCCGTATCCGTGCCGAGCGAGAAGGCGGCGAGGCCGGAGGCAACCGTGACCGCTGATCCCGAGCTCGAGCCGCCGGATATATAGGCCTTATCGAAGACAGAACGTGGCGCGCCATAGGGTGAGCGTGTACCGTTGAGGCCGGTCGCGAACTGGTCGAGATTGGTTTTGCCGATCACAATGGCGCCGGCTGCCTTCAATCTGGCGACGACGGTAGAATCGACGTCCGGCCGATATTCATAGGCCGGGCAGGCGGCGGTCGTCGGCAGGCCGGCGGCATCGATATTGTCCTTCACTGCGAACGGCACGCCCCAGAGCGGCAGGCTGTTTGCCTCCGGCGCGCGCGCCATCAGAGCCTTGGCGGCAGAGCGCAACTCGTCATCCGGCACCGGCGTAATGAAGATTGCCGGATCTTTCGAGGCGGCGCGGCGGGCGATCACCTCTTCGACGATGTCGAGCGGCGTCAGGCCGGAGCGATAGGCCGCACGAAGGCTTGAGAGATCGAGAATGGTCGGCAGCATGTTCAGCATTCCTCCAGGACGACGATGATATCGCCGGCTTTGACGTTTCTCCCCGGCCCGGCGCGCAGGTCGCGGACGCGACCTGCCGCATGGGCGGTGACGTTGATTTCCATTTTCATCGATTCGATGATGGCAAGTGTGTCGCCGGCCGCAACCGGGGCTCCCGGCTCGACCAGCAATTTCCAGATATTGCCGGGCACGGCACTGGCGACGCCGAAGCATCCGTCGGGGATGTCCGCGTCCGGATTTTCGCTTGTGCCTTCATCGGCGACGAAGCTGTCGAGGCCGGCCTCCTTCCAG
Source organism: Rhizobium acidisoli (assembly GCF_002531755.2). NCBI lineage: Bacteria > Pseudomonadati > Pseudomonadota > Alphaproteobacteria > Hyphomicrobiales > Rhizobiaceae > Rhizobium > Rhizobium acidisoli. Next base: position 266,441 of record NZ_CP035002.1, on the reverse strand, counting down.
TGCTGGCGTTCGGCATCGAAGGCCGCCTGCTGCGTCGCCTTGAAGCGGCCGATGGATGCCGCATTCGCCTGCATATTCCTATCATAGGCGGCGTAGGAGAACTCCGTCTCTTCGATCCTGACAGGATAGCCGCCATGCGGGAAGGCGGCGCGCGCCTCCGTCAGCTCCTGATTGCTGACCGGGAAGAAGCGGATCTGGTCGAAGAAGTTCAGGAGCCAGGGCTTGCCCCTGGCAAAGGCCGGCGTTTCCCGCCACGTGTTCCAGACCTGGATGGTCCGGCCGAAGAGCTGATAGCCGCCCGGTCCTTCCATGCCGTAGATGCACATATAGGCCCCGCCGATGCCGACCGCGTTTTCCGGCGTCCAGGTGCGGGCGGGATTGTATTTGGTCGTGACGAGACGATGGCGCGGGTCGATCGGGGTCGCAACCGGAGCGCCGAGATAGACATCGCCGAGACCGAGAACGAAATAGCTCGCATCGAAGACGATATCGCGGACGGCCTGTTCGTCGGGAAGACCGTTGATGCGGCGGATGAACTCGATATTATCAGGACACCAGGGCGCATTCGGGCGGACAAGCTCCTGATACTTGCGCATGGCAAGTTCCGCATCTGGGTCGTTCCACGACAGCGGCAGATGCACGATGCGGCTCGGTACCTTGACATCCTGCGCCGCCGGGAGCGTCGTCTCGATCTCCGCGAGCAGCCCGAGCAGGCGCCGGCGCGTCAGCTGCGTGCCGTCATAATGGATCTGCAGCGAACGGATGCCGGGCGTGAGGTCGACGATACCGGGCAGGCGGGCCTCGGCGACGGCCTGCATCAGCAGATGAACCCGCAGCCGAAGCGCGATGTCGAGCGTCATCGGCCCATATTCGACGAGCAGATTGTCGTCGCCCTGGCGGCGATAGACGACCGAAACCGGGCCGTCCTCGCTGACGCCGACGATCGGCGAACCCGTGTCTTCCGCGATCCGTCGCACCGCCGGGCCGGCGATCGGGTCTTCCGGCCGGGCCACGGCATGAAAGCGGATACGGTCGCCGGGCTTGAACTGCCCCATCTTCCACTGTTCGTCACGCGCGATCACCGCCGGGCAGACGAACCCGCCAAGGCTCGGACCGTCTGGCCCGAGAATGATCGGCATATCGCCGGTGAAATCGATCGCGCCGATCGCATAGGCATTGTCATGCAGGTTGGACGGATGAAGCCCCGCCTCGCCACCGTCGCGTCGCGCCCAAAGCGGGGCGGGGCCGATGAGGCGCACCCCGGTGCGGGCGCTGTTGAAATGCACTTCGTAAGCTGCGGAGAACAGCGTCTCGATATCGCTATTCTGAAAGAAATCCGGTGCGCCATGCGGACCGTAGACGACGCCGACATCCCATTCTCGGGACAAGGCAGCCGGCTCCGCTGCAGGCTTGGCCGGTTCCACCGGCGCCTGCCGGGCGAAATGCAGCACATGCCCCGGCTTCAGCGTACCGGTGGCGTTGCCGCCGAATTGGCCAAGGCCGAAAGTCGCCCGCGAGCCGAGCACGACAGGCGCGGCAAAGCCGCCGGCAACGGCAAGATAGGCGCGCTGCCCCGGTCCTTCGATCGTACCGACCGACAGCACCTGACCGCCCCGGATCAGGAACGGTTCGTCGTGGGGAAGCCTGACCCCATCGCATGTCATCGCCATCCGCGCCCCGGCAAGGGCGATCGTCTGGTCGGCATAAAATCGCAGCGTCGGACCGGAAACCGTCAGTTCCAGCGCAGCCGTCTGATCGCCATTGCCGACCAGCCGATTGGCATGGCGGAAGGAGCGCTCGTCCATCGGCCCGCTCGGCGGCACGCCGACATGCCACAGGCCGAGCCGGCCCGGCAGCTCCTGAATGCTCGACTGTGCGCCGGGTGCGATAACCTCGACGATATCGGGAACGAAGGCGAAGTCGCGCAGCGCCGTCGTCGCAACCTTGCCGCCGGCGAGCAGTTCGGAGGCGGCGATCGCCCTGAGATAATCGAGATTGGTTTCGATGCCGGATATCGCTGTGGCGGCAAGCGCTGCCTTCAGCTTCTCGATCGCCGCCGGCCGATCCTCCGCCGCCACGATCAGCTTGGCAAGCATCGGATCGTAGAAGGGCGTCACCTCGGTTCCCGTCTCGATCCAGCCGTCGACGCGGGCATCGTCGGGAAAGACGACCTCGGTGAGTAGGCCCGCGCTCGGGCGGAAATCGGCATGCGGCATCTCGGCATAAATGCGCATTTCGATTGCCGCACCCTTCTGCACCAAGGCCCCGGCGCCCGAGAGCACGTCCTCGCCCGCCGCCTGCCGGATCATCCACTCGACGAGATCGATGCCGAAGACAGCTTCGGTGACGGGATGCTCGACCTGAAGTCGGGTATTGACTTCGAGGAAATAGAATTCCCCGCGCTGGGGATCATAGATGAATTCGACGGTGCCGGCCGATTCATAGGAGACCGAAGCTCCCAAATCGACCGCCGCCTTGTGCAGCCGCGCCCGTGTTTCCGCCGACAGGCCGGGGGCAGGCGTTTCCTCGACGACCTTCTGGTTTCGCCTCTGCAGCGAGCAGTCGCGCTCTCCTAGCGCGATCACTGCGCCCTTGCCGTCACCGAAGATCTGCACCTCGACATGGCGTGCTTCGGCAACGAAACGCTCGATGTAGACACGCGCATCGCCGAAGCTGGCACGCGCCGTCCGCTGCACGCTTTCGAAAGAGGCCTTGAGACCGGCCGCATCGGCGCAGAGCTGCATGCCGATACCGCCGCCGCCCGCCGTGCTTTTCAGCATGACGGGATAACCGACGGTCTCGGCGGCCAGGAGCGCCTCTTCGACACTTCGCAGCAGATCAGTGCCCGGCAGCAGCGGCACGCCGCTCGCTTTCGCCAATTCACGCGCTGTGTGCTTCAGGCCGAAAGCCGACAGATGCTCCGGCCGCGGGCCGATGAAGGCGATACCTTCGGCGGCGAGCCGCTCGGCAAAGCCGATATTTTCCGAGAGGAAGCCATAACCGGGATGTACGGCCTCGGCGCCCGTCGCCTTGCAGGCGGCGATGACGGCATCGACGTTGAGATAGCTTTCTCCAGCAGGCGCCGGGCCGAGACGCACGGCTTCATCGGCGAGCAGCACCGGCTTCGAGAAGCGATCGGCATCGGAATAGACGGCAACCGAGGCGATGCCCATCCTCCTCAATATCCGGATCACCCGGACGGCGATTTCGCCGCGATTGGCGATGAGAACCTTGGCGAACATCGATCAGTCCTCGCCGTCCCAGATCAGCACCCGGATCGGTGTCGGATCGAAGCCGTTACAGGGATTGTTGACCTGCGGGCAGTTGGAGATGACGCAGAGCACGTCCATTTCAGCCACCAGTTCGACATAGTCGCCGGGCGCGGAAATGCCGTCGACGATGGTCATCTCGCCGTTCGGCTTGATCGGGACATTCATGAAGAAATTGATGTTCGGCACGATGTCGCGCTTGCTCATGCCGTGCCGGGTCACCTCGAGCACGAAATTGTCGCGGCAGGCATGCAGGTATTTCGTGCCGTGGCCGAAGCGCACGGCGTTGCTTTCGCAGGAGCAGGCGCCGGCGGAGGTATCATGGCGGCCGCAGCTGTCGGCCGTCATGACAAGCATGACGTTGCCCTCGTTCGAGACGATCTTCGTGCCGGCGCCGATATAGGCGCCGCCCTGCGCCCGCATCGTGTCCTGGTTGGAATAGCGCTCGCCAAAATCATCGGCGCGATAAAACAGCGTGTCGATCGCCTGCTGGCCGTGGCTGTCTTCGATGCGGATCGTCTGACCCTTGCGCACGATGCCGGACCACGGCGCTTCGGCCGGGATGAAATGATCCTGCACCGCATTTTCGAGGCTGCGTGAAGCTGAGGTCTTGATGAAATCGGTCATCGTCATTCCTCCTCAGGCCAGCATCGCGGCGTTGTTCTCGAAGCCGCGAACGGCTTCGGCGGTCGCCGTACGCGCGAGGTCGTCGACGGCGGGCGCGGCACGAAAGCGCGTCACGATCACCGGCTTCGGCGCATAGACCGGATCTGGATCGAGCGGATGCGGGCAATTCGAAAGGCCGACGATCATGTCCATTTCGGCGCGCAGTTCGGCATAATCGCCGCTGTTGGAAAGCTTGCCGCGCCAGTGGAAGCCACCCTCATCGTCGACGCGGACGGGAGCGAAAAGGTTGAGAATCGCCGGGATGTCGCGTCTGGTGAGACCGAGCTTGCCGGCGACGAGCACGAGATTGTCGCGGGTGTTGCGGGTCTTGGCGCCGGGATGTTTTGCGGCGTTCGAGGCCGCCGTCGAGCCGCCCATCAGGCAGTCATGGGCACCGGAACTGTCTTCGATCAGCGAAAACATCACGCGTCCCATATCCGAGAAGATGACGCGGCCTTTGCCGAGGGCGGTCGTCCACTGCACCTTGACCGTGTCGACGAGATTGAGCCGCTCACTCGTGTCAGCGGCGTTCCAGGCGACGAGCGCCACGGTCGATCCGCCGTCGCCTTGGTCGATGCGAAGCGCTTCGCCGCGCTTCAGCGCGGTCGACCAGTACCAGCCGCCTGGGATGGTTTCCTGGTGGATGATCGCAGCCGCATCGATGGCGGGAGCGGGCAGGGGGCTCGGCGCCGGCAGAGCCTTCGGCGCGAATTCCAGCCCCTTCTTCTGATGTTCCTCGTAACGCTGCCGGTTGGCTGATATTTCTTCGGGCGAACGTCTGACATGCATCATGGTTTTTCTCCTGACGGACTGGAAGCCGGGTCGTCCCGGCGATGGCCCAGAGAAATGACCGGGCCGTCCCGGTCGGGGCTGAAGATGGAAGGCCCGCCGGCAAGCCGGGGCGGCCAGATGGAAATGTCCTTGGTGATGGTCGCGCCGTAACGCTCCTTCTCCTCCGGGCGGTCACGCCGGCGCTCGAAGGCGACGACGCGCGTCGCCAGCGTGAAGGCCTCGCGCATATCGTGCGTCACCATGACGACGGTCATCTGCGTTTCGTGCCAGAGCCGTTTCATCAAGGTATGGATTTCGGCGCGGATGCCGGGGTCGAGCGCGCCGAAGGGCTCGTCGAGCAACAGCACTTTCGGCTTCATGATCAGCGCCTGCGCCAGGGCCAGGCGCTGCTGCATGCCGCCGGAAAGCTGCGCCGGATATTTGTCCTCGGCGCCGGCAAGACCGACTTCGCCGATCAGCCGCCGTGCCTCGTCGACGGCGCTGCGGCGGGCAGCGCCGAAAAGCTTTGCCTTGTAGCGCGCCGCGGAAAATTCGCGGCCGAGCAACACATTGCCGAGCACGGTCAGATGCGGGAAGACCGAGTAGCGCTGGAAAACGACGCCGCGATCCGGCCCCGGCTCAAGCGGCAGCGCTTCGCCATCCAGCCGGATGGCACCCCGCGTCGGTCGTTCCTGACCGAGCAGCATGCGCAGGAATGTCGTCTTGCCGCAGCCGGACGGGCCGACAAGAGCGATGAAGGCGCGCGAGGCGACGGTCAGCGACACGTTCTCAAGCACGATCTGGTCGCCATATTCCTTCCAGACTCTTTCGATCACCAGCTCGCTCATGCCTGCTTCTCCAGTTCCGACCAGGGGAAGAGAGCGATGCGGATGCGATCGAGGATGTAATTCATGACCACGGCGAGCAGGGTGATCCAGACGACATAGGGAAAGATCACGTCCATGGAGAGGTAGCGGCGCACAAGGAAGATGCGGTAACCGAGGCCGGAATCCGACGAGATCGCCTCCGCCGCAATCAGGAACAGCCAGGCAGGGCCGAGCTGAAGCCGGAGACAGGTGATCAGCCGCGGCAGGATCTGCGGCAGCACGACGCGAAGGCCGATCTGCCAGGAAGAGCCGCCAAGCGTTTCAGCCTTGACGATCTGTTCGCGCGGCAGTTCCAGAGCCTTCAGCGCCAGGTCGCGGATCATCGTGGGCGCAATGCCGATGGCGATGAGCGCGATCTTGGAGGCTTCTCCAAGCCCCATGGCGATGAAGAGAATCGGCAACAGCGCCAGCGGCGGCACCATCGAGATGACGGCGACGAAAGGGGAGAGCAGCGACCTGAGATAGGGCAGCATTCCGATCAGCATGCCGATGACGAGGGCAGTGACGGTGGAGATGCCGAGGCCGGCAAACAGCCGCACCAGGCTCGCCACCGTATCAGACCACAGCAGGTATTCGCCGGTGCGCGGATCGGCGATGAAGACCAGGCGATTGATCGCATCGGCGAAATCTGCGAAGCCCGGCAGCAGCTTGTCATTGGCGTTTTCCGCCAGTCGCGCCGCCGAGCCGAAAACATAGGCGACGATCAGCAGCACAAAAGGCAGCAGCGTCAAGGCAAGCTGCGCACCCCGGCTCGGCCTCGTGTTGATCCAACGCATGAGAGAAGCTCCGCTGATGAAGGATGGCGGCGTGGGCAAGCCATGCCGCTGTTCGAAGGTTGCTCAGAGCGAAGCGTCGGCGGCCGCCTTCATGTAGGTCTCGGTAAAGCGCAGCTTGACGTTGCCGCTGTCGCCGAGAACCTTGCCATCCGGCATTTCGATGCCGATCACATCAGCGGACGGCGCGCCGCTGCCGAGCAGACCCTTTTCGAACAGGAAGGTGCGGACGAGATCCATCGTCTTCGGCAGGCTGCCCGACGCAGTAAAAGCAACCGCATCGGCCGGCTTGGCAAACAGCTTGGTGGCGGCAAGCTGGGCTTCGAAGCCCTTGAGATCGGTGCCCGATGCCTGGCCCATCGCCTCGCGCGCAGCCTTGCCGTCGGCGCTGTCGGCGGTCAGCAGCGCTGCCGTCTCATACCAGATGCCGGCAAGCGCCTTGCCGAAATTCGGGTTGTCCTTCAGCACGCCGGTGTTGGCGACCGTCAGGTCGATGATTTCGCCCGGCACCTGCGAACTGTCGAAGACCTTCTTGGCCGTGGGATCTTCGAGGATGGTCGATACCAGCGGATTCCAGGTGACGACCGCCGTTACGTCAGCCGTCTTGTAGGCAGCGACCATGTCGGCATCGGAGGTGTTGACCACTTTGACGTCGCGCTCGGTCATCTTGGTGCTTTCGAGCGCGCGGGCCAGCAGATAGTGCGAGACGGAGAATTCGACGAGATTGACGTTCTGGCCCTTGATGTCGGCAAGGTTCGCCTTGTCTTTCAGGATGACCGCATCATTGCCGTTCGAGAAGTCGCCGACAATCACGGCTGTGGTATCGACGCCGCCGGCCGCCGGGATCGACAGTCCGTCCATATTGGTCAGCGTCACGGCATCGAAGGCACCGGCCGTATACTGGTTCATCGATTCGACGTAGTCGTTGAACTGGGTGACCTCAATCTTGATGCCGTATTTGTCAGCCCATTTCTTGACGATGCCGTGATCGGCCGCATAACCCCACGGCATCCAACCGACATAGATCGACCAGGCAACCTTGAAATCGGTCTTCTGTTCGGCCTTCGCGATGGAGCCGAAGCCCAGCGCCAAGGATGCCGTCAGTGCGGTGATGGAAAGAAGCTTCGAAAAAGTCTGCATTGAAATTCCCCTTTGCGTTCTTCAAAAGGGATCGGCAATGACCATCGTGCCGCCAATCCCTTGGCTTACGAGGTCTCCCGGGTTTTTATCCCGCCGTGCACCCGGCAGGATGTCTCCCCTGCCGGTGGCAGCTCTCGGACCAGTCACGCCTTGCGACGCCGGAACCCTAGCCACCAACTCGGCAAATATCGAAGCAAGCGGCGTGCCAGTTCAAAAATCATTGATTTCATTGGCGGTACCATTGCGCCGCCCGTGGCGACATCGCATGGTGCATGCACTTGCGCAAAAAATGTGCGCAGTCTGCCGTCGCCATAGGCTGATCTTTTTTGATCGGAAGAAAAAGGAAAGCGCGAGCAGCCAGGCTTAAAGATTGTGACGCGCTAGTTCCGGAAGGCGCCGGCGGGAACCGTCGTTACCAGCCGGATATCGCGGCGGAAGTCCGATGGCGACATGCCGGCGATGTGGCGGAAGGATTTGTTGAAGGCGCTGATCGAGCCGAAGCCGCTGTCCATCGCCACCTGCAGCACATTGGCGCCTTCGCTCATCAGCATCGCCTGGGCGCGCGACAGCCGCAGCAGCGTCACATATTTGCTGAGCGTCATACCCGTCGATCGCTTGAACAGGTTCATCGCATATTTTGGATGCAGATCGGCGGCGCGGGCGATATCGACCGAATCGATGTCCTGAAGGAAATTGGCGGCGATGAAATCGCACATGCGCGCGACACTGCGCGAGGAATGCGAATGCGGATGATCGCCATCAAGATTGATGGCCGCCTGCGACGTCATTGAATAGGGTTCCAGCGCGATACGTTCGATGCGCAGCAGCAACTCGTCGACGGCATGCTGCGCCTTGGCGGGATTGCCTGAGTTGGCATAGCGGAACCAGCGAGCGAAATTGTCGATGTCGGCCGCATCGGTTGCCGACGTCAGCAGTGTCTCGCCCTTCATCAGCCGGCTGGAAATGCTGATCGGCAGCCGCAGCCGGAAGAAATAGACGAGCGGCAGGTGCGCCCCGGCATAGAGCGAATCATCGGAGGACTCGTCCATCTGATGCGGCTGGCCGCCCCAGAAGAGGCACATCTCGCCGGCGTTCAGCCGGAATTCGTGGTCGCTCATGCGATAGTGCACGCTTCCGCGAATCACGTAGTTGACCTCGACCTGCGCGTGCCAGTGCGGCATGGCCATGATGGGCGGATGGGCATGAAACATCTGCAGCGCCGTCGGCGAACCCTCGATGCTGCTCGCTCCGGGCTGATAGATTGCACGCACACCGACCTTACTTTCCGCCAAATCCATATTCCCTTTTTAGGAGACAGCCGCTCCCTGACAGTTAGTTTAACCGGGTTCGTGAAAGATCGGCAATTGAAAAGGGAGGATTTTCAATGCGCTTCAAACTTCTCGCTGCGACCGCCGCTGTCGCACTGCTTGCTTCCGGCTCTGCATTCGCTGAGTCGGCCAATCTGACCATCTGGAGCTGGAATGTCGCCGCGTCGGCATTGAAGTCCACGCTTCCGGGCTTCAACAAACAGTTCCCCGATATCAAGATCACCGTCGAAGACCTCGGCAACAGCCAGGTCTTCGACAAGACGCTGGCTGCCTGCGCCGCCGGCGGCGACGGCTTGCCGGATATTGTCAGCATCGAGAATTTCGAGGCTGAAATCTTCTGGAGCCGTTTCCCGGATTGCTTTGCCAATCTGAAGGAGCTCGGCTACACGCCCGAGATCCAGGCGAAATTCCCTGACTTCAAGCGCACCGAGCTTGAGGTTGGCGATGTCGCCTACGCCATGCCGTGGGATTCCGGTCCTGTCGCCGTCTTTTACCGCCGCGACATGTACGAAAAGGCCGGTGTCGATCCGAGCACGATCAGCACCTGGGACGATTTCATCGCCGCCGGCAAGAAGATTTCCGCCGCCAATCCCGGCGTCGTCATGGCCCAGGCCGATTTCAACGGCGACAGCGAATGGTTTCGCATGATCGCCAACGAACAGGGCTGCGGCTATTATTCGACCGACGGCCAGAATATCACCATCAACCAGCCGGCCTGCGTCGCCTCGCTGCAAAAGGTGAAGGAAATGAAGGACGCCGGCACGCTGACGGCCGCAAACTGGGACGAAAAGATCCAGGCAAATACCGCCGGCAAGGCTGCGAGCCAGCTGTATGGCGGCTGGTATGAGGGCACCGTGCGTTCGACTTCTCCCGATCTCAAGGGCAAGTGGGGCGTCTACCGGATGCCGAGCCTGACGGCCGACGGCCCGCATGCGGCCAATCTCGGCGGTTCGTCGCTCGCCATTTCGGCGACCTCGGCCAACAAGGAAGCTGCCTGGAAATTCGTCAACTATGCGCTGGGCACCAATGAGGGCCAGATCACCATGCTGAAGGAATTCGGCCTGGTGCCGTCGCTGCTTTCGGCAGAGAAGGACCCCTTTATCAGCGAACCGCAGCCCTATTGGGGCGGCCAGAAGGTCTGGGCCGATATCCTGGCGACGCTGCCGAAGATCGTGCCGAGCCGCGGCACCGCTTTCCAGAGCGATGCCGAAGCCATCTTCAAGGCAACACAGACGAAGTTCTTCGCCGGCGGTTATCCCGACGCGAAGGCAGCCCTCGACGATGCCGCCAAACAGATCGCTTCGGCGACCGGGCTTCCAGTGGCGCAATGACTGACGACGCCGGGCGCTTCGGCGCCCGGCTTTCTCCCGCCTTTGCAAGGCGGCCGGTCATTCGTTCGTGAGGAGGAGGCTCGATGCCGTTCAGAACCCGGAGCGCCTATGCGTTCCTTGCTCCTTATTTGCTGGTCTTTGCCACTTTCTGGGTCTGGCCCATCATCAATTCGTTCCTGATTTCCTTTCAGAACACCCGCATCAATCCGTGGAAATACAGTTTCCAGGCCAATTGGGGCCGGCTCTTCTACGATCCGGCCTTTTACAACGCTCTTTATAACACTCTGATCATCCTGGTGATCCAGGTCCCGGTCATGATCGCGCTTGCGACCGTCATGGCCGTTATGCTCAATTCGCCGCTCTTGAAAGCGCGTCCGCTTTTCCGTTTCGCCTTCTTTGCGCCCGTCGTCGTCGGCGAGGTCGCCTATGCCGCCGTGTTCCGGCTGATGTTCAGCCTCGATTTCGGCATCATCAACAAGTTGATCTCCGCCGTCGGTCTCAGCCCGGTTTCCTGGTTCGACAATGCCAATGCCGCCATGGCGCTGATCATCCTCGCCGTCACCTGGCGCTGGGCGGGCTATAACGCCATCATCATCTTGGCCGGCCTGCAGTCGATTCCGGACGATGTCTACGAGGCTGCGACACTCGACCGGGTCAGCAAGGTCCAGCAGTTCTTTCACATCACCCTGCCGCTCCTGAAACCGATCATCCTCTTCTGTGTGGTGCTCTCGGTGATCGGCACCATGCAGCTCTTCACCGAGCCCTTCCTCATTACCAATCGCGGCGGCCCCGGCGGCGGTACCGAGACGCTCGGCCTGCTGCTTTACCGCCAGGGCTTCACCTCGCTGAACTTCGGCTATGCCTCGGCGATCGCCTACACGATGGCTTCCCTTGCCGTGGTGATCTCGCTTCTCAATCTCTGGGTCGGGAGGGATCCGAAATGAAATCCAGGTCGCGATCCCTACTCATGCGCCAGATCGTACTGCACGCCGCACTGGCGCCGCTGGCGCTGATCTGGCTGTTTCCGCTCTGGATGATGTTCGTCTTCTCGACGATGCCCGACAACGGCATTTTCAGCCCCGACATCGTGCTCTGGCCGTCCACAAACTTCATCGCGAATTTCAAGAACCTGCAGGCCGACACCGATTTCATCGGCGCGATGACGATCTCCGTCGGCGTCGCGATCATTTATACTTTCCTGTCGGTGATGCTGACCTCGATGGCGGGCTGGGCGCTGGCGCGTTACCGTTTCGTCGGCCGCTCCATCGTCATCGCCATCATCCTCGGCACGATCACGCTGCCCTTCTCCGTGGTCGTCATCCCGCAATTCATCATGGTGGCCCGCGAGTTCCGGCTGGCGAACACATGGGTGGCGCTGATCGTGCCGCCGCTGTTCAATTCGCTCGGCGTGCTGTTCATGCGGCAATCCTTTTCGATGATGCCGGGCGAGCTTTTCGATGCGGCCCGTGTCGAAGGCGTCAAGGAGTGGCAGATCTTCCTGCGCATCGCTTTGCCGCTGGCGCGCCCGACCATGGCGGCATTGGCGATCATCCTCTTCCTCGCCTCTTGGAACAACTATCTCTGGCCGCTGCTCATCAACTCCAAACCGGGAATGATGACCGCGCCGGTGGCATTGGGAACGCTGATCGGCCTCACCAAGGTGTCCTGGGGCGGCATCATGGCCGGCGCGGTGCTGCTGACGGCGCCGATCCTCGTCGTCTTCGTGGCTCTCCAGCGCCATTTCATCGCCGGCATCGCCGCCGGCGCAATCAAGTAATCAGGAGGCCGCATGGCAGAGCTTTCACTCAGCAATATCGTCAAGCGCTTCGGCGGCTTCGAGATCATCCATGGCGCCGATCTGGAGGTGAAGGACGGCGAATTCGTCGTCTTCGTCGGCCCTTCCGGCTGCGGCAAGTCCACGCTGCTCAGGATGATCGCCGGCCTCGAGGACATCACCTCAGGCGAGCTTCGGATCGGCGGCAGGGTCGTCAACGACGTCGAGCCTGCCGATCGCGGCATTGCCATGGTCTTCCAGTCCTATGCGCTCTATCCGCATCTGACCGTCGAGGAAAATTTGAGCTTCGGCCTGCGGATGAACGGCAATCCGAAGGCCGATACCGAGCGGCGCGTGCGCCATGTCGCCGAGATCCTGCAGATCACCGAGCTGATGAAGCGGCGGCCGAAGCAGCTTTCCGGCGGTCAGCGGCAGCGCGTCGCAATCGGCCGCGCCATCGTCCGCGAACCCGAGGTCTTCCTGTTCGACGAGCCTTTGTCGAACCTCGATGCGGAACTGCGCGTGCAGATGCGCGTCGAAATCTCCAGGCTGCACAAGCAGCTCGGCACGACGATGATCTATGTCACCCACGACCAGACCGAAGCAATGACGCTTGCCGACAGGATCGTCGTGCTGCGCGCCGGCAATATCGAGCAGATCGGTGCGCCGCTCGACCTTTACGACGATCCCGCCAACCAGTTCGTCGCCGGTTTCGTCGGCTCGCCGAAGATGAATTTCCTCAAAGCCATGGTGGTCGAGACGCAGCCGGGCAGGGTGGTGATCGCGCTCGAAAGCGATGCCAATATGCGCCTGCCGCTGCCCGTCACCGAACCCATCGAAGCTGGCACGAAGGTAACGCTCGGCATTCGTCCCGAACATTTCGTCGATGCCGGCATGGGCGATGCCGATCTCACCGTCGCCATCGACGTCGCCGAGCATCTCGGCAACACCAGCTACATCTATGCCGCCATCGGCGGCGAGCAGCTGATCATCGAGCGTCCGGAATCGCGCACCGCCGGCAACCGCGAGACGCTGACCGTCGGCCTTCCCGCCAGCCACACATTCCTTTTCGACGGCGCCGGCAAACGGCTTCGCTAAACCACAAATCCCAAGGCAGAAAGACGAAAGAGGTTTCCATGACTTCCGATCAACCGATCCGCTGGGGCATCATCGGCCCCGGCACCATCGCCCGCACCTTTGCAGACGGCGTCGCCCATTCGCGCACCGGCAAACTGGTGGCGATCGCTACCCGCAATCCTTCCAAGCCGGGACTTTCAGAAAACTTCCCCGGCGCCCGCATCGTCGAGGGTTACGAGGCGCTGCTTTCCGACCCCGAGGTCGATGCGGTCTATATCTCCGTGCCTCATACCGGCCATGCCGAATGGGCGATCAAGGCCGCGCGCGCCGGCAAGCATATCCTTGTGGAAAAGCCGATCGCGCTTTCGGCCTATGATGCCGAAGCCGTTTATTACGAGGCCAAGAAGGCCGGCGTCTTTGCCGGCGAAGCCTTCATGTACCGCGTGCATCCGCAGACGGAAAAACTGGTCGAACTCATCAAGAGTGGCGTCATCGGCACCGTCCGCATCATCCGCTCGAGCTTCGGCTTCAATATGGGCAGCTACAGGCCGGAGCACAGGCTGTTCGCCAATGATACCGCCGGCGGCGGCATTCTCGATGTCGGCGGCTACCCGGTCTCGATGGCAAGGCTGATCGCCGGCGCCGCGGACGGCAAGGCCTTCCTCGACCCGGAGAAGGTTTCGGGCGTCGCCCATCTCGGTGAGAGTGGCGTCGATGAATGGGCCTCCGCCGTGCTCAAATTCCCGAACGAGATCATCGCCGAAGTCTCCTGCTCGATCATGGCGCAACAGGACAATGTGCTGCGCATCATCGGCTCCGAGGGTCGGATCGAAGTCGCCGACTTCTGGTTCGCCTCGGGCCATAAGGGCGGCGTCGGCAAGATCGAAATCTTCAAGGGCGGCAAACAGGAGACGGTCGAGGTCAAGGAAGATCGCTGGCTCTATTCCTTCGAGGCGGACGCGGCGGGCGATGCCATCCGCGCCGGCAAAACCGAGTTCAGCTCTCCCGGCATGAGCTGGGCGGATTCGATCGCCAACCTGCGCGTGCTCGACCAGTGGCGCGCCTCGGTCGGCCTGGAATACGGCGTCGAGAAAGCGGCAAAGCGCACGACCAACATTGCCGGCGGCACGGTCACGCACGGCAGCAGCATTCCGCGGCGTGAGATACCCGGCATTTCCAAGCCGGCCTCGGTGGTGACGCTCGGCTTCGAATTCTTCCCGAACTTTGCCGCCGCCTCGCTGACGCTCGACGCCTTCTACGAGGCCGGCGGCAATGCCTTCGACACGGCCTATGTCTATGGCGCCGGCAAGACGGAAGCGATCTTCGGCGACTGGCACACGAGCCGAAAAGTGCCGCGCGAGGAGATCGTGCTGATCGGCAAGGGCGCGCATTCGCCGCTCTGCTATCCCGACATGATCGCCAAGCAGCTCGACCAGTCTCTCGCCCGGCTGAAGACCGATTATGTCGACATCTATTTCATGCATCGCGACAATACAGACGTGCCCGTCGGCGAGTTCGTCGATGCCATGGATGCCGAGGTCAAGCGCGGCCGCATCCGCGGCATCTTCGGCGGATCGAACTGGACGCGGGCGCGTTTCGACGAGGCGATCGCCTATGCCGAAAAGACCGGCAAGGCAGCGCCGGCAGCACTCTCCAACAACTTCTCGCTTGCCGAGATGCTGGATCCGATTTGGGCCGGCTGCGTCGCCGCCTCTGACGACGATTGGAAGACGTGGCTGAACGAGAAGCAGATCCCGAACTTTGCTTGGTCGAGCCAGGGCCGCGGCTTCTTCACCGACCGCGCCGGCCGCGACAAGCGGGACGACGAGGAGATCGTGCGGGTCTGGTATTCCGAGCGCAATTTCGGACGCCGCGACCGCGCCATCGAGCTCGCCAACAAGCTCGGCCGCAATCCGATCCACATCGCGCTCGCCTATGTGATCGCCCAGCCTTTCCCGGTCATTCCGCTGATCGGACCGCGTACAGTCGCCGAGTTGGAAGACAGTCTTTCGGCGCTCGACATCCGACTGACACCCGATCAGGTGAAATGGCTGGAAGGCTGACCCAATAAAAAGGGCGCGGTTCGAGCCGCGCCCTTTTTCGATCGCGTCACGGCCGACGCCGAGCCATCGAGACGGGGCGTATATCCCTGTTAATCCTGGTCAGCTTGCCGGATTGCGCGCGGTGACGATCCACGCCGCGGCGTCGATCATCACCGACCGCTCACCGGGGCAGCCCGCGAAGGCGGCACGAACCGCGGCCGAGGCGCGGGCCCGGATGCCGTCGGGTTGACCAGCGAGAGCGCGCGACAGCGGGCCGACCTCGAGTGTCATCTCCACCGCGTCGTCGATCGCCGCGTCCCGCGTCCCCCCCTCGCCGAACGGGATGGAGGCATCGAATGGCGCGATAGCAATATCGATGAAGCCGGCCGCCGTCAGGATACGCGCCACGCGCCCCGGATCGCCAAGCGAGAATGGGCCGGGCGCTTCGGAATCAGGCGGCGCGGTCGGCGGGACGATGCCCTTGATCGCGCCCATCGGCAAGCGCACCCAATCGTTCTCGGCCATGCCGCGCCAGCAGACGAAAGCGACCCGCGCGCCCGGCTTGAGCGCACGGCGCATATGAGCGAATGCCGCTGTCGGATCGTCAAAGAACATCACTCCGAAGCGCGAGAACAGGATGTCGAACGCGCCCTCGGGCAACTCGGTGCTGCTGGCGTCGGCCACCTGGAACAAGACCGGCGTATCCTGCGGAGCTAATACGCGCGCTCTGCCGATCAGCGGCTCGGATATGTCTACGCCCAGCACTTGGCCCCCGGCGCCGACGCGGGCGGCCAAATCCAGGCTAGACGCCCCCGCGCCGCAGCCGACGTCCAGCACGCGCTCACCCGTGGCGGGCGCGGCGGCTTCGATCGCGGCCTGGCCGAACACCGCCATCATGGCATCGAGCCGGGCCTGGTAAGCGACCCAGCGCTCCCCGCTTTGGCCATTCCAGTCAGCTACCTGATAAACATTTTCCTCTGCCATGCCATATCCTTGTTCCGATCCATTCTTGACTAGGCTATCCGCCCGCGTGGTCGCTGCCACGGTGCGCGGCGATGAACATGGCGACGGCCGACCGGCAATAGGATTCGATTTCGTTGTCGTCCTCTGCTCTTGCCTGATCGAAGCGCGCAATAATCAGGAGATCGGATCCTTTGATAAGCGCGCCAAACAAGCGGGCGGACTGAAGAGGATCGGGCACGTTCAGAACCGCCTTCGCGTGCAACTGACGCAACAGGGCCTCGATTTGGGCGATGACATGGGCGGGGCCGGCTTCGTAATAGAGCTTGCTCAACGACTTTTGATTCGTCTTGTCGGCCATGACCATGGCTTCGACACTGCGGACGTCCGAGCTCAACAGCGTGCGAAGCAGGGATGATCCCACCGCCATGAGTTGATCTTCGGCCGAACCGTCGACGCCTTCAAAAAGGGCTTGTGGTGCAAACTGATGGCAGCGGGCGGCGACGGCCGCGCTGAACAGCGCCTCCTTGCTCTCGAAGTGCCGATAGATGCTGAGCTTGGATATCTTCGCGCGCTGGGTGACCTTGTCCAAGGTCGTCGCTTGAAAACCCAATTCAACAAAGAGTTCGTATGCTGCATCGACTATCGTTTGGCCAAGCGCCTCGTTGGCTGGCCTGCCGCGCCGGCCTCGACTATTTTCGGTCACGATTATTAAGATCCTTGACAGTATCGTTATTCATGTTTACGATACCATGCAGTATCAGAAATATGCAAGCCAAAGAGCGGATTTTATCCTGTCCCCCAGATCGAGTTTCTCTAAGCCGCTTGGCCATATCGATGCATATCGGTGGACGAGACGCGCCAAGGCTCAGCCAATCACACTCTCTCAACAGCACGGAGCTTATCACCATGGATGACGTCATCATCATCGGCGGCAGCTTTGCCGGTCTCGCCGCTGCCCTGCAGCTCGGCCGTGCCCGCCGCAAGGCCACCATTCTCGATACCGGCCTGCCGCGCAATCGTTTCGCCGGCCACTCGCATGGTCTGCTCGGCCACGATCACAAGCCGCCGCTGGACATCCTGGCCGAGGCGCGGCAGCAGTTGGCGCGTTATCCTACGGTCAAGCTGGTCAATGCCCGAGCCGAGAGCATCTCCGGCGCCATCGACGACTTCTCCGTCCTCACTGGCGATGGCGAAAATCTTGGAGCGCGCCGCCTGATCCTGAGCTACGGCGTTGCCGACCAGATGCCTGATGTTCCCGGTTTTGCCGAAAGCTGGGGCACGTCCATCGTGCCCTGCCCCTATTGCGATGGCTTTGAAGTCGCCGACCAGCATTGGGGCCTCGTCTGGTCCGGTCCGCCGTCGCACAATTATGTCAGGCTATACCAGGATTGGACCGACACGTTGACGGTCTTCGCCGATGGTCACGACATTGCACCCGATATCCGCGCCGATCTGGCGCGCCGCAACATACCTGTCGTTGATGGCCGGATCGCCGAAATCGCGCATCACGGGGGCCATATCACCACCGTTAATCTCGAGAGCGGCCGCAATGCCGGGGTCGATATCCTGTTCGCGCATCCGCGCAACAAGCCGTCCGCAAGCCTGCATGAATCACTGGGCCTCGCCACGGTCAATACGCCCTTCGGCATCGCCCTCAAGGTCGACGAGCGCCGCGAAACCAGCATGCCGGGCATCTACGCCGCCGGCGATCTCGCAAACCCAGCCATGAACTCGGTCACCACGGCAATATCGCAAGGCGCGACGGCAGGTATCTCCGCCCAGCAGTCGATGTTGGTTTGAGAGCACAGATCCCCTTTTCCGGGTGCCGCGGGCTATCATATTTTGGAGGTTGTGGGCAGCGGACGGACAGGGCGCTCTGCCTCCTTAAGACCTCCGGCCGCAATCGTGTGGTTACGGAGGCACCTGCCGGGCGGCGCCGCCTAGCCCCGCAACCTTCGTGCACTTGCGTAGCCGCGCTGTCGATTACGTCCGAGGCCAGAGTATGGTTTTGCCGGTCGCACTGCTCCCATGAGCCCATATCACGCACACCGGCGACTATCTCTGGAACGAAATGGCCGACCCCTCGAACGTTTAAAGCCAAGTCCGTGCGAACCGCTTCAATCCAAACAACTTCAATTCCCTTAGCGGGTATTGTAGAAATGCCCACGGAGCCCCTTTCTACTTACGCGTCTCGGACGCCTTCTTCCTGGCTGCGTCATCCATCAGCTCGTACCACATGGCATTGAGGACGGCGAAGGCGGCTGCCAGCGGCAGGCCGAGGATCCATGCGAAATACCACATTGTTTCGTCTCCCTCAGTATGCGTGGCTGTTCTTGTCGGTGATGGATTTCTCGTCGACCTTGCCCCACAGAACCTTGTAGACCCAGGCCGTGTAGGCAAAGATGATCGGCAGGAAGATCGCCGACACCACCAGCATGATGAACAGCGTCATATGGCTGGAGGATGCATCCCAGACCGTCAGGCTCGATCGTGGATCGAGCGAGGAGGGCAGGATGAACGGGAACATCGACAGGCCGACCGTCGAGATGATGCCGAGGACGGAGACCGTGCTGAAGAGCAGCGTCATCACCTCGCGCCTTGCCCGCATGGCAATGAAAGCCAGTGCCGCCCCGGCAAAGCCGAGGACCGGTGCTGCGATCATCCACGAATGGGCGGTGTAGTTGGCAAGCCAGGCGCTCTTTTCGATCACCACCGTTTTCAACAGCGGATTGGAAGGTCCGATCGGGCTGATATCGCTGGTGATGCGGTAGCCGCCGACGTTGATCCACAGGAAGACGCCGCCGAGGGCAAACAGCAGGATGGCGGCCAGGGCAGCGATGCTGCCGTAGCTTCTGGCCCGCTCCGCAACCGGACCGCTCGCCTTCAGCACCAGCCAGGCCGCACCATGCATCGTCAACATGGCGACGGAGAGCAGGCCGCAAAGCAGTGCAAAGGGGTTGAGCAGGGCAAAGAACGAGCCTTCATAGAAGATCCGCATATCGTCGGCAAAGCGGAAGGGCACGCCCTGCAGCACATTGCCGACGGCGACGCCGAAGATCAGCGACGGCACGAAACCGCCGATAAAGAGCGCCCAGTCCCAGCCGTTGCGCCAATTGGCGCTTTCTCGCTTCGACCGGTATTTGAAGCCGACCGGGCGCAGGATGAGCGCGAAGAGGATCGCAAACATCGCAAGATAAAAGCCCGAGAAGGAGACCGCATAGAGCGGCGGCCAGGCGGCGAAGATGGCGCCGCCGCCGAGGATCAGCCAGACCTGGTTGCCTTCCCAGGTGGCACCGATCGTGTTGATCACCACGCGCCGTTCCGTATCGGTCCTGGCGACGAAGGGCAGAAGCGTGCCGACGCCGAGATCGAAGCCGCCTGTCGCCGCAAAGGCGATCAGCACTATGCCGAGCAGCAGCCACCAGATGATGCGCAGGGTTTCATAGTCGATGAGTTCGTGAAGGATCATGACAGGTCACTCCGCGGCCGGGACGAGGGTTTCGGAAATCAGCACCGCTTCCGGCTCGTCGTCCGGTTCAGGGCCCTGGCGGATCGCCTTGATCATCAGGCCCATCTCGATGACGATCAGCACCGTGTAGAGCGCGGCAAAACCGATGATCGTCAAACGCACGGTGCCGGCGCCGAGGCTGGAAACGGCTGCCGCGGTCGGCAGCACGCCTTCGATCACCCAGGGCTGGCGGCCGAACTCGGCAACGACCCAGCCAAGCTCGATCGCGACCCAGGGCAGGGGGATCGCCAGCACCGCAAGCCTCAGCAGCAGCGGATATTTGTCGAGATGCCGGCGCGCCGACAGCCAGAAGAAGGTTGATGTCAGCAGGATGAAGAAGATGCCGAGGCCGACCATAATGCGGAAGGACCAGAAGAGCGTCGGCACATGCGGGATAGTATCGCGCGCAGCCTGGACGATCTGCGCGTCGGTCGCCTGGCGGGGATCGTCGACATAGCGCTTCAGAAGAAGGGCATAACCGAGATCATGGCCGAGATCCTCGAAAGAGCTGCGAACTTCCTGCGCCACCTGATCCTGCGCGGGTGCTGCACGGATCTGCATCAGCGCGTGATAGGCCTTGATGCCGTCGCGGATGCGGGTTTCGGCCTGCTGTTCGAGCTTATCGATGCCGGGGATCTCTGTCGTCAGCGACCGCGTGCCGATCAGGCCCATGACCCAGGGGATATGCACGGCGAAATGCGTCTCGCGCGCCTCCTGATCCGGGAATCCGAAGGCGGTGAAGGCGGCCGGCGCCGGCTCGGTCTTCCACATGCCCTCGATCGCAGCGAGCTTCATCTTCTGGTTTTCGGTGGCGAGATAACCGCTCTCATCGCCGAGCACGACCACCGAGAGCGCCGAGGCGAGGCCAAAGGAGGCGGCGACGGTCATCGAGCGCTTGGCAAGCTCGATATGCCGGCCCTTCAGCAGATACCAGGCCGAAACGCCGAGCACGAAGATCGAGGCGCAGACATAACCGGCCGAGACGGTGTGGACGAATTTCGCCTGGGCGACCGGATTGAAGACCACGTCGAAGAAGCTCGTAATCTCCATGCGCATCGTCTGCGGATTGAGCGCAGATCCGACAGGGTTCTGCATCCAGCCATTAGCGATGAGGATCCAGAGGGCTGAGAAATTCGAGCCCAGCGCCACCGCCCAGGTGGCGACAAGATGGCCCACCTTCGACAGCTTGTCCCAGCCGAAGAAGAACAGACCGACGAAGGTCGCCTCCAGGAAGAAGGCCATCAGGCCTTCGATCGCCAGCGGCGCACCGAAGATGTCGCCGACATAATAGCTGTAATAGCTCCAGTTCATGCCGAACTGGAATTCCATGACGATGCCGGTGGCGACGCCGATCACGAAATTAATGCCGAACAGCGTGCCCCAGAATTTCGTCATCTGCCGCCAGATCTGGCGGCCGGTCATGACGTAGACCGTTTCCATGATCGCCAGAAGCACGGACAGGCCGAGCGTCAGCGGTACGAACAGGAAGTGGTACAGCGCCGTCAGCGCGAATTGGAAGCGCGAAAGCGCTACGATATCTAGTTCCATTGTCTTTCTCCCACGGTCCCACGGGGTACGGAGCGTTCCTCCAGCGCCGGCCGGCGCCTGAGGGCATGCGATCTCGCTCAGTCCGGCCGAAGCCGGTCGAGCGCCTTTTCGAACGCCGTCTCTCCGCGGCGCGAAATCTCTGAAATGCGGCCGCCTTCGATGACGGCGATGCGGTCCGCGATGGCAGCCTCGCGGCGGATATGCGTGGCGATCACCAAAGAGCGGCCGGCCGCCATTGCCGACAGGCGACCGAGCACGTCGCGGGCGGTGGCGCCGTCGAGACCCTCTGTGGGTTCATCGAGCAGCCAGAGCGGCGTGTCGCGCAGGAAGAGGCGGGCAAGCGCCAGCCGGCGCGACTGGCCGCCCGAAAGGCCGAGCCCGCCTTCGCCGAGCGGCGTATCGATCCCGCGCGGCATGGCCTCGACATCGGCAAGAAGGCCGGCAGCTGCGAGCGCGTCTCGAAGATGGGCCTCGCTCGCATCCGGGTTGGCAAGAGCGAGATTGCCGCGCAGACTGTCCTCGAAGAGTTCCGTCCGTTGCGCCAGCAAGGTTGCCGTTACCGCTGCGACTGTTCCCGTTCTTGCCAGCAGTTCGCCGGAAAGCAGAGCGAGCAGGCTCGACTTGCCGGCGCCGCTGCTGCCGATGACGGCGAGGCGTTCGCCCTGCTGAAGCGTGAGTGCGATACCCTGAAGTGCCGGCACGGCGGAATTTTCATGGAAGGCGGATACATCGGCCAGTGAAAAGGCAAATCCCGAAAGTGGCGCCGCCAATGGTTCGGAGGCCTCCGCAACGGCAAGCCGCGGCGCCACGCGCCTTGCCGCAAGCAGTGTCCGCCCAAGTTCCAGCGCGCCACGGCGCAGTGCCGCGAAGGGTTCGGTCGCCGCGAAGGCGACCAGCAGGCCGAGAGCTGCGACGGGAGCGGTGATCGCCTTGGTCTCCGCAAGAGCGGCGACGGCAAGCAGTGATGCCGTCAACAGAAGGGTGGAGACCAGACCGAAGCCGAAGATCAGGCCGGTCTCGACGCGGTTCAATCGGTTATCGGCGCCGGCGGTGTAGCGGTCCGCCGCAGCTATTGCCTGCCTTTGCGCCGCAAGCCGACCGGCCATCAGGAGATCGGTCTGGCCGGCGACGAGATCGATCGTCCGTGAGCGCAGCGCCTCGATGCCATGGGCACGCCTGCGGGCATGTTTGCGCGCCGCCCGGGCGGCGATCAAAGGCAGGCCGAGACCGGCACCAATGAGAAAGAGACCGGATAACAGGCCGAACAGAGGATGCATGAGCCCCAGCACGAGGCTTGCCGCAAGGGCAGCGCCGATCGCCACCGCGGACGGCACGAGGATCCTGAGATAAAGAGAGTCGAGCGCATCAATATCGGCGGTCAACCGGAAGAGCAGCCTTGCCGGACGATGCGAGAGGGCGCGCGCAGCAGCCGGTTCGGCAAAGCCGCGAAACAGTCTCTCGCGAAGAGCGGCGAGCACGCCGAGCGTCGCATCATGGGTCGCAAGCCTTTCGCCGTAACGGGCCACTGTCCTGACGATGGCGAGCAGCCGGATGCCGGCCGACGGCGCAAAAACGTCGAAGGTAACGGCGGCAGCGGCCGAAAGCCCGGCAAGCGAGGTGGCGGTGATGAACCAGCCGGAAATGCCGAGCAGCGCTATGCCCGCCGTCACCGTCGCCGCCGAAAGCGCTGCGCCGAAGAGCAGCGCGCGTCGGCGCTCGGCAAGGAAGAGCCGCAGGATCGGCTTGAGGTCTGCAGCAAACGTGCTCATTCGGCGGCCTCCCGGATCATGATATCGGCGTCGATGCGGATGCTGCGATGCATGCGCGCGGCCAGAAGTGGATCATGGGTCGCCACGATCAACGTGCGCGCCCTCGCGAGCGAAAGCAGGCTCTCTGTAACCTCAGCGGCAGTGGCGGCATCGAGATGTGCGGTCGGCTCGTCAGCGAGGATGATCCTCAGATGCGGATTGCAGGCCGCCCGCGCGATTGCCAGCCGCAACGCCTCGCCGCCGGAAAGCCCGATACCGCCTTCGCCGAGGGGCCGGCCGCCATAGGCATCAGCCACCTTTCCGACTCTCCCGGCATCGAGGGCGTAGGCCACATCGCCGCGCAGCACGCCGGGTCTGCCAAGCGCGATATTCCCCGTTACAGTGCCGGTAAAGATGTGCGGCTTCTGGCCGATCCACGCCATGCCGTCCCGTAGGTTGGCGGCAGTATCATCCGCAAGCTCGACGCCGCCAATGACGATACGGCCGCCGGTAGAGGGCGCCAGCCCCGCCATCAGCGACAGAAGCGTCGATTTGCCGGAACCGCTGACACCAAGAAACGCCAGATGTTCCCCGGCAGCGATATCGAGATTGAAACCGTCGTGGATCAACGGTTCGTCGGCGCCGTAGCGGAAGACGAGATTTTCAAGGCGGATGGCCGGCGCTTCGGCGGCGGCAAGGACCGCTGGTGCGATTTCGGCCGTTCCTCGAATGGACAGGCCGTCGCCTGCAGCCAGAGCATCCAGCGCTTTCATCGCCGCTTCGCCGGCCGCCCGATCGTGCCAGACGGCCGAAAGCTCGCGCAATGGCTCGAAGAAGGCCGGCGCCAGCAGCAGGATGAACAGTCCCTCGGTCAGGTCGAGCCGGCCTGCCCAGGTGCCGAAGCGGATCTCGCCGAGCAGGCTGAAACCGACATAGACGGCGATCATCGCCACGCCGAGCGCGGCGAAAAGTTCGAGCACGGCCGAGGAGAGAAAGGCAATCTTCAGCACCGCCATGGTGCGCGCACGCAGCGATTCCGCCTCGCGGCGAAGCCTGAGCGCGGTGGCCTCCACCGCGTCGAGCGCGCGGATCGTCGCCAGTCCGCGCAGCCGATCGAGCAGGAAGCCGTTGAGGCCGCCGGTGGCAACAAGCTGTTTTTCGCTGGCCGCCTGGGCGCGCCAGCCGATCAACGCCATGAAGATGGGGATCAGCGGCGCGGCAAACAGCAGCACCAGCGCGGCGACCCAGGAGATGGGAAGGATCGCCGCAAGGATGATCAGCGGCACGAGGCTCGCCTTCACCCGCGCCGGCTGGAAACGGGCGAGATAGGGCACGATGAGTTCGGCCTGCTCGCCGATGACGCTCGCGGCTTTGCCGGAGGCCGGCCGGCCACGATCGATCGGCGACGACAGGGAAAGGGCAGAAGCCGCGACCTGCCGCCTGCGGCTGAGCTCGGCGCGCGCGGCACGAAAGGCGAGGCGGCCGCCGGCCGCGTCGAGACCGCTTCTTGCCAATCCGAGGGCGAGGATACCGAGAGCCTGCCAAAGAACGTCGTGCAATCCGCCGCCATCGGCAATGCGGCCGACTGAGAGGGCGAGCAAACCGGCCTGCGGGATCCAGATGGCGGCGGCCAGCGACTGCAGCATCGCCGCCCTGCGCAGCCCGGCATTCGCCGCGTCACCGCGGGGCAAAACGGCATCGCCATCCGGCGGTCGCGTCTCTGGTCTGTCTGTCGCGTCGAAGAAAGCAGTGCCCATGGCGCTAACTCTTGTTCGCTGGATTCGGCCGGCGGCTGCGGCCGAGCGAAACGACCCGGTCCTTGGCCTCCAGAAGCTTTGTCACTTTCGCGCCCAGCGAGAGTAGCGTTGCGAGCCTTTCGGTTTCAAGTTGTTTTACGTCTTCATACCAATGTGTCAGTTGCTCGATCAGCGTGTGCATTTCGCTCATGCGCTGCTGCGCATGGCGTTCGGCCTCGCTGGCGGGGCGCTGCATCAGGATTTCGCGCAGAACCGACAGCGTCGGATCGACTTCCCGCTTCTTTCGCTCCTCGGCAAGCGTCCGCAAGATGAGCCACACATCATCGGGCGTGGTGAAAAAGTCGCGGCGGTCGTCCGGCTTGTGTTTGAGAAGCACAAGGTTCCACGCCTGCAGTTCGCGCAGGCTCATTGACACGTTGGAGCGCGAAATGGCGAGTGCATCGGCAATCTCCTCGGCGCAGATCGGCGCTGGCGAGACGTAGAGCAAGGCATAGATCTGGCCGACCGTGCGGTTGATTCCCCAGCGGGAGCCCATTTCGCCGAAATGGAGAACGAAGGACTGAACGAGAGGCGGAAGGTTCATGGTCATTTCCGTTGCGTCTGTGATTTCAGTAATTTCTGAAATCACTATAGTCAATTTCGCGACCAGCCGACAATTCGCAAGGCGACCCTGCGTCAATTTGGATGTCCGTTCATTGATCGTGAACTGGATATAACAGGGCGCGGCACGGCCGGATTTGACTTGGATCAATTCAGCAGCACTTCGCAGCCATCACGCAGTAACGCCCGGCAACGCGATGCGCATGCCGGGCGTTCTGGTCTGACTGTGATGATGAGCGGCGTTTATGCACGCCGCCGCTGATCGAGGCGGCTCAGATCAAGCCGGCCAGGATGCCCACACCCGATATGGCAGCGATGCCGCCAGCCGCACGCGCCACGAAGGCGCCCTGACGTCCACCGGCGCGGCCGATGACGTAACCAAGGGCAAGGCCTGCGCCGTGCAGCAGCGCGGTCGCGATCATGAAACCGGCGGCATAGGCAACGCCAGCCGCATTTTCCGGCATTTCGGCGCCGTGCGCATGACCGTGGAAGATCGCAAAGAGGCCGACAATGCCGAGTGCTGCGGCGAGCGGCGCCTTGACGTCGAGCGCAACGATAGCGCCGAGGACGACGACGGAAAGCGCAATGCCCAATTCAACGAAGGGAACATCGATGCCGGCAGCGCCGAGGGCGCCGCCGAGCGCCATCACCAGAACGAAGGTCGTCGGCACCAGCCAGGTGGCGCGACCGCCGAGCTGGAATGCGAAAACACCGACCATCACCATGGCGAGGACATGATCGAGGCCTGATATCGGATGGGCAAAACCATGGCTGAAACCGGCCGCGTCGCCGATGGCGGGATGGGCGAAGGCGGCGGCCGGAAGCGCTGCGGCAGCCAAAGCCAGCAGGACGCTCTTGAGTGCTGATTTCATTGCTCGATTCCCTCGTGAATTTTTGAATATCCTGCCGCCGCCGAACATCAGGCATGGCTCCAAGTCGCGCGCATCAGGCTAGTTCAAAGAGTCTGCCCGGTCAACGAGAAAGCATAAATCACAAGACAATTCAATTGCTTATATGATAGGCAAATGCCGCTTTCGATAGCGCATCCATCCTTCGAAGGACCTCGGCTCTTCAATTCCTGTTCCATGAACTGGAAACAGCCCGGCACAGCGGCTATCAATCGTCCGGACGAGGCGACACAAATCGCCCGCGCGTTGGAGGAGACACTCATGACCAACACCGAACGCCCGCTGGCGATCAGCGCGCCCGAACCGCGCACGCTCGACCTGATCTTCACCGACACGGCGCGCGCCGAATTGCATGCGAAATACGAAATCGTCGAGGCCGATCCTGACAATATCGCCGGGCTCGGCGACGAGATCCTCGGCAGGACCCGTTACATTATCGGCCAACCGCCGCTTTCGGCGGAAACATTGGCTGGAATGCCGGCCCTGCGCTCGATCCTCAACGTCGAAAGCAATCTTCTCAATAACATGCCCTATGACGTGCTCTTCGAGCGCGGCATTCATGTCGTGACCACGGGCCAGGTCTTTGCCGAGCCGGTCGCCGAAATCGGTCTTGGCTTCGCGCTGGCCTTGGCGCGCGGTATCGTCGATGCGGATGTCGCGTTCCGCCAGGGAGACGAACTCTGGGGCGGGGAGGGCAATGCGGGTGCGCGGCTGATCGCCGGCTCCGAGATCGGTATTGTCGGCTTCGGCGATCTCGGCAAGGCGCTGCGCCGGCTGCTCTCCGGTTTCAGGGCCCGCATCAGGGTGTTCGATCCCTGGCTGCCCCGCTCGATCCTCGAGGAAAACGGCGTCGAACCCGCAAGCCTGGAGGAGGTGCTGACAAAGAGCGATTTCATCTTCGTCGTCGCCGCCGTCACCAGTGAAAACAAGGGATTTCTCGGCGCAGAAGCCTTCGCCGGCATGCGCCGGGGTGCTGCCTTCATCCTGCTCAGTCGCGCCGACGTCGTCGATTTCGAAGCGCTGATGGCGGCCGTCTCGTCTGGTCATATCGTCGCGGCAAGCGACGTCTACCCAGAAGAGCCGCTACCGCCCGATCACCCGGTGCGGAACCTGAAAGGTTTCATCCGCTCGGCGCATCGGGCCGGCGCGCTCGACAGCGCCTTCAAGAAGATGGGCGACATGGTGCTCGAGGACATGGACCTGATGGACCGCGGCCTGCCGCCGATGCGCTGCAAGCGGGCGGAACGCGAAACGGTTTCGCGCATGCGTTCCAAGCCGGTCGCGGTCAATTAAGCCGGCAGACGCGCGCCACCTCAGGCGGCGCGCTGCTCGCTTCCCTGGATCGCGGCAAGCTTCCAGTCGGCGCCTGACTTGCGCACGAAGGTCCAGACCTCGATGCTTTCGCTCGGGCGGCGGTCGTCGCCGGAAACCACGCGGCCGCTGTCGCGTTCGACCATGGCATCGATCGAGGAGTAACGCATGGCAAGCGTCGCATATTCCTGGCCGTCTTCGCGCCAGGCCTCGGCAATGTCGCCCTGCAGCAGCTTGACGTCGGAGACCCGGTTGCGCACGCCGTTGGTAGCGTTTTCGCCGAGTTCCTCGGCAAGATAGGACATCGCCTCAGGCGTCGTCAGCCGGCGCAGCGTGGCGTAATCCTCGGCACCGTAAGCGGTCTGAACGTCGGTCAGCAATTCCTCGAACTGATCGAGATCGGCCTGCGCCAGCCCGATCTCGTCGCTCGGCCGGTTGCCGCGCGAGGATGCCCTTGAACCGGCACCCGAACCGATCGCCGGGATCTGGAAGGACGAATTGTTGGCAGGCGACATGCTATTGGACCGGCTGAAGGAGCCGCCCTGGCCACCGGCGCCATAGGAAGGCTGGCGGCGGTTGGCGAAATAACGCATGGCGAGCATGACGGCACCGCCGATCAAAGCGATCTGCAGCAGCATGCCGAGGAAGCCGAAGCCGCCGCCGAAACCATGACCGAGCAGCATGCCGAGGAGGCCGCCGGCAATCAGGCCGCCGATCATCGAACGGCCAAAGCCGCCGAAGAGACCAGGGCGCTGGGCGCCGAAGGGCTGCTGTGCGGTCGCTGGCGCCGTGGTCTGCGGACGCGGCGTCATCGACCGTTCGATCGGCGCGGCGGGTGCAGGCGCGGTGCTGGTGACAGGCGGAGCCTGGAAGGTGCGGGTACCGCGGCTTCCGAAGCCGCTGCTGCCGGCCCGGCGCGCTTCTGCATCGTCAAGGGAAGCAAAAACTGTGGCGCTCGTCAGAGCGGCAATTGCCGCGAACTTGGCAAAACGCGAAATGGCACTCGGCATTCCTGATCTCCTGTCATGCACAATCACGGCATGTCGGGAGAGAATATAGGTACTCTTTTCCAGGTTTGAAGTTTTTCGCCGCTTACTGGCAGACATCGACCCAGCTGGCGCCGGTCAGCTCGGCCAGCCGTCCGGTTTCGATGCGCACGGCCGAATTCGTCGAGCCGGCCGCCGGCACGACTTCATCGAAGCGTTTCAGCGAGATGTCGCAATAGATCGGCAGCGGCGAGGGCAGGCCGAACGGGCAGACGCCGCCGACCGGATGGCTGGTGACCGCCACGACCTCCTCGGCGTCGAGCATGCGCCCCTTGGCGCCGAACGTGTCCTTGAACTTGCGATTGTCGAGCCTTGCCGTGCCGCCGGCAACGACCAGCATCATCTGCTCGCCGACGCGCAGGCAGATCGTCTTGGCGATCTGGGCCGGCTCGACGCCATGGGCCTCGGCAGCAAGCGCCACCGTCGAGGAGCTCTCGGCGGTTTCGATGATGTCGATATCGGGTGCGTGCGCACGCAGGAAAGCGCGGACAGATTCAAGGCTCATGGCGACATGCTAGCGCATCGGCTCGAAAATCGGAACCGATTTTCGGAGGTACGAAGCGAGGCGAAAGCGTTGAAACCTGCTTTGTGCGTCCCGAAAGACAGGCGGGTCCGCAGGAGGGCAAGCACAATTCGAAGCGTAAAAGGCACTCCCGAAAACCGCCGCTTGCAAGTCTGACAGACATCGTCATAATAATTTTGCACACGTGCTCAATTTTGTCATTCGGCCGTTACATCAAACCCCTAGAGCGGACATCGTCACGTTTTCGTGGGGTTTCGGAGCGGCCATCATCAGCAGTGCTGACCCGCCAAGAGGCTTCACACTGCTCTTCTAGGGAGACGAAGAAGATGACCATTTTGCCGACACTGAAATCCCTCACTATTGCTGCCGCCATCCTGGCCTCGAGCTCTGCAATCGTGCTTGCCAAGGACGTTCACATCAGCGTCTGGGCCGGCGGCACCGGCCCGAATGACGTCTATCGCCTCGACGCCATCGAGATCGCAGCCCAGCAGTTGCAGCGCGAAGCCGCCCTCAAGGGCGAGGACCTGAAGATCACCGTCGAGAAGAAGCCCTATTCCGCCTGGGAAGACTTCAAGCAGGCGCTGACCCTTGCCGCGGAAGCCAAGACCGCCCCGAACATCGTCGTCAGCGGCCACGAAGACATCGCCCCCTGGTCGCAGGCCGGCCTCATCGTCCCGATCGAAGATTACGTCGATCTCGACTCCTGGCCGCTCAGCGACATCTATGAAAACCTGCTAAAGATCGCCTCCTACAACGGCACCGTCTACGGCATTCCGCAGGATGCCGAATCCCGCCCGATGTTCTTCTGGAAGCCTTATATGAAGGCGATCGGCTACAGCGACGCCGATCTCGATGCGCTGCCGCAGAGTGTCCAAGACGGCAAGTACACCATGAAAAACCTGCTCGAAGACGCCAAGAAGATGCAGGACAAGGGCCTCGTTCAGCCCGGTTACGGTTTCTATCCGCGCACCAGCAACGGTCCCGATTACTGGCAGTTCTACACCAGCTTCGGCGGCACGATGGAAGAAGGCGGCAAGCTCGTTTTCGACAAAGCCGCGATGACCCGCACCTATCAGTTCTTCGCCGACGCCGTTAAATCAGGCGTCACCAAGAAGAACCACATCGGCATGCCTGGTGATCAGTGGTGGAAGGAAGTCGCCACCGGCAAGGCAGGCATCTGGGACGGCGGCACCTGGCATTATGCCCGCCTCGTCAACCAGGAAGGCCTCAAGGACTTCTTCGGCAACGTGATCTTCACGCTGATCCCCGCCGGCGAAGGCGGCAAGGCCAACACGCTGACCCATCCGCTCGTCTATCTCTTGACCGCAGGCCACGATCAGGAAGACACCGAGATCGCCGCCCAGTTGGTCAAGATCGCCTCCGAGCCGCGCACCAACGCGCTGCATGCGGTCAAATCGGCCCATCTCGGCATCTCCAAGTCGGAATCCACCGTCGACTTCTACTCGGCCGACCGCTGGACCCGCGAAGCCACCGAGCGCCTGCTGCCGCATGCCAATGCAATGCCGAACAATTCCGATTTCGGCACCTATTGGAACATCATGTGGAAGAACCTCGAAGCCTCCTGGACCGGCGCCAAGACCGTCGACGCCGCCATCGGTGATGCCGAGAGCGAGCTGAAGAGCACGCTCGGCGACAAGATCGTCATCCGCTGAAGCATCCCTCCGGGCGGCGGCAATCCCGCCGCCCGGTCGGTTCCGCGAGGAGACCTTCTATGAAATCGTCCAGAACGCTCGGACTGGTGATGATCGCGCCTGCGTCGGTCATGATCGTCCTGTTCTTCCTGATGCCGGTGGTTCTGACGGCGGTCTTTTCGATGACCAACATGACGACGGCGACCGGCATTTCCGGCGGCGTCTACCAGATCGCGCCCAACTCCCTGATCGCGCTGAAATCGGCGCTGCCCGAAATCGCCACCGAGATGGCCGAACCGCGTTACACCATCGACGAGGCGGGCCTTAAGGCCGTCGAAGGCCTCGGGCTTGCACCGGGCATTGCCGCGGAGTTGCGCGCCAAACATGCAGGCGAGGTCTTCCCGGCACGCCGCGACGTCGAGCGGATGATCAAGGATCTCGCCGAGCGACCTTCGACACGTGAGGTCAAGCAGATCTCCGAACAGTTCAACCGCTCCGTCCTCAACACCCGCTTCGACAGCAAGGAGCAGCTGTTTTCGGCACTGGACGATCTCGGTTTCAAGCTGACGCCGGAGCAGAAGGAAACCGTCGCCAAGATAACCTATACCGGCTGGACCTGGACGACCGACAATTTCTCGCGCATGGCCAGTTCGCCCGACATGGCGCGGGTGCTTTTCAATACGGTGCTCTATGTCGCGCTGGTGCTGACGCTCTTCAACGTCGGTTATGCCCTGCTGCTTGCCATCTGGACGCATTACATGCCGCCGACGCCCGCCTCGATCTTTCGCGGCATCTGGCTGCTGCCGCGCATTACGCCCGTCGTCATCTACGTCCTGCTGTGGAAGTGGCTCGCCTGGGACAGCGGCTTCATCTCTATCCTGATGGGCAAGTTCGGCTACCCCCCGAAGAACTACCTGCTCGATACCGCCTATAATGCCTGGTTCTTCGTCGTGCTGATCAACGGCTTCATCGGCGCCTCGATGGGCATGCTGGTGTTCTCCTCGGCGATGAAGGCCATACCGAAGAGCCAGTTCTATGCAAGCGAGGTCGACGGCGCTTCGCGATGGCAGCAGATCCGCTACATCATCCTGCCGCAGATGCGCTGGCCGATCCTCTTCGTCACCTGCTACCAGACGCTGTCGCTGCTCGCCTCCTTCAATGAAATCCTGCTTGCCACCAATGGCGGCCCGGGCAACGCCACCGAGGTCTGGGCACTTGCCGCCTATCACACCGCGCTCAGGAACTATGCCGGCAATCTCGAATACGGGCTGGGCGCCGCCATGGCGCTTGTGCTCGTCGTCATCGGCGTGATGCTGTCGCTCGTCTATCTGCGCGTCTTCAACTACGGCACGCTCGTCGCCAAGCCCCTGATCGAGGATTGACCATGGCCGAACGCTCGCAGCCCTCGGCAAACTACCGCAGCTGGCCTGTCATAACGGCGCTGACCATCGTCAGCCTGCCGCTGCTGCTAATGTATATCTATCTCTTCCTCGACACGGTGACGGTGAAGCAGCCGGATGCGCTGTTGCCCTCCGGCTTGACGATCAATCACTGGCGCTTCTTGTGGCAGACGACAGCTGGCAAGGCGAATATCTGGCACGTGACACTGAATACGCTACTGTTTTCGGCCTGCACCACCAGCCTGGTGCTGATCGTCTCGTCGATGGCCGGTTACGTGCTGTCGCGGCTGAACGTACCGGCGCGCGGCTTCTTCCTTGCCGGCGTCATGGTGCTGCACGCCTTCCCGTCGGTGACGCTGATCATCGCCATTTTTATCGTCCTGCAGATGATCGGCCTCTATAATTCGCTGATCGGCGTCATCCTGGTGAAGGCTGCGATCGACCTGCCGCTCGGCATCTGGATGATGAAGGGTTTCTACGACACCGTGCCCTGGGAAATCGAAATGGCCGGCGTCGTCGACGGCGCCTCGCGTTTCCGTGTCTGGCGCAGCCTCGTGCTGCCGCAGGTCAAGCCGGGCATCATGGCGCTCGGCCTGTTCTCCTTCCTCGCCGGCTGGGGCGAGTTCATCCTGCCGCAGGTGCTGGCGCCGGGCAATCAGGTGCAGGTGCTGTCGGTCTATCTGGCGGGCTTCCTCGCCGACGACAACAATTACGATTTCAACATGTTCAAGGCGGTCGGCCTCTTCTACCTCATCCCGGTGCTGATTGCTTACGCGCTCTTCAACAAATATCTCATGAACATCTACGGCGGCGGGAGCAAAGGCTGATGCGCATCCTCCTCGACAATTTCTCGAAGAGCTTCGGCTCCACCAAGGTCATCGAGAATATGCAGCTCGAAGTCGGCGACGGCGAGATGCTGGCGCTGCTCGGCCCTTCCGGCTGCGGCAAATCGACGACGCTTTTTGCGGTCTGCGGCATTCACCGGCCGACCAGCGGACGCATCCTCTTCGGCGACCGTGACGTCACGGATCTGCCGAGCCAGGCCCGCAATGTCGGCGTCGTCTTCCAGTCCTATGCGCTTTACCCGCACATGACGGTTGCCGAAAACATCGGTTTTCCCCTGAAGGTAAAGGGCGTCAACGCCGCCGAAATCCGCAAGGAGGTCGAGCGCATTTCCGAGCTCGTTCATATCGGCAATCTCATGGAACGCCGTCCGGCGCAGCTTTCCGGCGGCCAGCAGCAGCGCGTGGCGCTGGCGCGCGCGCTGATCCGCAAGCCCGACGTGTTGCTGCTCGACGAACCGCTCGCCAATCTCGACGCAAAACTGCGCCTCGAAATGCGCTCGGAAATCCGCCGCCTGCAGCGCGAAACCGGCATCACCGCCATTCTCGTTACTCATGACCAGGTTGAGGCGATGAGCATGTGCGACCGCATCGCCATCATGAAGGAAGGCGAGATCGTCCAGATCGCCACGCCGGCGGAAATGTACAATGATCCGAAGACCGCTTTCGTCGCCGGCTTCCTCGGCAATCCGCCGATCACTTTCCTGCGCGGCATCGTCGACAAGGGCGCCTTCGCCATTCCGGAAAGCGAAATCCGCGTGCCGCTGCCTGATACCGTCGGCGCCGCCGAGGGCACCAAGCTGATGCTTGGCGTCCGGCCGGAGCATTTTACGCCTGCAGGCGATACACCGGTGTCCGGCAAGGTCACCTTCGCCGAAACGCAAGGGCGAGAAAACCTTTACGACGTTCGTCTTGCCGACGGCCCGCTGCTGCGCTCGATCCAGCCGGTGCGCAACGATATTCACGTCGGCGACGATGTCCGCTGGGCGATCGACAGCTCCGGTGTGTTCGTCTTCGACGAGAACGGAACGAGGCTCTGATGAACCGCAATTTTTCGGCATTTTTCGAGCGTTACGGCTGGCCGTCGGCCAAGGGCCGGCTTCCCTTCTGCATCGGCCATCGCGGCGCCAGCGGCCATGAGCGCGAGAACACGATATCAGCTTTCCGCCGCGCTGCCGAACTCGGCGCCGAGATGTGGGAACTCGATACGCAGCTGACCCGCGACGGCGTGGTCGTCGTCTCGCATGACGACCATCTCGAGCGTGTCTTCGGCATCGACCGCCGCATTTCGGAAATGACGGCGGCCGAGCTCGCCGCCCTCGACGGCGTCGATGTCCCGAGTTTTTCGGAGGTCGCCGCCCTCGGCCGCGAGACCGGCACCGGTCTCTATGTTGAACTCAAGGCGCCCGGAACCGGCACGCTCTGCTGGCGCCATCTTGACGAGATGAACCAGCGTTTTGCCTGCCTCGGCTCCTTCGATACGGCGCAGGTGCGCGAACTCCGCGACGCCGGCTGCGACTTCCCGCTTTCGGTGCTGATCCGCGTCGCCCATGATCCGCATGCGCTGGGTGACGAGGCGGGCGCCGATATCCTGCATCTCTGCTGGGAGAGGGCAGGCGAGCGGCCGCAGGATCTGGTGACCGAGGCACTGATGCACCGCGCCTTTGAGGCCGGCCGCGAAATCGTGCTCTGGCACGAGGAACGGCGGAGCATTCTCGATGACATCATGAAGCTTCCGGTTCTCGGCATCTGCACGGATTTGCCCGATCTGATGCGGCCGTCGGCAGAGAGGGAAAAAGCAGTTGGCAGACAGGGATAAGGGACCGCATAAGGTAACCTCCTTCGATGTGGCGCGCGTCGCCGGTGTTTCGCGCGCCGCCGTGTCGCGCGCCTTCACGCCGGATGCCAGCGTCTCACCGAAAACGCGCGAGAAGGTCTTCCAGGCCGCCAAGGATCTCGGCTATCGGGTGAACTATCTTGCCAGAAGCCTCACCAACAAACGTTCCGATCTCGTCGGAGTCGTTGCCGCCGGCCTCGACAATCCGTTCCGGACGCTGCAGATCGAGAATCTCGCAAGAGTGCTGATCGCCCGCAATTTCCGCCCCATCCTGCTGCCGACCTCGCAGGAGGCGGATACCTCGACGGTCATCGGCCAGCTGCTGCATTACGCCGTCTCCGGCGTCATCGTCACCTCGGACGCCCCGCCGACCGAAATTTGCGAGCAATGTGCAGCCGAAGGCGTGCCGATCGTGCTGATCAACAAGGGCAACGATATCCCCTTCGTCGACCGCATCATCTCCGATGACCGCATGGCCGGCTATCTCGCCGCCGCCCATCTGATCGACAGCGGCGCGCGAAAGCTCGCCGTCATGGCGGCTCCCGCCATATCCTATACGGCGCGGCGGCGGAGCGAAGCCTTCATCGCGCGCTGCAAGCAGCTCGACGTCGAGGCGCAGCTGCTGCAGGTCAGGATCAACGACTACAAGAGCGGCTATGATGCGGCCGCCAACCTTGCCTCATCCGGCATCGACGGCTTGTTTTGCGCCAACGACTATATGGCCTGCGGCGTTGTCGACCGGGTCATGCAGGGCCGCAGCCGCGACGATGCGGCGCCGCTCTCCATCATCGGCCATGACGACATCCCCCAGGCGAGCTGGACCGCCTACGACCTCACGACCATCCGCCAACCCTGCGATCTCCAGGCCGAACAGACGGTCGATCTGCTGATGAGCCGGATGGCTGAACCGGACCTGACGGCCCGCGTCGAATTCACACCGGTAACGCTGATAAGAAGAAGGACTGCCTGATGAAATCAGCATTCGATGCCGCCGCCATCCGCGCACGGGCGGAGGTCGCGATATCAGTCGCCCTCGAGGCCGGACGGGAAGCCGCCCGGTTTCGGCGCGACTCCAATCCCGGCACGCTGGCCGTCGAGAACAAGGGTTTGCAGGATTTCGTCACCATCGCCGACAGGAAGACCGAACAGGCGATCCGCGACGGGCTGCTCTCACATTTTCCGGGCGATACTTTCATGGGCGAAGAAAGTGGCGGGCGATCGGGCGAGGGCGGCACCTGGGTCGTCGATCCGATCGACGGCACGACCAACTATATCCGGGGCTTCCGGCATTGGGCCGTCTCGATCGCCTTCGTCGCCGGCGGCAAGGTCGAAATCGGCGTCGTCTACGATGCCACCGAGGACAAGATCTTTCACGCCGTTCGCGGCGGCGGCGCCTTCAAGGACGGAATTCCAGTGCACGCGGCGGCGACCGCCGATCCGGCCAATGCGCTCGTCATTCTCGGCCACTCCCGCAAGACCAGTTTCGACGACCATCTGGCGCTCTCCAAGCGGCTCCACGAACGCGGCATGGACTATCGCCGCACGGGCGCGGCGGCAATCGACCTCGTTCGCGTCGCCGAGGGTGCTGCCGATCTCTATTACGAGCGCCATCTCAATGCCTGGGATATGCTTGCCGGTGCACTGATCGCCGAAGAGGCCGGCGCCATTGTGGCGATGCCTGGTGTCGACAGGCTGCTTGCCGATGGCGGACCGGTCATCGCCCACTCACCGGGACTTACAGGCGAATTCGCCTTCATCCTCGACATCGAGGGGCTATAAGAGCATGTCGCGCCAAAGCGTGCAGCGGTTAGGCAACAACGCGATTGCGGCCGGTCTTTTTCGCCGTGTAGAGATTCTGGTCGGCGCTCGCTAAAATCTCGGTCGGAGAATTGGCCGACAGCGTGCCGGCCACACCGATGCTGATCGTGACGCGCAGTCCGTTGCAGATCTCCGACCAGTTCCATTGTTCAACGGCCGTGCGCAACCTCTCGCAGACATCGGCGGCGCCTCGGGGAGTGCCAGCCAGCAGGACGACGAACTCCTCGCCGCCGAAGCGGATGGCCTGATCGGTAATCCTGAGCTGTTTGCGCAATATGGTTCCGATGGCGCTTAGAACCTGGTCGCCGATCATGTGAGAGAAATTGTCATTGACCGACTTGAAGTGATCGACATCCAGCATCGCGATGGAATAGGGACGTTTCTCTGACGTCAGCTCCTTGAAGCGGCTGTCGAGATATTTGCGGTTATAAAGTCCGGTCAATGCATCCAGATAGACGGCATTGGCAAGAATATCGGTTTCTTCCTGCAGTTTCTGATAGGAAGCCTCCAGCGTATCGGCGCGTTTCGCCTCGGTTTCGGCAACTTCCTTCAACCGCTTGGTTTCATAATAGATTTCGGCCAGACGTGCGCGCTGTTGGGTTCTCTCGGCACTGTTCTGCAGATAGGCCTGGTGGTATTTCTTGTGAGCCTCCAGCGCCAGGTCGAACTGCCCCAGCCCTTCATGGGCCTGCGACAGATAAAAATAGATCTGGATATAGGAATCGAAACTGCCGCCCTCGCCGATCGACTCCATCGCTTCGATGAGCACCGATCGGGCTTCCTCGAATTTTCCGTGATTATTGTAGATCTGGCCGAGCGTGTAGAGAAATTGCTGCCGGTCTCTGACATAGCTGTTTTCCTGAAACAGCTGATAGCGCTCCATGCACCGGACCGCTTTGTCGTGTTCGCCCAGGTGGCTGTAATAATCGGCGTTGTTGCCGAGGCAGATGCGCGCAGCCCAGCTGTCGCCGAGTTCAATGGCGAGATCGAGCGCCTGATCGGTCAGCTCAAGCGCTCTCGTCAGCATCCGGCGCCCCTCTTCCGGCTGGCCGAGCGCTTGTGCAATATATCCGCCTTCCGAATGGGCGCCGCCAAGATTGACGAGCCACCAGCATTCATAGGTCTTGTCACCGATCGATCTGGCGAGCTCGACGGACCGCTCGCTCATCAGGATGGCCCGGTCGGGCTGCTTGTTGTACCAGAAGATAATTCCAATGACGTTGGTGGCGAGGCTTTGCGCCTTCGGGTCTGCGATCCTGTCGGCCAGGTCCAGCGCCCGCGTGGCCTCTTCGATCGCTTCCTCGGGCAGGCCCATTTCCAGCAGCAACCATCCGAAATAGGCCCGAGCATAGGCTTCCTCGGCCGGCTCGCCGGTTGATTTCCAGAAGTCCACCGCCCGGCGGACATGCGTCAGCCCCAGTTCGGCCTTGCCGGTTTGAAAACAGTACCAGGCAATGTCCGTATCGCATCGAGCGGCGAGCCGGTCGTCGCCCCGCGCCCTGGCATCGGCAAGAATTTCGCCGGCTAGCGTGAGTGCCTCGAGCGAACGGCCCGTACACCCAAAATGCCACGCTTTCTGTAAGCTGGAATCTGCCTGTTGAGTAAATGCTAAAGTATCAATAACTTGCATATCGCACACCAACATTTGTCTGTTGGAGATGGATAACATCAGAAGTTTAAAATGGTGCAAATTGTGCAAAACATGCGGCAAGCCCTGAAATAATGCATGTCGCCGGCAGTGTGCCGCGGTTCCGGGATAGCGACATGCCTAAATACCAAGAGCTAAAACCGCTCGCACCTTTCGGCAGTCAGGGCACCTATGTCACTCCGCCATGCGGAGCTTCCAGGCGCGTTCGGTCGCCGGCGCCTCGTCGGTGGTGATCTGATCCGGCTTCAGGGCCATCAGCGCCTGAAAGTTCCGCCATTCCTCGTCGCTGAAACCGACCTCGGGATGCTTCAGGGTAAAGGTCCAGGCATCGACGCGTTTGCCCTCGTCCTGGCAGAGCGCGATCATATCGAGACCTTCCCTGGCGGCATCAAGGATCAGCCGCCAGTGGAGATAGATCGTGTCCGGTTCGGTCGGGCCGCGCAGGTCGGCCCGCAATTCCATCTCCACCGCCTTCCAGCCGCTGGCCTGCCAGATATTGTAGAGCTTGTCTGTGGGATCAATGCCGCGCAGGAGATGCGGAAGCTTCTCCTTGACCGCCACGATGAGGTCGAGACTGCCGGCGCTGACGATCACCGAGGCGGCGATATCGCGGAAATGCGTCGCAAGGTGCTCGATGCCCCTGGTGCCGGTCGCCTCATATTCATCCTTCATGTCGAACTGCAGCAATGCGGCCGGATGCGTCGATTGCATCATGGCGGCGAGATCCTCGCTGAGGATCAGCGGCCGGTCGCCCTCTTTCATCCTGATATCGCCGAGATCGCCGATGGTCTTTTTGGCGATCGGCCCATGTCCTGTGGTTTCACCGTCGAGCTCTTCATCATGCAGGACGACGAAGCCGCCATCGGCACGCACCCGCAGATCGAGTTCCATCGAGGCGCCGGCTGCAAAACCCTCCGCCATCACTTCGGCGGAGAACAGCGGATCGGCAAACCGCTTGCGCAGCCGGTGCCATTTCAGGCGGGTGCGATGTCCCTCATGCGAAATCTCCAGGCCCTGCGCATCCAGCAATCTCGTCATCTGCATCAAATCTCCGCGATGCTACTCTCCTGCCTTGACGAGCCGTGATTATCAAGAGCCGGATACGGCTGCATCGGGATGCTGGAGTGGCAATCACGGCTTTTCTCCTCCTCTTACCGGCGATCGATACGATCCGCCGGCCGCGTCTCACGTCGATATCAGCGTCAGTCCCGGAACGCGGGTGATCAGGCTGCGATCCTCTTCCATGACGAATTCCAGATTGTGGCGCGCAAGCCGCGCATGTTCCCGCGCCAGCGCTTCGGCGCGGGTGCCTTCGCGCATCTCGATCGCCGCAACGATGTCGCGGTGCTGACGCTGCGCATGCACCAGCGACAGGCGGAAGGCCAGCACATCCTCCTGCTTCTCCAGAAAGGCGCTCGGCGAGGCGAACGGCAGCTGCGCTGCCCGTTCCACCTCGCGCCGCATCGTCTCGCTGCCGGCAAGACCGGCGAGCATGGAGTGGAATTCCGCATTGAGTTCGACATACTGGGCAAACAGCATGTCCTCCGGCCGATCGCGAAAGCATTTATCGAGTTCGAGGATCAGTCCTTTGATCGCCTTGAGTTTGGCTGGCGTGACGCCGCGTTCGGCGGCAAGCCGCGCTGCCGTGCCTTCAAGCACGCCCCGCAGCTCGATAGCGTCGAAAACATCCGCCGTGGTGAAGCCGCGCACGGCATAACCGCCGGAGGGGATCTGCTCGAGCAGGCCTTCCTGTTCGAGACGGGCAAGGGCAGCGCGCAGCGGTGTGCGCGAGATGCCGAGCTTTTCGGCGAGCCAGACCTCCGAAAGACGCTCGCCCGGCGAAACACCGCCGCCGAGCACGAGATCGCGCACGCCGAGAAGGCCTTTCAAGGCCTGGCTGTCGCGCTTGCGATCCACGTTTCCCTTCTCCGCAGCCATCTCTCATCCCTATTCCGGCGCTTGGGCTCTCACGAAATCCGTCCCTCTAGAAGGGAGTACGACGTGTATACCGCCTTCTGTCAAGAGATTATTGCATGACGGCCTACATAGCAATTCATATCCAAAAAGTTATCTATATAGTGCAATCTGGAGATTTTTCCATGATATTTGTTATGTCACTTGCTGACGGCGTAATTTTCGGCCTATCATTGTATACAGGATGGACACATGAGATCCTGCACGGTGAGGAGAGAGGCTTATGATGATTGCGCCGCAAAGCGAGAGCCGGGAGAAGACGCCTCTTGCCGATCTTCTTTCGCATTATTCCATCGAGGTGACGTCGCGCGACCTTCCGTCGCTGCAGAGCATGACGGCGACCCTGCCGCCGGGCTCCGAGGTCTTTGTCGCCCATCTTCCGAACGAGGATATCGGGCTTCTGGTGAGGGCCGCAGCGGGTTTGAGAGACGCCGGCTTCGTGCCGGTTCCCCATATCGTCGCCCGCAACATCCGCAACCGCCCGGAACTCGACACCATGCTTGCCCGGCTATCCGAGGAGGCCGGCGTCCGCCGTGCGCTGGTCCTCGGCGGTGATCGGGACGATGCCGCCGGGACCTTCGGCTCCGCCCTGGACCTGATCGAAACTGGGCTCTTCCAGACATATGGCATCGGCCGTATCGCCATCGCCTGCTACCCGGAAGGGCATCCGCGCATCGCCGGCGCCGTCCTCGACACCGCGCTGACGGCAAAGGTCGATGCGGCTGCCCGTGCCGGGCTCGATCTGTTATTGGTGAGCCAGTTCCTGTTCGATCAGAAACCGCTCCTCAGCTTCGCACAGCGGCTTCGCGAACGGGGCTTAACAGTGCCGCTCAGGGTCGGCATCGCCGGACCGGCCAGCCGCACCAAGCTTCTCAAATACGCGCTTCGCTGCGGTGTCGGCGCATCCTTGCGGGCGCTGCGCGAAAGAAGCGAGATCGCCCGCAACGTGCTTTCGGGCGAAACGCCGGAAGAGTTGCTGATCGATATCGCCGCAGCGCAGGCCGCCGAACCGGATCTCGGCATCAGCGGCGTGCATTTCTTCACCTTCGGCGATCCGGCCCAATCCATCCGCTGGGCAGAACAGCAGCAGCCTTCTGACTGAAACCGGCCGCAAGGCCTCGACCATCACTCGTTCAATGGGAGGAATATCATGACGAAACAGAGCCTGGAGCAGAAGCTGAGCGCCGCCGGCAATACGGTGAATATGCTCCGCAATTCGCAAATCGGCGCCTATATCTATCCCGTCGTGCCACCGGAATTCAGCAACTGGCGCGACGAGCAGCGCGCCTGGCGCGAAACCGCCGTGCTCTTCGACCAGTCCCACCACATGGCCGAACTGATGATCGAGGGGCCGGATGCGGTGAAGCTCATCTCCTATCTCGGCATCAACAGCTTCGCCAATTTCCCGGTCAACCGCGCCAAGCAATTCGTGCCGGTCAGCCATAGCGGCCATGTCATCGGCGATGTCATTCTCTTCCATCTGGCCGAAAACCAGTATCTCATCGTTGGCCGCGCGCCGACGATCAACTGGGTGGAGTTCCACGGGCAGACCGGCGGCTACGACGTCAAGCTCGACCGCGACGACCGTTCGCCATCGCGTCCGGGCGGCAAACTGGTCGTGCGCCGGCGGTACCGCTATCAGATACAGGGGCCGAACGCCTGGAAAATCCTCGAAAAGGTCAATGGCGGGCCGCTCGCCGACGTCAAATTCTTCAACATGGACACGATGAACATCGGCGGCCGGCGCGTGCGCACCCTGCGCCACGGCATGTCGGGCGCTCCTGGCCTCGAGATTTTCGGACCCTATGAAGAAGGGGACGAGATCCGCAACGTCATCCTGGAAGCCGGTGAGGAATTTGGCCTGCGCCAGGTCGGCGCCCGTGCCTATGCGAC
This sequence comes from Rhizobium acidisoli, assembly GCF_002531755.2. Taxonomy (NCBI): domain Bacteria; kingdom Pseudomonadati; phylum Pseudomonadota; class Alphaproteobacteria; order Hyphomicrobiales; family Rhizobiaceae; genus Rhizobium; species Rhizobium acidisoli. The sequence continues at coordinate 224,407 of NZ_CP035002.1, read as the reverse complement.
AAACACGCTGGAATCCGGCTGGATTCCCTCGCCGCTGCCGGCAATCTATACCGACGAGCGCATGAAGCCCTTCCGCGAGTGGTTGGGCGCCGACAGCTATGAAGCAACCGGCTCGATCGGCGGCAGCTTCGTCTCCGACAATATCGAAGATTATTATCTGACCCCATACGAACTCGGCTACGGCCCGTTCGTCAAATTCGATCACGACTTCATCGGCCGCGCCGCGCTGGAAAAGATAGCCGACAAGCCGCATCGCAGGAAGGTGACATTCGCATGGAACCAGGACGATGTCGCCAAAGTCTTCCAATCGCTGTTCGACCCTTCAGGCGATAACTATAAATATATCGACCTGCCGCTGTCGAACTACGCGTCATCGAGCTACGACCAGGTGACGAAGAACGGCCGGACGATCGGCGTGTCGATGTTCTCAGGCTACAGCCACAACGAGCGCACCATGCTTTCGCTCGGCACCGTCGAGCCGGACGTTCAGGTCGGCGACGTGCTGACCCTCGTCTGGGGCGAACCGGATGGCGGAACTCGGAAGACCACCGTCGAACGTCACAAGCAGATCGAGATCCGGGTCAAGGTCGCGCCGGTCCCTTACGCGCGCGATGCCCGCGAGGCCTATGCCGACAGCTGGCGCACCCGGCAGACGGCGTAAACCAAAGCAGGCCGCCTGGCCATCCACGCCGGGCGGTCCCCCATGCCGCTTTGTCGATTGCGACAGTACGCTCTCAGCGGCTGTAGACCTCACATACCGCCTCCGCAGCAGCGGCGATATCGCAGTCATGGCCGGCCTGGCTGAGGGCCGCGCCATAGGCCACGACATTCGAAAGCACCGTCTGGAACGAGGCGCGCGGTCCGGTGTGGTTCAGCCGCATCAGCCGGACCGGCGTGGTTCCCACACCTTCGGTCACCTCCACTCCCAGCCGCCCGGCGGCGGCGATCAGCGCATCGGGCGCCAAGCCCGCCGGCATCGGCACCGCGGTCACCAGGTTCGAAGCCTTTGCTGCTGGCACCCAGGCCGGGGCGCCGAGGGCGGTTAGTCCTGCCCGCGTCGCCGATGCCGCCAGCGCATGGCGAGCGACGACATTCTCCAGGCCTTCGGCCTCGATGCGGTCGAGTGCGACCTCCAGCGCGAAGAATTCCAAGGGCGCCGGCGTTCCCGGCAGAGCCCGCCGGCCGCCATCGACCCATGTTCTGAGGTCGGCCAGCGACAGGATTGAATCGCGCGGGGCGCCGCCGCTCAGGATCAGATCCCAGGCGCGAGCGCTGAGCGAAAGCGCCGACACGCCGGCCGGTCCGCCGAGCGCCTTCTGCGGGCCGATCACTGCGATGTCGATGCCGAGATGATCGACATCGAGCCGATGGCCGCCGACCGAGGCGACCGCATCGACGACGGTGACGATGCCACGGGCGCGCGCCAGCGCGAGTATCTCTGGCAGCGGGTTGAGAATGCCGTTCGCCGATTCCGCATGAACCACGGCGAGTACATCGATATGAGGGCCGGCATCGAGCGCCCTGGCAACCGCTTCGATCTCGATCGGCAGGCCCGGTTCGGCGACGACATCCTGGACCGCGGCACCACCCCGCCGCAGCCATTGCCCGAACCAGCCGCCATAGGGACTGGTGACGATATTGAGGGCGGAAAGGCCGGGGCGCGCAAGGCTGGCCGCGACGGCTTCGAGCGCCACAACCGCCTCGGCCTGCACCAGCACGATGTCGCTGCGGCTGCGCAAGATGCCGCCGATCCTGTCGGCGAGGATGGCGTAGCGCTCCGCAGGATAGGAGGGCACGCCGTGCAGGGGATTCCAACCAAGATCGGACATGGGCTTCTCCTTCAGGACGGATCGGTCACCAGAGACGAGGGACGGCGGCAACGAGCGCGCGGGCGGCCTCGGATTGCGGCGCTGCAACGACTGTCGCCGCCGGACCGGTCTCGACGACCCGCCCGCCGTCCATGACGGCAATGCGGTGTGAGACGGCGCGGACCACGGCAAGATCGTGCGAAATGAACAGACAGGCAATGCCCTGTTGCTTCTGCAGATCGACCAGAAGTTCGAGGATCCTGCCGCGCACGGTGACGTCAAGCGCCGAGACCGCCTCGTCGAGCACCAGCAGCGACGGCCGTGTCGCGATCGCCCGGGCAATCGCCACACGTTGGCGCTGGCCGCCGGAGAGCGCGCGGACCGGCCGGCAGGCATACTCGGCAGGCAGGCCGACATGTTCGAGAAGCGTGGCGATCTCGCCGGCACGCCGGTGTTTCGAAGCGACGCCGTGGATGCGCAAGGGATCGTCGAGGACGGTGCCGACATTCGCCAGCGGGTTGAAGGCGGCCAGCGGATCCTGGAACACCATCTGCATTCGCGCCCGCCTGCGGCGCAGGGCGGCACCCTTCAGCGTCAGCCAATCCTCTCCCTCGAAGCGGATCGCACCGGCATCACAGGAGAGAAGCCGCAGCAGGATGCGCGACAATGTCGATTTTCCGCTGCCGGAGGCGCCGACCAGACCGAGCGTTTCGCCGGCTGCGATCGCCAGCGACACCTTGTCGAGGGCGACAACCCGGCGGCCCGACGACGAAAAGCCTTTCGAGATGTTCTCGATGGAAAGCAGCGGGCTCACGGCGCTACCTCTGAAATCAGCGGTGGTGTCGCCAGGTCGCGATGGCTGGCAATGAGGGCCGCGGTATAGCTGCTTTCGGGCGCCGAAACCACCGAGCGGACGGGACCGGCCTCGACCAGCCGTGCATGCCGGAAGACGGCGATCCGGTCGACGAAGCCGGAAGCGAGCGCGATATCGTGGGTGATGAAAAGCAGCGTCATGCCGTCCTCGCGCACCAGCCCGTCGAGCAGACGGACGATCTCGGCCTGGACAACGACGTCGAGGGCGCTGGTCGCCTCATCGGCGATCAGCAGCGCAGGTCTTGCAGCGATCGCCGCCGCGATCGCCACCCGCTGGCGCTGGCCGCCGGAAAGCTGATGCGGAAAGGCCCGCAACGCCTTGCCGGGCTGCGGCATCCGCACTCGCCCAAGCAATTCTTCGGCTCTGAGAGAGGCCTGTTTCCAGCTGAGCCCGAGATGACGCCTGGCGCCTTCGGCGATCTGCTCGCCGATCGTCAGGACGGGATTGAGGCTCGTGCCGGGATCCTGGAAGACGAAACCGAAATCGCGGCCCGGGCGGGGCGGGTGGCCGAGGGCGGGCCAGAGCATCTCGCCGGCGACTTTCGTTCCCTCGGGCAGCAGACCGGCGAGCGACCGGGCGAGCGTGCTCTTGCCGGAGCCGCTTTCACCGATGATTGCCAGCCTTTCGCCGGCGGCGATATCGAGATCGATACGGTCGAGAGCGGCGGCAGCATTGTTTTTGCCGCGCCGATAGGTGACCGAAAGCTGCCGGAGGCTGCAGAAGATGTCGCTCATGCCGCCCTCCCGCCGTCATCGCCAAGCGCACTGCCGAGACCTTCGCTGAAGAGATGAACGCCGAGCACGGTCACGGCAAGTGCGGCGCCCGGTATGACGGAGAGATAGGCGGCCGAGCGCAGGACACTGCGGCCCTCGGCGATCATCGAGCCCCAGGTGGCGATATTCGGATTGCCGAGGCCGAGAAAGGAAAGGGCGGCCTCGGTGAGGATCGCGCCGGCGACGATGGTGGCGGAGAGCGCCAGCACGGGCGGCAGCGCGTTCGGCAGGATCTCGCGGAAGGCGATCTCCGCGGGATGCATGCCGATCACCCTTGCCGAGGCGACGTAATCCTGTTCGCGAATGGAAAGCACCTGCGCCCGTGTCAGCCGCGCCGGATCGGCCCAGGCGCCGAGCGCGATGGCAAGCACGACGATCGGGGTCGAGACGCCGATGGTGCTGACGAAGGCGAGGGCAAGCAGGAAGGCCGGCACGATCTGGAAGGCGTCGACCACGCGCATCAGCGCCTCGTCGACGATGCCGCCGGCAAAACCGGCCGCCATGCCGACACAGACGCCGAGGATCATCGCCGAAAAGGCCGCCGCAAGGCCGACGGCAAGCGAGGTGCGCGCGCCATAAAGGAGGCCGGCGAGCACGTCGCGGCCCAGCCGGTCGGTGCCGAGCGGAAAGGCCGGATCGGTGAAGGGCGGCAGCAGCGCCCGCCCGGCGATCCTGAGTGGATCGCCGGGCGAGATGATGGGGGCAAGCAGCCCGAACAGAAGCAGGATGACAAGGATCGCAAGCCCGATCACTCCTTCCGGTGTGCTGAGGATGCGGCGGAGACGGCTCATGCATCACCCTCCGAAGCGCCGATGCGCGGGTCGAGCCCGGCATAGACGAGATCAACGAGGAAATTGACCGCAATGACAAGCACGGCGCTGGTGAGGATGATCCCCATCAACAGCGGCGCGTCGCGGCCGTTGACCGCTTCCTGCGCCAGGCGCCCGAAGCCGGGGACCGCAAAGACACTCTCGATCACTACGCTGCCGCCGAGCATGGCCGCCGATTGCAGCCCGAGCATGGTGACGAGCGGCAGCAGCGCATTGCGCGCGACATGGCTCAGCACGATGCGGCTGCGCGACAGGCCTTTGGCGCGGGCAAAGAGGACGAAATCGAGCTTCCACACCTGCCCCATGCCGGCGCGCATCACCCGCAGGAACAGAGCGAGATAGATCAGGGCAAGCGCGCCAACCGGCAGGATCAAGTGATCTGATATGTCGAGCGCGCGTGAAAACCCGGTCTTTCCTGAAGCGATCGTCTCGATGCCAGCGATCGGAAACCAGCGCAGTTTCACCGAAAAGACGATGCTGAGAACAAGGCCGAGCCAGAAGCTCGGGATGGCGTAGACGATCAGCGAGCCGATCGACAGCATCCGGTCGCGCAAGGACCCCGGCCGAGCCCCGGCAAGAATGCCGAGCGCCGAACCGAGGCCGAAGGAAAGCGCGGTCGCACTGCCCATCAGCAGCAGCGTATTGGGCAGGCGTTCGGAGATGAGTTCGCCGACCGGCCGGCCGAAGGCGACCGACCAGCCGAGATCGAACCGCGCCAGCGAGGAGAGATAAAGCCAGAGGCGCGCCAGCATGGAGTGGTCGAGGCCGTAGCTCTCATGCAGCGACTGCCTGAGCGCCGCATCGCCGCCGCCGATCGAGCCGAGATAGGCGTCGACGGCATCGCCCGAAGCGGATTCGAGCAGGAAAAAGGTGAAGATCACCACGATCAGCAGCACCGGAAGGCTGCTGATCGCCCTGCGCCGCAGGAGTAGGATTGCACGTTTCACGCCGGACAGGGCCTCCGGAAGAGAATTGCCGCCGATCCTAGAGCATTTCCGTTTTTCTTCGAATCACGAAAATGTTCTATCTCTTTGTTTTTACGCAATTCCGAACGCAAAACCGCTTCGCATTTTTGCTGGAGTTGCTCTATCACGACTGCAGCGCGGTATCGCCCCAGTTCGAGACGGCCCAGCGCGGATTGTCCGAGACGTTGAGCACCGTGTCGCGGGCGACGGTGATGAAGCCCCACTCCGCAACGTTGATCAGCGGCAGGTCGGCGACGACGAGCTGTTGGAACTTGCGGTAGAGATCGGTGCGCGCCGCCGTATCGACTGTCTCGGAGGCCTGCTTGATGATCTTGTCGAGCTCCGGATTGACGTAACCGCCCTGGTTGGAGAAGGGAACACTGTCAGGCGTGCCGGATTGGACGAGAATGGTGGTGGAGATCGCCGGATCGCCGCGGAAGACCGGCGGGCCGACAGCAAGGTCGAAATCGTGATCCGTATAAACAGCCTTCAGGTGCGCGGCCGCATCGGCATTGACGATCTCCGCATCGATGCCGATCACGGCGAGCGCCTGGCGAAGGTAATCGCCGAATTGCCGGGTCTCGTTGAAATAGGGTGCGGGGCGAAGCTTCAGCTTGAAGCGGTTGCCGTCCGCTCCTTGTTTGTACCCCGCCTTGTCGAGAATATCGTTGGCGGCGGCCGGGTTGAAATCATAACTCGCGACATCGGATGTATAGAATTCCGGCGCATTCTTCGGCACCGGGCCCGTGGCGGCGGCGGCATAGCCGAGGAAGATCGTGTCGACCACGAATTTCTTGTCGATCGCCTGCGCAATCGCCTGTCGGACCCGGAGGTCGGCGAGCTCCTTGCGGCGGTGATTGATCTCGACGACGAGCTGGTAGGTCAAGGCCTCATACCCCTTCGAGATCACCTTGATGCCGTCGACTTTGGAGATGCGGTCGAGATCGGCCAGCGGCACCGCCGAGAAGGCTGCCAGCTGGATTTCGTCGGCTTCGAGCGCCGCACCGGCAGACGCGCGGTCGGGCAGCACCCGGAAGACAATCTCGTCGAGCTTCGGCTGGTCCTTGCCCCAATAGTTCTCGTTGCGCGTCAGCCGGTAATATTCGCCGGGCTTGTATTCGGCGAACTTGAACGGACCGGTGCCGACGAGCGCGTTGTTGGCCGGATTGGCGGCGATATCGCTCCCGTCGAAGATGTGCTTGGCGACGACGCTGGTGACGACCGGCAGGGCATTGCGGATGAGCTGGAACGGCGTCGGCTTGGAGAAGCGGAACACGGCGGTGTAATCGTCGGGGGTATCGACGGCTTCGAGATTGGCAAAGACCAGGCGGCCGAGATTCTGCAACGGCTTCCAGATATTGAGGGCGGAGAAGGCGACATCGAGCGAGGTGAACGGCTTGCCGTCGTGCCAGGTAACGCCGTCGCGCAGCTTGAAGGTGACGGAGAGACCGTCCGCCGAGCCCTCCCAGGAGGTGGCAAGCCGCGGTGCAAGCCCGTCCTTGCCGTCGAACGAGGCTTCGGCCAGCGGCTCGATCACCTTACTGGCGATGAAGAACACGCCGTTCGAGGCGACGATGGCAGGATTGAGATTCTTCGGTTCGGAATCGGCCGCAACAATCAGCCGGCCACCGGCCGGCGCGGCCTGCGCCAGCCCCTGTCGGGCGAGCGCCGTCGAAGCAAGCAGCAGGGCGGTGCCCTTCATCAGCGTGCGCCGCGAGATAGATGCTACGGTCATGACCTCTCCTGATCGATCAAAATCCAAGCGCCCATATTCAGGGCGAAATACCGATTGTCATAGAGATTAAATTCGAATGATCGGGCTTCCGCGAGACATTTTTTGTCACCCAACCATTATTCGTTCAGAACAGGATGTCGCCCGAAAACCGCTCACACTTTTTCGGCATCATGCTCTGGCAGCGATGCGTGCTGGCTCGCCGAAAAGATCGCGATAGGCCGCACCCGGATGCGGCGCGGCAAGCCGCGGCCCCGCTCCGCCAAGTTTTTCCCGCAGCGTTCCCTTGGCATAGTCTGTCTTGTAGACGCCGCGCTTCTGCAGTTCCGGCACCAGCAAATCCACAGCATCCTCGAAACTCTCAGGCGTCACGGCATAGGCAAGGTTGAAGCCGTCGACATCGGTGTCCTCGATCCATTCCTGCATCAGATCGGCGACGGTCTGCGGCGAGCCGACGAAAACCGGGCCGAAACCGCCGACGCCGACCCAGTCGGCCATTTCTCGCACCGTCCATTCCTTGGTCGGATCGATGGTGGTGAAGGTTTCGACGGCCGATTGCACCGCATTGGTATGACGGTGGCGCAGCACTTCGTCCGGCCCGAACTGGCCGAAATCGATGCCGGTCCAGCCGGAAATCAGCGTCAGCGCGCCCTCGAAGGAGGCATATTTGCGGTATTCGTTGAACTTCCGCTGCGCCTCGGCATCGGTTTCGCCGAGGACGACGGTCTGCAGGTTGAAAGCGAGAATGTCGCGCGGGTTGCGGCCGATACGTTCGGCCGCCTCGCGGACATTGGCGACGTAGCGCTTCAGCACGGGTTTCGACGGCGACGCCACGAAGATGCATTCGGCATGGGCGCCGGCGAAATCCTTGCCGCGGCTGGAGGCGCCGGCTTGGTAGAGCACCGGCGTGCGCTGCGGCGAGGGCTCGCTCAGGTGAATGCCCGGCACGGTGAAATGCCGGCCGGAATGGCCGATAGGATGGACCTTGTCGGGATGGGTGAAGATGCCGGCTTCCCGGTCGCGGACGACGGCGCCATCCTCCCAGCTGCCCTCCCAGAGCTTGTAGCAGACCTCGAGATATTCCTCGGCAAGATCGTAACGATCATCATGCCGGGTCTGCGCCGGCTGGCCGATATTGAGCGCGCCGCTGTTGAGATAGGAGGTGACGATATTCCAGCCGACGCGTCCCTTGGTCAGATGATCGAGCGTCGAGATCCGGCGGGCGAAGGTGTAGGGATGCTCGAAGGAAAGCGAGGCCGTCAGGCCGAAGCCGAGGTGCTCGGTGGCGTAGGCCATCGTCGGGATAAGCTGCAGTGGATCGTTGACCGGCACCTGCGCCGAATGGCGAAGGGCCGCATCGACATTGCCGTTCAGCACATCATAGACGCCGAGCACATCGGCGATGAACAGCCCGTCGAACTTGCCGCGCTCCAGCGTCTTTGCCAGATGCACCCAGTAATCGAGATCCTTGTAGGTCCAGGAGTTGTCGCGCGGATGGCGCCAGAGCCCCGGCGACTGATGTCCGACGCAATTCATGTCGAAGGCGTTCAGCCTGATTTGGCGGGTCATGTCTTTTTCCTTGGGATTAGGGATTGCTGCGGCCGAGGCCGTAGGTCAGGGCCAGGGCGCTGACGAGCACAGCGCCCTTGACGAAATCCTGGGTGTAATAGGGAGCGTTCAGCATGGTGAGACCATTCAGGAGCACGCCGACGAAGACTGCGCCGGCAATGGCGCCAACGACGTTCGGACGCCGCAGGTTGAGAACGGCAAAACCGATCAGCGCGGCGGCAACCGAATCCATCAGCAGCGAGCCGCCGGAAGAGATGTCGCCACGCCCGACGCGGGCGGCAATCACGATGCCGCCGAGCGAGGCGAGTGTACCCGACAGGACATAGGCGAGCGTCTTCAGCCTGACGGTCGAGGCCCCCGCGAGCCGGGTGGCAACCTCGTTGCCGCCGGTCGCAAACAGCAGCCGGCCGATGCGGGTGCGTTCGGTGAGAACGAAAAGCAGGACGGCGACCGCCGCCATCAGCACCACGGAAACGGGCAGGGTGCCGAGGATGCTGTAGCGGCCGATCAGCAGGAAGGCCGGGTCGTAGGCCCCGGTCGCCTTCGTGCCGTCGGGCAAGGTGAGGCCTGCTGAAATCGACCGGCCGGCCGTCGGAATCAGCTGCAGGCCGGAAAGCAGGAACATCATCGCCAGCGTCGCCAGCAGATCCGGCACCTTCAGGCGCACGATCAGGAAGGCGTTGACGAGCCCGACCAGAGCGCCGAAGGCAAGCACCAGCGGCACCGTCGCATAGGCGTCGAGGCCCCAGACGATCATCGCGTAACTCGCCGCCATCACGCTCGATGCGGCAACGGCGCCGATCGACAGATCGAAACCGCCGACGGCGAGCGTGACGGTGACGCCGGCGCCGAGGATGGCGACGACCGACACCGCCTGCAGGATGCTCATCAGATTGGCGATGGTGATGAAGGCGGGCTCGGCGATGGTGAAGCTGACGATGAGCAGCGCAAGCAGGATGAACACCGCGCCGGCCCGCAGAAATGCGCCGAGAGCGGCAAGATGGCCGCCAGCGGCTTGCGGCGACGCCCTTGGCCGGGTGCCAGTCTTTGAAAGAGCGTCGTCGTCGATCGTCGTCATGCGGATATTCCCTGAATGGCGAAAGGAGCGGCTAGTCCGCCTGCGACGGGGCCTAGCACATGGCGATCGATGACGAGGATGCGGTCGGCCACCTCATAGGCCTCCTCCGGATCGGAGGTCGCGATCAGCGTCGCCCGGTCGGTGCGGGCGCGGATTGCCTGATTGATGTCGCGGCGGGCGCCGACATCGACGCCCTGGAAAGGTTCGTCGAGCAGCAGAAGCCGGCTTGGCTCCGCCTCCCAGCGGGCAATCACCGCCTTCTGCTGGTTGCCGCCGGAGAGCGACCAGACCGAGGCCAGCGGGCCGGCGGCCTTGATGCCGAAACGGGCAATCGCCTGTTCGGCCTCACGTCGTTCGCGGGCGCCGACAAGGAAACCGCGCGGATACCATTTGGAGAGATGCGGCAGGCTGATCGTCGCCGCCAGCGAATGGCCGGGCCACGCCGGCGGCATCAGCGAGGAGCGGTGACGGTCTTCCGCTGCCATGGCAACACCCGCCGCAATCGCTTCGGCCGGACTTTTCGGCCGGTAGGGCCGGCCGTCAAGATACATCGCGCCACCCTTAAGCGCCGTCACGCCGAAGATTGCCTGGAGCAGCCGGCTCTTGCCGGCGCCGAGCACGCCGGTCACCGCCACCACCTCGCCCTCATGCAGCGACAGATCGAAAGGCGCGCCCGCCGGCAGCAGACTGGCATCGCGCATTTCGAAAATCACAGGGCCGGTCGCGGGCCGAGCATGCGGCCGCGCTGCATCGAGCCTGCGGCCGATCATCGTCTCGATGGCGCTCGAAAAATCGATTGGCCGGGTGAAAGTGCCGACGACGCGGCCGCCGCGCATCACCAGCGCGCGGTCGGCGATCGCTTCAAGATCGGCGGTGCGATGCGAGATATAGAGGATCGCCAGCCCGCGGCTGCGAAGCCTCAAAAGAATATCGAAGAGCCGGCGGCTCTCTTCCCCGGAAAGGCTCGCCGTCGGCTCGTCGAGAATGAGGAGATCGGCGCGGTTGGCAAGGGCGCGAGCGATCGCCACGAGTTGGCGGTCGGCGCTGGCGAGTTCGCCGAAATCACGGTCGAGCGGCAGGCTGAAGCCGGCGGCATCGAGCATTGCCTGCGCGGCGCGGCGAATGCCGGCGCGCGAGACGAAGAAGGGCGTGCTGCGATGGGCGAAACGGTTGAGAAGCAGGGCGTCGGCGACGGTCAGGCCGGCAGCACCGACCAGATCCGTCGATTGATGCACAGTGACGACGCCGGCGCCTGCCGCTTCGGCCGGGCTCTGCGGAGCGAAGAGGCGGCCCTCGAGACGGATCGCGCCACCATCGGCCGGAAGCACACCGGACAGGATCTTCACCAGCGTTGATTTACCCGCGCCGTTTGCGCCCATGAGCGCCACGATCTCGCCGCGCTCGATCGAAAGATCGGCGCCCGCAAGCGCCCGCGTCGAGCCGAAGCTGCGGCTTATGTTTTCAACGTGTAGAAGCGGCATCGACCAGATCCGGAACTGCATTTGTCCCGGGAGTGTGCCCCGTTCGGACGGTCGAATTCCAGGCAAGCCTTTCCCCGATGGACAGCGCCGGGGAAACAAAGAATCTCCCGCAGACGGCAAAATCGGATCATTTAATCTACTAAAAACATAGAGATTATATCTAATAACTTAACGCGTCGCGGGGGCTGCCTGTCAGACGACGCCGCTTGTTGTTAAAAGGAACGCGACGATGAAATCCCTCGCACGGCTTGCACTGTCTGCCGCCGTCATTCCGTTCATTTTCATTCACGGTGCAAAGGCTGACGGCCTGTCCGGTGCTCCGGCTCCCTTCGACAAGGGCGGCGTCAAGATAGCACTGATCAGCTACATCTCGGCCGGCGATTTCTTCCAGGCCTATCAGGCGGGCGCCGAGGCCCAGGCCAAGGCGCTGGATATCGACCTGCGCATCTTCCCCGGGCGCCAGGATGCAGCCGAGCAGCGCGAACAGATCCTGCAGGCGATCAATCTCGGCGTCTCCGGCATCGTCATCGACCATGGCCTGTCGGAATCGCTTGGCGACGTCGTGCAACAGGCGCTCGACAAGGGCATCAAGGTCGTCGCCTTCGACGTCAACCTCAACAATCCCAAAATCCCGCAGGTGGAGCAGAGCGACCACGAGCTTGCCTCGCTGGCGCTCGAACAGGTGGTGAAGGACAACGGCAAGAGTTTTAACGCCGGTTACGTCTATGTTGCAGGCTTTGCGCCGCTCGACCGCCGCAACGAGGTTTGGGACAAATTCAAGTCGGACAATTCGGGCGTCGTCGAAAAAGCCCGCTTCGGCAATGTAAGCGACACCACCGCGACCTCGACAGCCGACCAGGCGAAGGCCGCGCTCACTGCCAATCCGGATATTTCGGTGGTCTTCGCCCCCTATGACGAATTCGCCCGCGGCGTAAAACTCGCCGCCAACGATCTCGGCATATCGAAGAAACTCAAGATCTATTCGGCCGACGTCTCCACAGCCGATATCCAGGAGATCACCGAGGAAGGCAGCCCGTGGGTTGCGACCGTCGCCACCAATCCGGCCGTCGTCGGCGCCGTCTCCATCCGCGCCGCGGCCCTCGAAATCGCCGGCCAGACTGTTCCCCATCAGATTACCGTCAAACCGACGCTGCTGACCCAGGAGAGCCTGCGCGCGGCCGGCGTCAAGACGATCGAGGATCTGGCGCAGAAGATCCCGGCCTTCAGCACCAGCGATGCGGCGACCGCGACCTGGATCCCGGACAAGCTGTTCTAAGGCTTTTCACCTCGATCCTTCCGGCGGGGGCGTACGGCTCGCGCCGGATCGTCTTTTTGCAGAATTGGAGTTCCGCCCATGAGCCAGTCCAATGTCGTCTACGCGGCGAGCCGCAACCCAACGCGGCAAGACCTGTTTGCACGCGCCGAGGAGATCTCGGCCGACCTTTCCCAGCGCGCGGCCGAACTCGACCGCGACGGCCGCCCGCCGCTTGCAGAAATCGTCAAGCTGAAGAATGCCGGACTGCTCAATGCGCTGCATCCGATAGAGATCGGCGGCGGCGGTCTCGATTGGGTCGACGGGCTGAGGCTGGTCCGCATTCTCGCCCGCGGCGAGAGCTCGATCGGGCAGCTGCTCGGCTACCATTACGTCAACAGCCAGTATGTCTACTGGGCGCTCGATGCAGCGCGCGCCCATGCGCTGGGCAGCGAGACGGTGGCGAAAAACCTCTATTGGGGTGCAGCCGTCAATCCCCGCGATCCCGGACTGGTGCTGACCCGCCGCGGCAACGGCTATGTGCTGAACGGCCGCAAATCCTTCTCCACGGCGGCGCGGGTCTCCGACTATATCAATGCCAATGCGGCGCTCGACGACAAGATCGCCGGCTTTGCCGTGCCGACCAATCGCCCGGGCTACGTCGCCAATGACGACTGGGAGAATATCGGCCAGCGCCTGTCCGACAGCGGCAGCGTCGAGTTCCACGATTTCCCCGTCTACGAGGAGGATTTCGTCGGCGCCCCCACAGCACCCGATGTGGCGCCGCCGGTGCTGTCGACCTTCAACACGCCGTTCATCCAGCTGGTTTTCGTCAATTTTTACCTCGGCACCGCCGAAGGCGCGCTGCAGGCGGCGGTCGACTATGTCAGAACCACGACGAGACCGTGGATCACATCCGGTGTCGAGCGGGCAGCCGACGATCCCTATATCCTCGAGCGCGTCGGCGAATTCACCGCGGCGCTGAAGGCCTCCGCAGCCCTTGCCGACAATGCCGCTGCCGCCGTGCAGGCGGGTCTTGCCCGCGGCCGCGACGTGACGGCGCGCGAGCGCGGCGAGGCGGCGGTCGAAGCCTATGCCGCCAAGGTCCATGCCACCCATGTCTCGCTCGACATCACCTCGCGCGTCTTCGAACTGACGGGCGCGCGCTCGACGGCGGACAAATACCGCTTCGACCGGTTCTGGCGCAATGTCCGCACCCATACGCTGCACGATCCGGTCTTCTACAAGGCCAAGGAAGTCGGCGAATTCGTGCTGAACGACAGGATACCGGAGGTCAGTCTCTACAGCTGAGGCGAGTGCGTCGATATCGAAAGCAAAACCCCGCTGCCGGCGCCGGCAGCGGGGTTTTCATTTGGGAATGAGACAAAAGCTCAGAGCGCGCCGTTCTTCGGCGGCGTGACGCCGTTCAGATGATAGTTGCCGACGACGTGGTACTTCCAGCGCACGGGGTCATGAAGTGTGTGGGTGCGGGCGTTGCGCCAGTGGCGGTCGAGATTGAGGCCAGCCTGCACCGACGAGGTGCCGGCAAGCTCGAAGAGCGTATTCGAAGCCTCGAGCGCCACTTCCGTTGTCAGCACCTTGGCGGCGGCGACCGCAAGCGTTGCCTCGATCACTTTCTGCTCAGTCGTCTCGACCTGCGCGGCATCGACCTTGTGGCCGGCGCGCTCGACGAGGGCGGTCGCGGCTTCGAGCCGGATGGCGATCTGGCCGACCCTAGCGATCGTCAGCGGATCGTCGGAGGCGCGGTCGAGGCCGCTATCCATCCAGGGGCGCGATCTCGTCCTGACGAACTCAAGCGTTTCGGCGAAGGCCGCCCGAGCAATGCCGAGATCGACGCCGGCATGGATGATCTGGCCGACGGAGCCGATCGTCGTCGGGCGCTCGAAGCCCTTGTGATGAAACACGACGGAATCGGCGCTGACATAGACATTATCGAGAACAGTCGTGCCGCTGCCGGTGGTGCGCTGGCCGAAGCCGTCCCAGTCGTCGACGATCTCGACACCCTCGGTGCCCTTCGGGACGAAGGCCATGGTCAGCCGCTCCTCGGCATCGAGCGCGAAGACAGTGATCCAGTCGGCGAAGAGCACGCCTGTGGAATAGAATTTGCGGCCGTTTATCCGGTAGCCCGGACCGTCGCGGGTGATGCGGGTGTTGTAATGCCCGACCGTCTTCGTGCCGCGCTCGGAAAGCGCATTGCCGAAACGGTCGCCGGCAAGCACCCGGCTGAAGAAATAGCGCTGCTGCTCCTCGCTGCCGTCGGTGCGGAGCGCCTCGAGAATATAGAAATGGTTTTGGGGAATCTGGCCGATCGAACCGTCCGCCTGCGACAGGATCGCCGTGATCTCGGCAAGCACCGCGTTCGAGACGTCGAGCCCGCCAAATTGCGCCGGCACGGTGATCGCCAGGAGACCGGACCGCGCGAGGAGATCGAGTTCGCTGAAAGGCAGGATCCGATCGGCGTCGCGCTCGGCAGCGCGCGCGGCAAATTGCGCCGCCAGCCTGCGGGCGGTTGCAATCGCTTCCTCATCGCTGCCGATACGGTCGGCCACGGGCCGGATCTGATCTGCTTGCCTCAGCACGGTATTCATCGATGTCTCCAATTCTGACGATCCTATCGGTGAAAGAAATCGAACGCCGAGATAAGAGTACAAATTCTATAGATGTGGTAGAAAATAAAAAGTGTTTGCTTATTCCCCTTCGACCGCCGTGGTTAGGGTTTCGCTCCAAGCTTCGCGCGGCGACGCGCCCGGAGGGGAGATGAAATTTCCGCCTTCTAATATTCTGGAAATGGAGAAGACCGAGGTGTTTGAGAAGCATCCGATGCTCCCGCGTCGCGCGCCGGCTTAATCGAGCGATGCGAGATCACGCCTGCCGTGAAGGACGCGCACGATATTGACGGTTTGGATGGGTCCTTCGTCCCTGTCCGGAACGGTCTCATAGAGCATAACAAACGGCGCTTCGACCAACATGCGCGCGCCTGGCCGGATTTCCGGTCGGCGCCTGCCGAGACGCGGCTGTTCGCTCAACAGCTTCGCCTTCCGCTCAAACTATCGAAAAGCCGCTCGGCGGCCTGCGGCTGTTCCAGACCGACCTGAACATAAATATCACGAACGTCGGCCAGGGCCCGGGGCAACCAAACGAGATCAACGGGCATTGTTCAGGGCAGCGCTCAGTTCCTGACGAGCCTCTTCGCGGAGTTTGTCGAAATCGACCCGCACGGGGTCGCCGCTGGCCTTGCCTTCGTCCCAAAGTTCCCGCAAGCGTTTGGCATCAGCCTGTCGGGCTTCCCATTTGGCCTCCCAGTCGCGGACTGCTTCGCGCACGATTTCACTTGTGGTGGCGTAGGCGCCGGTCTTGACCGCGTCGCGAAGAAGGGCCGCCTGATGCGTGGTAACGGCCACGCTCACTTTCTCGACATTCGGCATTTCACGTCTCCTGGACCTTATAGTAGTAAAGTTTACTACCGTCTCAACACTCTGCCAAGTACCCATCTCAATTCGATTCCGGAGATTTTCCAACCGTAGTCGCCGGTCGCTCAGCGCCGCGTGCCGGCAAAATCGGCAAAGAGCGATCAGACCATGGCTCCCACGTGAAAGGCGTCGCTTTCCCCCGGCACCAGTTCGAGCGGCCAGACGACGTTGCGGCCGGCATCAGGGTAGAACTCGCGATAGGCCGGCACATTGGCGAGAAGCGTCTGTCCGAGCGCGACGCCGAGATCATAGAGCGACATACGGAAGCAGCTGAGCGAAGGGTTTAGGAACCGTGCGCGCGGGGCATCGCGGAAGCCGATCACGGCCAGGTCGCGGCCGGGCATGACGCCCGATTCCATCAGGCGGCGGTAGAGACCGATCGCCATCAGCTCGTAGATCAGGATCACCGCCGTCGGCCGCTCTTCGAGGAGCAGCAGCTCATGGGCCGCCTGGTAGCCGCCCTGTTCACTCGATTTGACGCGGATGACGAGCGACGGATCGAAGGCGATACCGTGCCGCGCGAGCGCGCGGCGATAGCTCTCAAGAAAAACATAGCCGAGGTTGACCTCGCTCGACGGCGCCGTGATCGCAATCCGGCGGTGACCGCGCGCGACTAGCCGGTCGACGGCGCGTTCGGCCACGCCTTCAAAATCGAGATCGATCCAGGGAAAATTGCCTGGGGAAAGGCTGCGGCCGACCGCAACGAAGGGGATCTTTGCCCGCGACAGAAGATCGATGCGCCGGTCGATGCGCTGCGTGTTCGAGATGATCATCGCATCGACGATGTGGCGCGCCACAATGCGCTTCAGATATTCGTGCGGATCCTCGTCGCTCGGGCAGGGCAGCATGATCAGGTCGAGTTTGTGGCGGGCAAAGACGCTTTGCAGGCCGCTGGTGACGCCGAGGAAGAAGTTGTCGGCATTTTCGACCGACTCCATGCTGGATTCGATCATCAGCCCGATGACCTTCGTCTCTCCTTGTCTGAGACTCCGTCCCGACTGGTTGGCGACGTAACCGAGTTCCTCGGCTGCCGCCAGCACGCGCTGCCGGGTTTCCTCATTGACATCGGGCTTGCCGTTCAGCGCCCGGGAGACCGTGCCGATCGAAATACCCAGGTGTTCGGCAAGCTGGCGAATCCCTTTCATCGGCCGCTTTTTCCTGGAGCATGATGTCGTCCTAAAACTGCGCGGTTTTCGGACGACATCATGCTCCTCCTTTGATGATTTAGATCCATGCGCATCCGGGTCCGCAATTTCGTATTTGGCGTCTCTTGACATCGCAAAATCTTTCCGCCAACATTCGTAAACGTTTACGGAGTGCGTGTCACGAGGAGAGTTGGCGCCATTCCCTGGAGGAAATCGTGAAATTTAGTGCCATTCTGTGCGGGTGCGGAGCTATGTCCAAAGGTTGGTTGCGCGCCATCGCGTCCAACCCTCAACTGGCTGAATCCATTGCCATCGTCGGCCTCGTCGACCTCAACCGCGAGACGGCGGAAAAGCTTGCCGCCGAGTTCGGCCTCGAGAGCGCCGTCATCGGTTCGGATCTTTCCGAGGTCATCGCTACGACCAAGGCCGACCTGGTCTTCGACATCGTCATCCCGGCCGCTCGTTACGATGTCGTTTCGACGGCGCTCAAAGCCGGCTGCCATGTGCTCAGCGAAAAGCCGATGGCCGCCTCGCTCACCGAGGGCGCCGCGCTGGTCGATCTCGCCGCGCAAACCGGCCGCATCCACGCCGTCATCCAGAACCGCCGCTTCATCTCCGGCATCCGCCGCCTGCGCCGTTTCGTCGGCAGCGGCGCGATCGGCGAACTCACCGGCATCCATTGCGACTTTTTTCTCGCACCGCATTTTGGCGGTTTCCGCGAGGAGATGGACAATGTCCTGCTGCTCGATATGGCGATTCACACCTTCGATGCCGCCCGCTACGTCGCCGACCGCAAGCCGCTTGCCGTCTATTGCGTCGAGCGCAATCCGAAGGGATCGTGGTACCGGCACGGCGCTTCGGCCAATGCCATCTTCGAATTTTCCGACGATATCGTCTTCACCTATCGCGGCTCCTGGTGCGCCGAAGGCGAGCGCACCAGCTGGGAAAGCCGGTGGCGCCTCGTCGGCTCGAAGGGCATGCTCACCTGGGATGGCGAAGAGAATTTCACCGCGACTGTCGCCGGCGAGGAACCCGGCCTTTTGCGCGGCTTTGCTGCCGTAAACGTTCCCGGCCCGGAACATGCCGCGGAAACCCATGGCCACGCCAGCGTCATCGCCGATTTCATCGCGGCGATCGGCACCGGCAAACAGGCCGAGACGGTCAATTCCGACAATATCAGAAGCCTCGCCATGGTCTTCGGCGCCATCGAAAGCGCCAAGACCGGCAAGCGTATCGAAATTTCAGCATAGGATGACGTGACGTGAGCAACCCTGCAAAATCCATTCGCATCGGCACCATGGTCAGCGGCAACAAGGGCGATGCCGCCACGCGCATCGGCGAGATCGCCGACATGGGCTTCGAAAGCTTGGAACCCTTCTTCTGGCAGACGACCAAGGGACAGAACCTTGCCGAGCTCGGCAAACGCTGCCTCGACGCGATTGGCGACCGCGACATCACCATCTCGACGCTCGGCATGTTCGGCAATCCGCTGGAAGAGAGCGCCATCGACCTCGAGACGCTGCAGGGCTGGAAGGACTGCATCGACAATGCCCATCATTTCGGCGCGACCTGCGTTGCCGGCTTCACCGGCCGCGTCCGCGGCAAGCCGCTGACCGACAGCCTGGGGCGTTACAAGCAGATCTGGAGCGAGCTTGCCAAGCGCGCCGCCGACAAGGGTATCAAGATCGCCTTCGAAAATTGCGCCATGGACGGCAACTGGCAAAGCGGCGACTGGAACATCGCCCACAATCCGGATGCCTGGGAACTGATCTTCAACGAGACGCCGGATGATCATATCGGGCTGGAATGGGAGCCGTGCCATCAGATGGTCTATCTGATCGACCCCATGCCGCAGATCCGCAAATGGGCGCACAAGTTCTTTCACGTCCACGGCAAGGACGCGACCATCCGCTGGGAGGTCATCAAGGAACACGGCATATTCGGCAAGGAAAAATTCGTCTTCATGCGCACGCCGGGCTTCGGCGACAGCAACTGGACCGATATCATTTCCGAACTGCGGCTCGCCGGCTGGTCCGGCTCGATCGACATCGAAGGCTGGCACGACCCGGTCTATCGCGACGAACTCGAAATGACCGGCCAGGTCTATGCGCTCAACCACCTCAAGCATGCCCGGGGCGGCGAATTCGTCGTCGATCCGGCCTAATGAAATCGGTTCCGGCAAGGAGGAATTGCCGGAAACGGGGATAACCACAAAGGAGGAGAACCATGGCTATCCGCAAATATGCAATTCTCGGCGCTCTGGCGCTTGCAGGCGTTTCACTCTTCGGTCTTTCGGCCAAGGCCGAGGACGTCACGCTGACGCTCTGGTCGCTGGATAAAGACACCCAGCCGGCGCCCAATCTCGTCAAGGAATTCAACGCCCAGAACAACGGCATCAAGATCGAATACCGGCTGATCCAGTTCGACGACGTCGTCACCGAGGCCATGCGCGCCTATGCCACCGGCCAGGCGCCCGACATCATCGCCGTCGACAATCCGGAGCATGCGATGTTTTCGTCGCGCGGCGCCTTCCTCGACCTGACCGACATGATCGCCAAGTCGACCGTCATCAAGCCGGACAATTATTTCCCCGGGCCGCTGAAGTCGGTCGAATGGGAGGGCAAATATTTCGGCGTGCCGAAGGCGACGAACACGATCGCGCTCTACTACAACAAGGACATGTTCAAGGCCAAGGGCCTCAACCCGAACAAGCCGCCGCAGACCTGGGACGAGCTGGTCGATGATGCGCGCAAGCTGACCGACCCCGCCAAGAACGTCTATGGCCTTGCTTTCTCGGCCAAGGCCAATGAGGAAGGCACCTTCCAGTTCCTTCCCTGGGCGCAGATGGGCGGCGGCAGCTATGAGCATATCAATGCCGAGGGCGCAGTGCAGGCGCTCGGGATCTGGAAGACGATCATGGACGAGAAGCTCGCTTCTCCGGATACGCTGACACGCGGCCAGTGGGATTCCACCGGCACGTTCAACTCCGGCAATGCGGCCATGGCGATCTCCGGCCCCTGGGAACTCGACCGCATGACGCAGGAAGCGAAATTCGACTGGGGCGTCACCCTGCTTCCGGTTCCGAAGGAAGGGGCTGAGCGCTCGTCGGCCATGGGCGACTTCAACTGGGCGATCTTCGCCAGCAGCAAACATCCGGCCGAAGCCTTCAAGGCGCTCGAATATTTCGCCTCGCAGGACGACAAGATGTTCAAGAATTTCGGCCAGCTTCCGGCCCGTTCCGACATCTCGATCCCCGAGAGCGGCCAGCCGCTGAAGGACGCTGCCCTCAAGGTGTTCCTCGAACAGCTGAAATACGCCAAGCCGCGCGGCCCCCATCCGCAATGGCCGAAGATCTCCAAGGCGATCCAGGACGCCATCCAGGCGGCGTTGACCGGCCAGATGAGCCCGAAGGACGCGCTCGACCAGGCCGCGGATAAGATCAAGGCTGTATTGGGCTAGTTAGCATCGTGCCAGCCGTTCGCTCCCTCTTCTCCCCGGCGGGGTCCGAAGGACGGGGCGAGACACGCGGCTCGACCCAGGTATGGATGCCCGAAGGGCAGATGAGGGGGGTGAGGAGCGCAAGCGACGAGCATTCTGAACGCAAGTGAAGAATAGCAAACGTCGAATTCGCCGCCCCCTCATCCGGCTGCCGCCACCTTCTCCCCGCTGGGGAGAAGGGGACCACCCACCGATGGCGAAGGCCATCAACCATTTCCTCCCGGCAGGGGCCGTCTATCGCATCATGCGCCAGG
This sequence comes from Rhizobium acidisoli, assembly GCF_002531755.2. Taxonomy (NCBI): domain Bacteria; kingdom Pseudomonadati; phylum Pseudomonadota; class Alphaproteobacteria; order Hyphomicrobiales; family Rhizobiaceae; genus Rhizobium; species Rhizobium acidisoli. The sequence continues at coordinate 203,657 of NZ_CP035002.1, read as the reverse complement.
CGGCCCCGATCGGAGCATCGGAGGACGCATGAAGAGGATCCTGATGAGCGTCAGGGACGGCCGCGGTTTCGATATCGTGCTCGTCGCCTTCCCGCTCGGCTTTCTGTTCCTGATGGCGGGGCTTCCGCTCATCTACAATGTGGTGATGAGTTTCCAGGAGGTCGACATGTTCAGCCTCGGGACCTTCTCGCGTCCCTTCGTCGGCTTCAAGAATTATACCGACCTCTTCGCGCAGCCGGAAACGCTGCCGATCCTCTACAACACCGTCATCTTCGTCACCGGCTCGATCGCCGGCCAGTTCCTGATCGGCTTCGGCCTGGCGCTGTTCTTCTGGGTCAATTTTCCCGGCGCCTCGTGGATGCGCGGCCTGTTCCTCGTCTCCTGGGTAATGCCCGGCCTCGTCGTCGGCGCCATCTGGAACTGGATTCTCTCAGGCGATTTCGGCGTGCTGAATTTCATTCTCAGGGAAAGCGGTATCATCTCCGGCAATATCTTCTGGCGCTCGGATCCGCATTATTCGCTCTATGCGGTGATTATCGCCAATATATGGCTCGGCACCTCGTTCAACATGATCCTGCTGTCCGTCGGCCTTGCCGGCATTCCCGCCGATCTCTATGAAGCCGCCGAACTCGACGGCGCCAATGTCTGGCAGCGCTTCTGGACGATCACCTTGCCAATGATGCGCTCGACCATCGGCGCCATCATCGCGCTCGGCCTGATCTTCACCCTGCAGCAGTTCGATCTTTTCGCCGCCATCACATCGGGCGGGCCGAACAATTCGTCGAATGTCACCCAATATTGGGCCTGGGATCTTTCCTTCCGGCAATATGATTTCGCCAAGGGCGCGACGATCTCCGTCATCATGATCGTCTTCGTCATGTTCGCATCGGTCGTCTATGTCCGCTCCACACGCCATGAGGTGCGCGGATGAGCACGACGACGAACCGCGACCGCCTGATGCTGGCAATATCGATCGTCATGGCGGCGATCTACCTCTTCCCGCTCTACTGGATGTACATCACCGCGCTGAAAAGCGGCTCGGAAATGTTCGCGACGCCACCCAGCTTCTGGCCGGTCGCCCCGCAATGGGGCACCTACACCTATGTCTGGGAAAGCCGCGACATGGGCCGCTATCTCTGGAATTCGCTGGTCATCGCGCTCGGTTCCATGGCGCTCATCACCGTGCTCGGCGTCGGCTGCGCCTATGTGCTCGCCAGATACCGCAATGTCTGGGTGGATATCGGCCTGTTCCTGATCCTGATGCTGCAGGTTCTGCCGGCCTCGCTGATGATCACGCCGATCTTCGTCGGCTTCTCGCAGATCGGCATGCTCTCCTATCCGCGACTTGCCGTCATCATTGCGGTCGCGGCAAAGAGCATGCCTTTCTTCGTCATCCTGGTGCGCGCCACCTTCATGAGCGTGCCCCAGGAACTGGAAGAGGCGGCCCTCGTCGACGGCAATTCGCGCGTCGGCGCCTTCTTCAACATCGTGCTGCCGCTCGCCCGCAACGGCATTCTCGTCAGCGCCATCCTCATCTTCATGCAGGCCTTCGGCGAATTCGTCTATTCGAAGTCGATGATCCAGGCGGTCGACCTTCAGCCGGCAAGCGTCGGTCTCAACTCCTTCATGGGGCCGAACACCAATGAGTGGAACAACATCATGGCTTACGCCACGATGTATGTGACGCCGATCCTTGCCATCTTCGTTCTCTTGCAGCGCCGCATCGTATCCGGCCTCACCTCTGGAGCCCTCAAATGACCACGCAGATCGAGCTCAGAGGCGTCAATAAATATTACGGCGCCTTCCACGCCCTGAAGAACATCGACCTTTCGATTGCCAAGGGCACCTTCGTCGCGCTCGTCGGCCCTTCGGGCTGCGGCAAGTCCACGCTGCTGCGCTCGCTTGCCGGCCTCGAAAGCATCTCGACCGGCGACCTCCGGATTGCCGGCGAATTGATGAACGGCGTACCGCCGCGCAAGCGCGACGTCGCCATGGTCTTCCAATCCTATGCGCTCTATCCGCATATGACGGTCGAGGAGAACCTGACCTACAGCCTGCGCATTCGCGGCATCGCCAAGCCGGAAGCCAAGAAGGCGGCCGAAGAGGTGGCGGCGACGACCGGTCTTTCGCATCTCCTCAAGCGCTACCCGCGCGAACTGTCCGGCGGCCAGCGCCAGCGCGTCGCCATGAGCCGCGCCATCATCCGCCATCCCAAGGCCTTCCTGTTCGACGAGCCGCTGTCCAACCTCGACGCGGCGCTGCGCGTCCATATGCGCAAGGAAATCCGGTCGCTGCACGACCGGCTGAACGCAACCTTCGTCTACGTCACGCACGATCAGGTCGAAGCGATGACGATGGCCGACCATGTGGTGGTGATGCGCGACGGCGTCATCGAACAGCAGGGGGCGCCACTCGATCTTTACGACCGGCCGACAAACCGCTTCGTCGCCGGTTTCATCGGCTCGCCGGCGATGAATTTCATTCCCGCGATCGGCGCCGAAGACGGCAAGAGCCTGATCCTGGATTTCGGCGCGGTGAAACAGTCGCTTGCGCTCACCCGCACCGTCGAGCCAGGGCGCAAGCTCGTCGCCGGCATCCGGCCGGAACATATCGGCGTCGTCGAGCCCGGGCATGGCAGTTTCGATGTGCCGATCGCCTTCGTCGAATCCACCGGCTCGTCGACCTTCATCGTCGCGGAGACCCAGCCGGAATTGACGATCGTCGAGACGCGCCGCGACAGGGTCAAGACGGGAGACAGGATCGGACTTTCGATCGATCCGAGGCAGATCCATCTGTTCGACGCATCGACGGACCGTGTGATATAACATCGCCGGCGCAGGAACGCTGACGGCTTCATAAAACCATCATCAGCCTCTGCGAAGGGATTGCTCCCGCACGAGTCACTCCGTCACATCTGCAGCATCCGGATCTTCATCATGACATCCTCCCCGATTTCAGCGCGCCTTTCCCGCACGGCGTCGTCCCGCCTTCTCGTGCTTGCCGAAACGGTCGTAAAGGCGGGCGAAACCGCCCGAGGCTCGCTGCGGCGGCGAACCTCTCGGGAAATGCTCGCCAAGGCGCCGCGTGACTATCAGACCGAGATCGATGTCGCCGTCGAGCGGATCATCGTCGACGAAATGATCAAGGCCTTTCCTGATTATGCTATCCAGGGCGAGGAAGCCGTCGGCAACCGTGTGGGCGGGCCGGAAACGCCGATCATCTACATCGACCCGATCGACGGCACCACCAATTACGCCTGGGGCCTCCCGCATTTCGGCATGACGATCGCGATCGCCGAAGGCGGCAGGCTCGTGGCCGGCGTCGTCTATGACGCCATGCAGGACGAGTTGTTCAGTGCCGAGCGCGGCGGCGGCGCCTATCTCGACGGTGAGCGCATCCGCTGCGCCGATGTCGGCGACATCGAGAACGTGCTCATCGGCGCCGGCCTGCCGATCCCCGGCCAGGTGCGGGCGGTGGCGGAAGAGACCTATTTCGACGCCATCAAACGACTGATGGCCAACACGGCAGGCGTGCGCCGCCTCGGCTCGGCGGCCCTGTCGATCGCCTATGTCGCCTGCGGCCGGCTGGACGGATTCTTCGAGGACGGGCTTTCGATCCATGATTTCGGCGCCTCGGCGCTGATGGTCGAGGAGGCGGGCGGCATCGTCACCCGTTTTTCCGGCGCCGCCGTCGACGGGAAGGGCGATATCCTCGCCGCCAGCCAGGCGCTGCATCCCTGGCTTAGGGAAGGTTTCCTGGTGAAGGCGTAATTGCTTTACACCGGCAGCAACCGTCCGAGCTGCGCACCGGTCGTTGCTGGGGCTCCCTGGTGAACGAGCGTATTGTCGCGGAAGACGAAGAAACTCGTAAAATTCGGCTCGACCTTCATCCCGGCCTCTATCCGATCGTCGGGCGCCACCATTGCCTTCAGGCGGCTGCCGTCGGCAAGATCGATATCGACCATCTTGTGCGTGCCGAAATCGACGATGCGATGGACGCTGGCCGCGTCTGCTCGGTCCGAAGGACGGATCGTCAGCGCTTCCGGGCGGGTGGCCAGCGTCACCGGCCCATCCTCGACGGGAACGGCAAGCGGGAAGAGCGGATGGTCGCAGACGCCGTTCCGGGTGCGGCTCCGGACGAAATTCATCGAGCCGATGAAACCGGCGACAAAGGCCGTCTGCGGCTGGCGGTAGATGGTGCTCGGCGGCGCAATCTGCTCGGTGCGCCCATCACGCATGACGACGATGCGGTCGGCAAGCGCCAAGGCCTCGTCCTGGCCATGGGTGACGAAGAGCGTGGTAATGCCGAGGCGCTGCTGGATATCGCGCACTTCCTCCCGCAGCCTTTCGCGCAGGTGCTGGTCGAGGCTGGCGAAGGGTTCGTCGAGCAGCAGGATCTTCGGCTCGAGCACCAGCGAACGGGCAAGCGCCACGCGCTGCTACTGACCGCCCGACAGCTGTGTCGTCATCCGCCGCCCGTAATCGGCAAGGCCGACCATATCAAGCGCATGCTCGACGCGCGCACGGATTTCGGATTTCGGCAGCCGCCGCAGCTTCAGGCCGAAGGCGATATTGTTGAAGACATCCATATGCGTCCAGAGCGCGTGGCTCTGAAACACCATGCCAGTCGGGCGCCGCTCGGGCGGCAGGTTCGTCACATCCCTGGCATCGATGCGGATCGTTCCGCCGCTCGGACGCTCGAAGCCGCCGATCATTCTGAGAAGCGTCGACTTGCCGGAGCCGGACGGGCCGAGCAGACAGACAAGCTCGCCGTCGCCGACTTCGAGCGAAAAGTCGTTCACGGCAAAGGTGGTTCCGAACAGTTTCGAAACGCTCTCGATCGCCAGATGTGCCATTCTCAAACCCTTTCCTCGATTGAGGCCTCTCAGGCGCCAAAACCTCTGGCAAAGGCGCCGGTGCCGATAACGCGGCGGGCAAACATCAGCGCGATGAACGACGGCACCCACAGCATGACGGAAAGCACGGCGCCGTATTGCACGACGATCTGATTGTTGATGAAGCTAATCATCAGTACCGGCATGGTGCGGATCCCCGGCGCGCCGATCAGCCAGGCGCCTTCGGTCTCGTAGAAGGTGCCGACGAAGGTCAAAAGCAGGGCGGCTGATATCGTCGGTGCGGCCTGCGGCAGGGTGATGGACCAGAAGACGCGCAGCGGCGCAGCACCAGCATCGCGGGCCGCCTCTTCCATGCGCCGGTCGACATTCTGGAAGGCTGCGACCGGGATCCAGATCATCAGCATCAGCGTGCCGACGAGCTGGATCAGCACGACGCCCCAGAAGGTGCTGATCAGGCCGAGCTGCAGGAAGATCCCGGCAATGGCGACCAGCAGGCCGAATTTCGGGAAGGCATGCGATGCGAGAAACGACAGGAACAGGATGTTCCGGCCGGGAAAGCGCAGGCGCGCAAAAGAATAGGCAGCGGGAAGGCAGATGACGGCGGACAGGAGACGAGGCCGACCCAGTCGAAGCGGAGGGTGATGCGCGAACCGCCGGCACTCATGGCCGGGCCTCGCGGTTGCGGGCGATCGACCGGATGTAGAAGATTCCGAAGACCAGGCAGAAGCCGAATGTGATGACGGCCTGGGTCATGGCATCAAGCGGATCGTTCATGTCGGCGAAGGTGCGCTGCATGAACGGCCCCATCATTTCAGGCGAAGCCGGGCCGAGCACATAGGGAAGGGTGAAGGCGGAGAAGATGCCGAGCACGGCGAAGGACGCGGTGACCAGCAGCGAATTGCCCATGCGCGGCAGGATGATCGAGATGAAGACCCGAAGCGGCCTTGCGCCGACGTCGCGGGCGGCCTCGACGGCGCTGTTCGAAACGGAGGAGAGGCCGGCCGTCAGCATCAGCACCGTCAGGGGAAGATTATCCCAGACGAGGCCGATGACCGGTCCCCATGGCGTCAGATAGGGCGTGCGCAGCTTGGGCAGGCCGACGGAATTCAGCAACAGGTCGACGGTGCCGTTCGGCCCGACGGTCCTGATCAGCGCATAGGCGAGAATGATCGACGGCACGAACATCGGAAAGATCGCCAGGCCCTGCACGTAAGCCGCAAGGCGCCCTTGCGAGAAGCGAAGATAAAGCGCGATCGGAAAGCCGATCGCCAGCAGCAGGGTGCCGCAGACGGCGGTGGTCCAGAGCGTCAGCCACAGATTGCCGAGGCTGTAGCCATCGGTAAAGAAGAAGCGGTAGGAGGCAAGTGAGAAGGCCGTCGCGCCGTCAGGCCCTCGAACAAAAATCGTGCCGAAAACCGCCGAAAAGATCGGAAAGACGATCAGCCAGGCAAGCAGGAAGACCGGCAGGGCGACGAGAAGGAGCCCGATCGAGCTCCCCCTGCTGATCGATTGGTGACGGCGCGGTGCCGCCAGCGTGGTATCGGCGGACATCAGGTGCGGCTGATACCGGGAGCGACGCTGCGGTACGAGCCGTCGTTGATCGCCTTTTCCCAATCGCCGCTCGGGAAGGTCGGGATGGTCGACGGAATGACGTCGGCATATTTCTTGCGCAGATCGTCGGAGATGTGATCCCAGGAGATGGCGGGGAAGCCGCCGATCTGGGTAATGATCGCTTCCTGCATCTCCTTCGTCAGCATAAAGGCGGCAAGCTTCAGCGCCGCATCCTTGTTGGCGCCGTTCGAGAAGACGGTGATGCTGGAGAAGCCGCCGCAAAGGGCGAGATCGCCAAGCTGCACCAGGCCGGTCGTCTCCGGCAGCACGCCCTGGGCGATCGCCTGCAGCACCTGGTCCGACCAGACCGGCACCATGGTGACGACACCCTGGGCAAGCAGTTGGATCGACTGGGTGTTGCCTGATGTATAGGCGCCCTTGTCGTAGAGCGAAGGGGCGAGATCGTTGAGCAGTTTCCAGGCCGGCGTCAGGGCCTCGGTGCCGTAATCGGCCGTGTAATTGTCGACCTTGAATTTCTTCGGATCGCGGCCATTCACCTCATGAATGGCGCGGCGGACGAAGTTGCTGCCCGAACCGCCCTTGTCCGGACGGTTGTAGATGAACTGGCCCGGATTGGCCTTGATCCAGGTGGTGAGCTGCTCCCAGCTCTTCGGAGCATCCTTCGCATCGAGCTTGGTCGTGTCGTAGGCAAGCAGAACCTGGGAGCCGCGATAGGGAAGCGAGTAGGGAGTGTCTAGGGCAAGCGGATTGATATGGTCGTAGCCTTCGATGTTCTCGGAGGACACTTTCACCCAGAGGCCGGCATCGATGCCGCCCGCCGGCAGGCGCGGATCGAACTGCTCGAAAAGATCGGCCTGCGGATCGGTTTTGGTCTTCAGCGCGGCGAGCGCGCGGTCGGCGATGGCGCGCAGGCCGTTATTGTCGCCGGCATCGGTCACCTTCAGGGCGACTTCAGGATGGGCCTTTTGGAAGGCGGGGCGGATGATGTTGTTCCAGAGGTCGATGATGTTGGCATCCGAACCGCTGTAGAGATCGATCTTGCCGGCCGCTGCCGATGCGAAGCGCGGAAGAGCCAGAAGACCGGCCGCGGCCGACGAAGTGATCAGAAATTCACGCCTGTTCATAATCCATCTCCATCAGGTATCGAGGCTCTGCCTCGGCAGGATTGTTCAGGACTTTGCTAGCGCCGGCGCGTAACATCGACATGACAGGATTGGCGCTATCCGGAGAGAATTGCACAGCTGTGCTTATTTCCGCCCATATGGAAATCGGCGGCTGCAGACACTATCTCTGGGCAAACAAGGAGACACCCAATGACCGAAGAACGTGCAGTGCTCGCCGGTGGCTGCTTCTGGGGCATGCAGGACCTCATCCGCCGATACAAAGGCGTGCTTTCGACCCGCGTCGGCTATACCGGCGGCGACGTGCCGAACGCCACCTACCGCAACCATGGAACCCATGCCGAGGCGATCGAGATCATCTTCGATCCAGCCAAGATCAGCTATCGCGAAATCCTCGAATTCTTCTTCCAGATCCATGATCCGAGCACGCGCAACCGCCAGGGCAATGATGTCGGCGCGAGCTACCGCTCGGCGATATTCTACACCAGCCCCGAGCAGGAACGCGTCGCAAAGGATACGATCGCCGATGTCGACGCATCCGGCCTCTGGCCCGGCAAGGTCGTCACCGAAGTCGTGCCGGTGAGCGATTTCTGGGAAGCCGAACCCGAGCACCAGGATTATCTGGAGCGGATCCCCAACGGCTATACCTGCCACTTCGTCCGGCCCGGCTGGAAACTGCCGATCCGCCAGAAGATCGCCTGACGCAATCATGCGTGCATGCCGGAAGCGACGCCGGCATGCACGGCGCTTCCTGTCGGGTCAGAACCCAGTATAATCGGCCAATGACGCACCATCTCATCGATGTCGTGATCGTGAATTTCGTTTCCTCCGCCGGCAATCACAGATTGCAGCCGATCTTCATCTTGCCAAACTGATCCTAACATGCAACCTGTTTTGCGTGGCGGCTCCTCGGACTGCCCATCGAACAAAGCAGAGTGAGTGTTATGGCGTTGGATCGTGCCGACTTTTATGATGCGGAATTGGCAAGACATAATCGGCATCTGCAAATTGCCGCCGGCGTTGGCGCGGATGATCGCGTGCTCGATATCGGCTGCGGCGCAGGGCAAACGACGCGCGAGGCCGCCCGCGCCGCAGCGCAAGGAGAAGCGCTCGGTGTGGACGTTTCGGCTGAAATGCTCGAGGTCGCAAGGCGACGGAGTGCCGCGGAGGGTTTGCGAAATGTGGCTTTCGATCAAGCAGACGCGCAGTCCCACATCTTCCCGCCGGCCAGTTTCGACCTCTGCATCAGCCGGTTCGGGGTAATGTTTTTTGCCGATCCGGCGGCGGCCTTTGCCAATATCGGCCGGGCGCTGCGGCCGGGCGCGCGCCTTGTGTGGATGGTGTGGCAGAGCCGGGAGCGCAACACATGGTCCGGCGCCATCCGGCAGGCCCTCGGGACCGAAACTGCCGTTTCCGCAGGAGCTCCCGATCCGTATTCGCTCGGCGATCCCAGCGTAGCCACGGAGCTATTGAGCACGGCCGGCTTTACCTCCATCGACTTTATCGACGTGCGGGAGCCGGTTTTCTATGGACCGGACGCCGATGCCGCATCCAATGCAGTTGCCGGCCTCTATCTTGTCACGGACGCGCTCGCCCGCACGAACAAACAGCCTGACAGGCCATTGCAGCGGCTGCGCGATTTAATGGAGGCGCATATGACCCCGGAAGGTGTGTTGTTCGACTCGCAGGCGTGGATCATCACCGCTCGCCGGGCGCCGGGGTAACGGAGAGGCGGACAGCGCGCGAGTCTTACCGACGGTCAGCGCCATCCCATCTCAATAGCGAGGGATATAGTCCAGGCCGCCATCGATCCGGGCGGGGCGCCCGTCCAGGAAAAGCTCGCCGATGCGCGGCGCCGAGTGGGCGACGACCTTGCCGCGCCGGATCACCGCCAGCCGGTTCGGCTTCAGCCGCAGCGCTTCCAGCGTGTCGCTCGCCTGGAGGATGACGAGGTCGGCGTTGCATCCCTTTTCAAGGCCATAGCCTGCAAGCCCCATCGTCCTCGCCGAATTGACGGTCAGCGCCTCGAAGATCCTCTTCTTGTCGTCGATGCCGGCCATCTGCGCGACATGGATCGCCATATGGCCGACTTCCAGCATGTCGCCCGATCCCATCGAGTACCAGGGGTCCATGACGCAATCGTGCCCAAAGGAAACATTAAGCCCCGCATCCATCAATTCGCGCACGCGGGTCATGCCGCGGCGTTTCGGATAGGTGTCGTGCCGGCCCTGCAGCATGATGTTGATCAGCGGGTTGGGGATGACATTGATCTCAGCCTCCGCCATCAACGAAATGAGCTTGGAGACATAATAATTGTCCATCGAATGCATCGAGGTCAGATGCGAGCCGGCGACGCGCCCCTTGAGTCCGAAGCGAATGGTCTCCGCTGCCAGCGTCTCGATATGGCGCGAGTGCGGATCATCGGTTTCGTCGCAATGCATGTCGACCGGCAGGCCGCGGTCGGCAGCGATGCGGCAGAGCGCCTCGACCGACGCCGTGCCTTCGCCCATCGTCCGTTCGAAGTGGGGAATGCCGCCAACGATATCGACACCCATGTCGAGGGCGCGGTTGAGGGTGTCGATCGCGCCGGGCGAGCGGTAATAGCCATCCTGAGGAAAAGCGACCAATTGCAGGTCGATATAGGGGGCGACCTTTTCGCGAACCTCGATCATCGCCTCGACGGTCACCAGTCTCGGATCGCTGGTGTCGACATGGCTGCGAATGAAGAGCAGCCCCTGGGTGACAGCCAGGTCGCAATAGCGCAACGCACGATCGACCAGTTCTTCTCTCGTCACGATCGGGCGCAGCTCGCCCCAGAGCGCGATTCCTTCAAGCAGCGTGCCGGATACATTCATGCGTGGCAAGCCGAGAGACAGGGTGGCATCCATATGGAAATGCGGATCGACGAAGGGCGGGCTGACCAGCCGACCGGTCGCGTCGATCTCTTCACCCGCCTGCGCCTGGAGATTGCGCTGAAGAGCGATGATCTTGCCGCCCTGGATGCCGATATCGATACTCTCTGAGCCATCGGGGAGATTTGCATTTCTGACGATCAGATCGAACATCGGAACCTCGTTGGATGTGAGCGGTTTCAGCGTTCGCCGCGTCGATAGGGCTGCATCAGCGCCTGCGGAACGCGGGCGCGGCGGGCCATGACGGCAAGGGCGGCGATGGACAGGATATAGGGGGTCATCAGGAACAGCTGATAGGGCACAAGCCCGCTCAGCGCGGTTTGCAGACGAAGCTGAAAGGCGTCGAAAAAGGCAAAAAGCAGGGCGCCAAAAAGCGCGCGGCCCGGGCGCCAGGAGGCGAACACGACGAGTGCGATGCAGATCCAGCCGCGTCCCTGCACCATGGTCGGGAAGAAACTGTTGAACGCCGACAATGTCAGGAAGGCCCCGCCCATTCCCATCAACGCGCTTCCAGCGATCACCGCGCCATAGCGCACCTTCATTGGATTGACGCCCTGTGCTTCCGCCGCGTGCGGATTTTCGCCGGTCATGCAGATCGCAAGCCCCACCGGTGTGCGAAAGATGATGTAGGCCATCAGCAGGGCGATGGTGATCGCGAGATAGGTCGGCGCCGTCTGCGTGAAGAAGGCCGGCCCGATGAAAGGCAGGGTCGAAAGCCCAGGAATGGCGATCGGCTGGAACGGCACGATGGTGGGTGGCGTATTGGCAAGCGGCACGATCAGCCGGAAGACATAATAGCTGAAACTGGAGGCAAACAGCGTGACGCCGAGACCGGAGACATGCTGGGAGAGGCCGAGCGTCACCGTCAGCGACGCGTGCAGCAGGCCGAAGACGCCGCCGGCGATGCCGGCGATCAGAAGGCCGGTCCAGAGATCGGCGCCGTGATAAACGGAAAGCCAGCCGATCATCGCCCCGAAGGTCATGATGCCTTCTATACCGAGATTGAGCACGCCGGCCCGTTCGCAGAGCAATGCGCCAAGCGTGCCGAAAATCAGCGGCGTGGCGATGCGCAGGATTGCCGCCCAGAGCCCCGCGGAACCGATGATGTCGAACAGTTGCATCATCGCCGGATCCTGTATTGGTTGAAGAACAGTGCGATCAGCATCGTCAACAGCGACAGCGCCACCGTGACATCGGCGATATAGGTGGGGATACCGAGGCCCCGGCTCATGCTGTCCGCGCCCACGAACATGATGGCCGTGAAAATGGCGGCGAAGACGACCCCCAGCGGATTGAGGTTGGCGAGCATCGCGACAACAATGCCGGAATAGCCGAAACCCGGCGACAGATCGGTCGTCACGTAGCCCTTGACGCCCATCACCTCGATCGCTCCGGCCAGCCCCGCAAGCCCGCCGGACAGGCAGGCGACTTTCACCAAGGTCTTGCCGAGCGGGACGCCGGCGAAGATCGCGCCGGTGGGATTGAGGCCGGCGGCGCGTGACTGCATGCCGAAGACGGTGCGAGACTGAACAAAATGGACGACGACAGCCAGCCCGATCGCGATCGCAAAGCCGATATGCAGGCGTGAGCGGGCAATCAGCTTCGGCAGCATGGCATGATCGCTGACCGATTGCGACTGCGGCCAGCCGAAGGCGAGCGGGTCCTTGAGAACGCCGTCGATCAGCATCGAAACGAAGAGCACGGCGATGAAGTTCAGCAGCAGGCTGGTGACGACCTCATCGACCGAGAAGCGCAGCCTGAGCCAGAGGGGAATGAGAATGAGCACCATGCCGGCAATGGCGCCGATCAGCAGCAGCAGCGGAATGAGAATCGGAGCCGGCAGATTGCCGAGCAGCTTCGAACTCGCCGCCGCAACGGCGATGGCGCCGAGATAAAATTGGCCCTCGGCGCCGATATTCCATAGCCGCGCCCGAAAAGCGACGGCGGCGGCAAGCCCCGTCAGCATCAGCGGCGTTGCCCGCGTCAGCGTTTCGGTGGCCGACAGGCGCGAGCCGAAGGCACCGGTCAGGATGCGCCAATAGGCATCGAGAACAGGCGCGCCGGCGATAGCGATCAGGACACCCGAGAGCGCCAGCGCGGCGATGACCGCGACGACGGGCGTGACGATCAGCAGGTAAAGCGGGCGGTGCTCGCGGCGCTCAAATCGCATGGCCGGCCTCTGGGGTCTCGTGCCATTCGCCGGCCATCATCAGCCCCAGCCTGCGGGCATCGGCACCGTCGGCCTCGACCGGCGGCGATAGGCGGCCGGCGACGATCGCCTGTATGCGATCGGCAAGCGCGATCACCTCGTCGAGGTCTTCCGAAATCAGCAGCACGGCGGTACCCTGCCGGCGGGCTTCGAGCAGGCGGGCGTGCACGGCCGCCACGGCCCCTTCGTCGAGACCGCGCGCGGGCTGCGCGGCGATCAGGATACGCGGCCGCCGGTGCAGGTTGCGGCCGAGAATGAGCTTTTGCATATTGCCGCCGGAGAGCAGCCGGGTGCGGATGGCAGGGCCGCCGCCGCGAACATCGAATCCGTCGATAATTTCGCTCGCGAAGGCCATGCCCGCCTTGCGGTTGACGAAGCCGTGGCGCGAAAAGGCCGGCGAGGCGATGCGCTCCAGCAGAGCGTTTTCCCAGATCGCCATTTCGCCGATCACGCCCTCCTCGTTGCGGTCCTCGGGAATGCGGCCGATGCCGGCTTCGACGACATCGGCGACGCCGAGATTGCCGGCGGCTTGCCCGAACAGCAGAAGGTCGCCGCCGCTGCGCGCCAGCGTGCCGGAGAGAAGATGCGCCAGGGCCGTCTGGCCGTTGCCGGAAACGCCGATGATGCCGAGGATCTCGCCCTGGTGCAGCCGGAAGCTGATTGATTTCAGCCGATCGACGCCACCGGTGCGCACCGTCACATCGGCCGCTTCGAGGGCAACGGCACCCGGCGTCGACGGCTCTCGCACCGGCCGCGTCACGCGGCGGCCGACCATCAGTTCGGCGAGTTCTGCCTTGCTGGTTTCAGACGCCTTGCGTTCGGCGACCATCTTGCCGCCGCGCAGCACGACGATGCGGTCGGCTGCCGCCATCACCTCGTCCAGCTTGTGGGAGATGAAGATCAGCGACAGCCCCTGGCGGGCCATCTCCTTCAAGGTAGTAAACAGCCGTTCGGCCTCGATATTGGTCAGCACTGCCGTCGGCTCGTCGAGAATCAGGATGCGGGCATCATTATAGAGCGCCTTGAGGATCTCGACGCGTTGTTGCTCGCCGACCGACAAGTCGCCAACACGGGCATCCGGATCGACCTTGAGGCCGAAGCGCTCGGAAATCGCCTGGAGCTTCTTTCGCGCCGCTGCTGTTCCCGAGCGCCAGACCCACAGGCTTTCGGTGCCGGTCATGACATTTTCGAGAACGGTCAGATTGGGTGCGAGTGAGAAGTGCTGATGCACCATGCCGACGCCGGCGCGGATCGCCGCACGCGGCTTGCCCTGCGGTACCTCCAGACCCTCGATCAGAATCCGGCCGGCGTCGGGCATGTAGTGGCCGAAAAGGATGCTCATCAGCGTGGTCTTGCCGGCGCCGTTTTCGCCGAGCAGAGCGACGACCTCACCCCGGGCAAGCGTCATGGAAATATCGTCATTGGCAAGATTGGCGCCGAAGCGCTTGCTGACGCCGATAATCTCCAGCACAGCTCCGGTCATGACGGTAATCCTGCGACTGGAAAACGGTGCTGCCATCGCCCCTCGGCCTCCAGGCGTGCGGCAAGCGACAGCAGCCGCGGCTCGTGACCCATCGGCGCCATGATCTGCACCGGCAGCGGCATGCCATGCTCATCCTGTCCGAAAGGCAGCGTCAAAGCAGGAAAACCCGAAATATTACCGAGGCAGGCAAGCGGCGCGAATGCCGTCATCCGCTCGAGATGCAGATCCGTGTCGCCATGATCGGACGGAAAGGAGCCGATCGCAAGAGGCGCAGACGAGAGCATCGGCATCACGATGCAATCAACCCTGTCGAACAGCGCCCAGAGGTTATGGCTCACCAGGACGGCGTCGTTCAGCGTATTCCAGAGCTTGGTGGCGGGAAGCGCCCGTCCGCGCGCCGCGAAAGCCCGTGTCAGAGGCTCGGCCCTGCTTTCATCGAGAGCCAGCGCCTTGATCAGCGCCGCGAGATTGACGGAGACGATATCGGCGAAGGCGCGGCCGCTTGACGTGACGCTCCCTTCGAACTCCGCCCAGCTCAGCGGAACGAGTTCGTGTCCGTCGTTCTCGAAGGCACGAGCCGCATCCTCAACGACTGCCAGCCGATCGCCCTCGGTCGGATAGGCCGATCCGGTATCTGCCAGCAAGCCGATCCGCAAACGGCCGTTGCCGATATCGACAGGAGAAGGATCCGGAAAGGGGCCTCGTGAATTGCCGCTCAGCCTGTCGAATATCCGCGCGGTATCCCGCACCGAGCGGCAAACCGCGAGTTCGCTGGCGATCCCGCCGAGATGATTTCCAAAGGATGGTCCGCCCGGCATGGCGCCGCGTGTCGGCTTCATTCCGACAAGGCCGCAGCAGGCGGCGGGCACGCGGATCGAGCCGCCGGCATCGGTGGCGTGCGCAATGGCGACGATGCCGGCGGCAACCGCTGCTGCCGCGCCGCCGGAAGAGCCGCCTGGCGTCCGTGCCGGATCGAGTGGATTGCGGCAGATTGGTCCGATCGCCGGTTCGCTGGAAAGCGACAGGCCGAATTCCGGGCTCGTCGTCAAGCCGAACAGACAGAAGCCGGCGTCGCGGAACCGGGAAGCAAGGTCGGAATCGGCTTCGCCGCCTTTTCTTTCGAAGAGGCAGGACCCGGCCGCGACCGGCAGGCCGGCGAAAGGCCCGCCAAGATCCTTCGCCAAGGTCGGCGCGCCGGCAAACGGCCTGGCGGCAAACTGTTCGGGCTCACTCCGCCGTTCCCGGTCGCGGCCTTCCGCCGAAGCGAGGCCCATCGCTGTATCGAGACAGGCGATCGCGCCGAGCTTCTCTTGCCGCCGAGCGGCGTCAAGAGAAGCCCGCATCGCCTCCGCGGCGCTCAGCCTGCCATGCCTGATGGCTGCCGCCAGGTCTGTTGCATCGCCCTGCATGAGCCGAATTACTTCGGCTCTTCCATCATCTTCGGGACTTCGAAGGTGCCGGCCTTGATTTCCGCCCGCTTGGCTTCCATCGCAGCCTCGGCTTCAGCGGGCGCGACACCCTTGACGAAGACGATATCGCTGCCGCCTTCCTTCATCAGGCCGTAAGACGTGTAGTTTCTGCCGACCGGCTTTCCGGCAGCGACATCGGCAATCGCCGCATTCAGGATCGGGCGGAAGTACCACATGGCGTTGGCGAATACTGTATCCGGGTAGCGCGGCGTATAGTCGATTAGCGAGCCGACCGACTTGATACCGCGCTCCTTGGCGGCATCGGCAGTGCCGATACGCTCGCCGAACAGGATGTCGGCGCCGGCGTCGATCTGGGCAAGGCCAGCTTCCCGCGCCTTCGGCGGATCGAAGAAGGTGCCGATGAACGAGACCAGGTGCTTGGCGTCCGGATTGACGGCCTTGACGCCGGCGGCAAACGCATTGATCAGCATGTTGACCTCAGGGATCGGAATGGCGCCGACGGAACCGACAACATTCGACTTGGTCATTTTGCCGGCCAGCATGCCGGCAAGATAGGCGCCGTCATGGTTCCAGGTGCCGAAGACACCGAAATTGTCGCCGGCCTGTTCGCCGCTCGAACCCAGCACGAAAGCGGTATCGGGATAATCGGCTGCGACCTGTCTGGCCTCTTTCTCCACCGCGTAGGCTTCGCCAATGATCAGCTTGTTGCCCTGTTCGGCATACTCGCGCATGGCGCGCGGATAATCGGTGCCGGAGACGCCTTCGGAGAAGACATATTCGATGGCACCGTCCTTGGCTGCGTCCTGCAGGGCCTTATGCAGACAGGAGTTCCAGGCATTTTCGACCGGCGACGCATGGATGCCCGCAACCTTCAGCGGTGCGGCAGCTCTTGCCAGCGGGACAAAGCCGCTGACGCCAAGCGCAAGGCCCGACGCGATCACTGCCCGGCGTGAAATAAGGATGTCTTTGGTCATTGACTGCTCCCCTTTTTTTACCGTTTGGTTCAAAAATCATAGGTAGCGCCCAAAAAAGTGTCAAGCGTCGAATGGGCTTAAAAATCAGGCTGTTCGATCCATGGGCCCGTGCCCTTCAGCCGATTTTCCGAACTCGTATCGTGTCGGGATTCGGCCGAAAGAACGCGGCATGGCGGGCGGGACCTTGAGCCGAATTTACAGAGCGCGACGGCTTGGCGCGACGACATCGGCAGGATATGCAAGGGGATCGGGTTGAGGGAAATGAAAATGGGGGAAGAAGAGGACGCCTCACGGCGGCCGATCGCGAGCCGGTCGTCGTCCTGGGCGATCGGCATGAGCGCATGGCTGGCGCGCACCGGCGTCACGCCGAACGGTATTTCGCTGCTGTCGATCCTGTTTGCCGGCATCGGCGCGGCGCTGATCCTGCTCACAACGCACCCAATCGCCATGATCGGTGCCGCGATCTCGGTGCAGCTGCGGCTCGTCTGCAACCTGCTCGACGGCATGGTCGCAATCGAAGGCGGCAAGAAAACCAAGAGCGGGCCGATCTATAACGAATTCCCCGACCGGATCGCCGACAGCCTGCTGCTCGTCGCGGCCGGTTATGCCTGCGGCTTTGCCTGGCTTGGCTGGCTTGCTGCGCTGCTCGCCGCACTCACCGCCTATATCAGGGTCTTCGGAGGATCGGTGGGTCTTGCCCAGGACTTCAGCGGCATCATGGCCAAGCAGCGCCGCATGGCGGTGTTGACCGCCGGCCTCGTTGCCCAGAGTGTCGAGACGCTGGTCTTTGCCAGCCATCGGTCGCTGATCCTGACCTCCGCCATCATCGCGGCCGGCAGCCTCATCACCTGCGTCACGCGCACGATAACGCTTGCCCGTTCGCTGGAGAGACCATGATCCCTGTTATCCGTCGTCTTCTCGTGCTGTTCGTCCGTATCATGGTCGGCGCCCGAAGCGAGTGGCGGGGCTGTTCGCCCGATACGCGCCGCCGCATCTATTTCGCCAATCACAACAGCCATGTCGATACGGTCGCCGTCATGGCCGCCCTGCCGTATCAGGTGCGGCGGCTGACCCATCCGGTGGCGGCGCGCGACTATTGGGGAACCAGCGCCTTTCGCCGTTTTATCGCCGAGAAAGGCTTGCGCGCCGTGCTGATCGACCGCAAGCCTCTGCCGGACAGCAACCCGCTGGAGCCCCTCGAGCGCCTGCTCGAAGAGGGGCGTTCGATCCTGATTTTTCCCGAAGGCACGAGAAGCGCCACCGAAGAGATCGCCCCGTTCCGCAGCGGCATCTATCGCCTGGCCTGCCGTTTTCCCGATGTCGATCTCATACCGATCCATCTCGACAATCTGCAGCGCATCCTGCCGAAAGGAAGCTGGCTCATCGTGCCGATCACCTGCACGGCGCGTTTCGGCAAGCCGCTGCGCGTCGAACCCGGCGAGGAAAAGAATGCCTTCCTGGCCCGCGCCCGGGCCGCGGTCATCGAGCTCGCAGACGGAGGGGCCGCCAGATGACCAGCCTGTTTGCCCTGGTACTTGCCGCCATCCTCGGCCTGCTTGCCGTCGCCTCGGCCATCGGCTTCATCCTGCAGCGGCGCGCGACCGAGCCCGGCTCCGTCGCCACCGTCCACAACCTCAACGCCCGTATCCGCTCCTGGTGGATCATGGTCGCCATATTCGGCGGCGCGATCCTGCTCGGCGATACGGCGGTGGTCATCCTGTTCGCCTTCCTCTCCTTCATGGCGCTTCGCGAATTCTGGACGCTGACACCGTCGCGGCGCGGCGACCACCTGGCATTGTTCCTCTCCTTCTTCGTTGTCCTGCCGGTGCACTATGTGCTGCTCGGAACGCTATGGTACGGCCTTTTTGCGATCTTCATCCCGG
Source organism: Rhizobium acidisoli (assembly GCF_002531755.2). NCBI lineage: Bacteria > Pseudomonadati > Pseudomonadota > Alphaproteobacteria > Hyphomicrobiales > Rhizobiaceae > Rhizobium > Rhizobium acidisoli. The sequence continues at coordinate 185,218 of NZ_CP035002.1, read as the reverse complement.
TTTACGCCTTCCTGATCCTGCCGGCGGTGGCGACCCTGACCGGCGACGTCAACGAATTCCTGGCGCGCAGCGCCAGGGTGCAATGGGGCCTGATGCTGACGGTCTATTCGATCAGCCACGCGCCGGCGCTGCTGATGCTGCAGACCGGCACACCGTCGGCACTTCTTCTCGTCTATCTCGTCATCGTCGTGCAGCTCAGCGACGTCTTCCAGTATGTCTGGGGCAAGCTTCTCGGAAAGCACCGCTTCTCGCCGAACATCAGCCCGTCGAAAACACTGGAAGGCCTGATCGGCGGCGGTGCCTCGGCCATCCTTGTCGGAACGCTGCTTTATCGCCTGACACCGTTCTCGCCGCTGCAGGCCGCGGCCGTCAGCACCGTCATCGTCGTTGCCGGCTTCTTCGGCGGCTTCGTGCTGTCGGCGATCAAGCGCGATCTCAATGCCAAGGACTGGGGCTATGTAATCGAAGGCCATGGCGGCGTGCTCGACCGGCTGGATTCCATCACCTTCGCCGCACCGCTGTTCTTCCACATCGTTCGCTACTGGTTCACCACCTGAGGTAAGGCCCGCCGGCGATCGTTCAAAACCGGTCGATATCCTCGAGGCTCTCGAGGAGCCGGCGCTGAACATCCCGCTCCTGCCTGCTGATGGCAGCCACCAGCCTTTCCATCGTTCCCCGCAGGCCGTGCAACTGGTCGACCAGGTCCATGACGACATCGACGCCGGCTTCGTTGACGCCCATGTCACCCATCAGGTCCAGGATGAGCCGGGCGCGCGCGACGTCGGCGTCGTGAAACTGACGCCCTTCGTCCGACATCTCCGGGATCAGCCAGCCCTGTTCGATCCAGAGATCGAGCTGGACGACATCGATTTTCAAGCAAAGACGGAATTCGAGATCATCCATGATCAGGCCTCCATGTTCTTCCTCGGATCGTATGGATTTGCCGTCGCCCATTCTTTCATCAGGGCCGCCAGCCGTTCGTCGGGCTTGTCGGGCAGCATGATCTTCAGGGCGACATAGACGTCGCCGTGCCCGCCGCCGCGGGTGGCAGCCCCCTTCCCTTTGAGACGCAGGACCTTGCCGGTATTCGAGTGCGGGGGCAGCGTCAGATTGACAGGACCCGACGGTGTCGGCACGCGGACCTTGCCGCCGAGCACCGCCTCGCCAAGCGAGATCGGCAGTTCCAGGCGGATGTCGTCGCCGTCGCGGGTGAAGAAACGGTGAGGACTCACGCGGATTTCGATGAGGGCATCGCCCGGCGGCCCGCCTCCAATGCCCGGCTCGCCCTTGCCGCGCAGCCGCAAGGTCTGGCCGTCGCGGGTTCCGGGCGGGATCTGCACATCGAGCTGCGGCCCGTCCGGCAGCTTGATCTCGGTTCGGGTGCCGTTGACGGCCTCGAGAAAATCGACCTCCATGGCGAAACGCCGATCCTGGCCATGGCTGCGCATCCTGCCGCCGCCGGCGCGGCGCGAAAAGAAATTGGCAAAGGAATTGTCGGCATCGGCGAAATCGGCAAAGCCGGAACTGTTGCGGTAGGGATTGCCGGAATCGCTCGCCGAGGCATAGTCGCGGTAATAACTCCGCTGCGCCCGATCGGCGCCGGTCATATCGATCTCGCCGCGATCGAAGCGCCCGCGTTTTTCCTCATCGCTCAGGATCTCGTAGGCGGTCGAAATTTCCTTGAACCGTTCCTCGGCCTTTTTGTCACCGGGGTTAAGGTCGGGGTGAAGTTTCTTGGCGAGCTTGCGGAATGCGCTTTGAATATCCTTCTGCGTCGCATCCCGTTTCACGCCCAGAAGCTCATAGGGATCCTGGCTCATGCATATCTCCGGTCAAGGCAGTCGGTACTGCCGGTTGGCTTACCAGAGATATAGGCTCTTCGGCCGCCGCAGGGGAGGGGAGGCCGCATTGGATTAGAGCAGCGCTGTGTCTTCCGCTTGCGCCTCCGAGCCGGAGTGCCTGCGATCGACCCGCCGATCGATGAGAACCGAGCATCCGGCGTGGCGCACCACCTTGTCGACGATCGAAGAGAAGACGTAGTCGGTGATATCGCTCACATGCGATGACAGCAGAATAAGATCGGCCGACATCTCCCTGGCGACGGCGACGAGCAGGGAGGCGGCAACGCCGACGCGAACCTCGATTGTCGCCGGAATCCCGAGTTCCTTGCAGAACGCTGCAAGTTTCCTTTCCGCCTCGGCAATGGCTGTCGTTTCGAATTCCTCGGGAAGCTCCGTCAGGTGACGGTGCGGGATATTTTCGATGACGTGCATGACGACGATGTTTCCGCCGTCCTCCACCAGCGCCGCCGCCCGGCGCAGGAGACGGTTTGCCGTTTGCCTGGAACCCATGCCGATGCCGCAGATGATCGTTCGATACATTCAAATCTCTATCCTGGAATACAATCGCCGACCCGATCATACCCCTATCGACCGTGTCTGCTTTGACCAAAATCAAACAGAAGGCGCAACGACCCATCTGCGGACCGAACGGAAACGCCCTTTCAAGACTAGAGTTCTGCCGGTTTGTCGCAGTTGACGGCGGCCCGATCGGCCATAGCTCTCATGCGATACCGTCACACCATGAGGTTCACATGTCGGATTTTGCAATCATCGGAGCGGGCGCGATGGGGAGCGCTGTCGCCAAACGGCTGATCGACCATGGCGCCACGGTGCTGACCTGTCTCGAAGGCCGCAGCGAACGGACGATCGCGCGGGCTGCGGCAGCCGGCATGGTGCCGGTCGGCAGGCAGGGTCTGGCGAAGGCCGCGCTCATCCTGTCGATCGTTCCGCCGGCCGAAGCGATAGGCGTTGCCGAGCTTGTCGCGGAGATATCGTCGGGGCTGCAAGCGCCACCGCCCTTCATCGACCTCAACGCGATTGCGCCGAAAACCATGCAGGCATTGGCGGCACGGTTCGGCGGCAGCACTGTGGAGGTGTTGGACGGCGCCATCATCGGCGGGCCGCCGGCTGCCGGCAAACCAGGCCCGACCCTCTATGTCAGCGGCGATAGCGCGGAGCGAAGCAGGCTGCTCCAAGATTACGGCTTGCGGGTCCGCAGGCTCGATGGGCCGCTCGGCGCGGCTTCGGCGCTGAAGATGTGTTATGCCGGCATCAACAAGGGCTTTATCGGCCTCGGCGCCGCGATGCTGCTTGCCGCATCCCGCTCGGGCGCGGCCGAAAGCCTGAAGGCCGAGCTCGCCGAAAGCCTTCCAGACGTCGACCGCAAGTTCTCGAAATCCATTCCCGACATGTATCCCAAAGCCTATCGTTGGGTCGCCGAAATGCAGGAGATCGCCGATTTCCTCGGAGAGGATGATCCGGCCGCAACGATCTTCCGGGGCATGGCCGGGGTTTTCTCCAGGCTGGCCGACGACGTGGAAGGCGACCACGCGCTGGTCGGGCAGTTGGACGAAATTCTTGGCTCTCGAGACACCGGCGGCGCGATGGTCATGCCATAGTTCTTCGTCGCTTGCGGGCTGCCAGCGGACGCCGAGGCGGCCATCCTCCTGCATTTGCTAATATTCTGACGATTGTGTGAACCCGCGCCGACCCCTCTGACAAACCGCATCGCCTCTGCTATGTCAGGAAAAATGCGGTGGCCAGCCGATTGCCGCCGCGCTCTATCCGATCAATGCCAGGAGTTTGAAAGATGAGCGGTTCTTCCGATTATATCCCCCCGAAGGTCTGGACCTGGAACAAGGCGAATGGCGGCCAGTTCGCCAGCATCAACCGTCCGATCGCAGGCCCGACGCATGAGAAGGAGCTTCCGATCGGCCGTCATCCGCTGCAGCTTTATTCGCTCGGCACGCCGAACGGCCAGAAGGTCACGATCATGCTCGAGGAGTTGCTGGCGCTTGGCCACAGCGGCGCCGAATATGACGCCTGGCTGATCCGGATCGGCGATGGCGACCAGTTCGGCAGCGATTTCGTCAAGATCAATCCCAACTCGAAGATCCCGGCGCTGATGGACCGCAGCGGCGAAAAGCCGATCCGCGTCTTCGAGTCCGGCGCCATCCTCACCTATCTCGCCGAAAAGTTCGGGGCCTTCCTGCCGACCGAGCCGGCCGCCCGCGCCGAATGCCTGTCGTGGCTGTTCTGGCAGATGGGAAGCGCCCCCTATCTCGGCGGCGGCTTCGGCCATTTCTACGCCTATGCGCCGACGAAGATCGAATATGCGATCGACCGCTTTGCCATGGAGGTAAAGCGTCAGCTCGACGTGCTCGATCGCCGCCTTGCCGAAAGCGAATATCTGGCCGGCAGCGACTATACGATCGCCGATATTGCCGTCTGGCCCTGGTATGGTGGCCTGGTGAAGGGCTGGACCTATGGTGCGGCCGAATTCCTGCAAGTCGAGGACTATAAGAACGTCCAGCGCTGGGCCGACGCGATCTTCAGCCGGCCGGCCGTGCAGCGCGGCCGGATGGTCAACCGCCTCTCCGGCGACCCTTCGAGCCAACTGCACGAGCGCCACGACGCCAGCGACTTCGACACCAGGACGCAGGACAAGCTCGCGGCCGCCGAGTAGCGGGCGGCACCAGCGACATTTCGCAGCCATAAACGATGCTCCGCCGCTTTACGGCGACGGAGCATTTGCATGCTGCCGGACCTTAGTTCTTCACCGTATCCTCTAGGAAAAACCGGCCGAGCGGGTTCTGGTAGAAGTTCTCAATATTCTTGCGCGAGACGTTGATATAGGGGCTGTAATAAAGGTCGATCCAGTTGACATCGTCCTTGGCCATCTTCTGCAGATCGACATACATCGCTTCTCGCTTCTTCGGGTCGAGTTCCAGACGGGCCTTGGCGACGAGGTCCTTCACCGCCTCGTTCTTGTAGTTGGTCGCATAATTGTTGTTGGAATCGTGGCCGAGCACGAAGGTGGTCTTCTGGTCCGGATCGAGAATGTCGTTGGTCCAGTAGTTGACCGAGACGTCATAGTCGCCGGCAACGATCATGTCCCATTCCTGGCTCGGATCGACCTTCTGCAGGTTGGCGGTGATGCCGGCCTTCTGCAGCTGCTGCTGGACCAGCACGGCGGTCTGTTCGTCGACTTCATCGCCGGCGCGCACCAGGTAATTGAGCGTCAGATCGGACGCACCGGCCGCCGCCAGCAACTCCTTGGCCTTGGCGGGATCATAAGGTCGCTGCAGATTGTCGGCGTAATAGTAGAGAGCCCCCTTCGGGATGTAGGAATTGGCGATGGTGCCCTGGCCGAAGGTGACGGCATCGACGATCGACTTCTTGTCGATCGCCAGATCCAGCGCCTGGCGGACTTCCTTCTTGGCGAGCGCGCCATGCGCGTGGTTGATCAGCAGATGATCCTCGCGCGTCGAGGCGTCGATATCGACATTGAGGTTCGGATCCTTCTTCAGCTCCTCGACGCGGGAGAAGGGCACGAAAATCGCGGTATCGAGCTCGCCGGCCTGAACGTTCAGCATGCGGGTATTGTCGTCGGGTACGGAGATCCACTCGACGCCGTCGAGCTTGACGCGATCGGCCTGCCAGAAGTTCGGGTTCTTCTTCAGGATGACACGATCGCCGCGCCGCCATTCGTCGACCGTGAAGGCGCCGGATGCGATCGGTTTTTCGCCATAGGCGTCTGCGCCAAGCGTTTCCATGCCTTTTTTGGAGATAACGGAGGCATTCGGCAGCGCCAGCGTGGAAAGGAACGGCGCGGATGGGTTCTTGAGTTTGATCGTCAGCGTGTGCGCATCGGTCGCCACCGCCGTGTCGATCACCTTGTAGGAATCGCTCCACAGCGAGGCGGCGTCATCGCGGATGCGCAGCAGGCTGTAGGCGGCGTCCTCAGCCGTCAGCGGCGAACCGTCGGAGAATTTCGCGTCGCGGATCTTGAATGTGTAGGTCAGCCCGTCATCCGATGTGGTCCAGCTTTCGGCAAGGCCCGGCTCCAGTTTCGTGCCTGTCTTGTCGACGCGGATCAGCACGTCGTAGACGTTGGAGAACACCCAGTTGTCGATGTTCTGGGCGGTTTTGATCGGATCGAACGTCGTCGAATCCTCGCGGCGGCCGATGGTGAGCACACCGGCGGCCTCGGCGTAGCTTGCACTGAGCGTCAGGCCAGCGAACAAGGCCGCGAGCCCGATTGATTTCCAGCTGTTTGTCATGAATTTTCGTTCCCTTCGTTGTTATGGCATGCGTTTGACGGGTTGGATCGGTATCGATTGCCGATCGTCCTTGCCGCCGGCGTCTTGCAGCAGCGGCTTGTCAGGATCGATGTCGGGAATGGCGGCGATCAGCGACGCCGTATAGGCATGTCTCGGCCGCGCGAAAACCTCTTCGGAACGGCCTTGCTCGACGATCTCGCCGCGATACATCACGACGACGCGTTCGCAGAGATTGCGGACGATCGCCAGATCATGGGCGATGAAGATCAGCGTCAGGTTCATCTTCGCCGTCAATTCGCGGAAGAGCTCGATGATCTGCGCCTGGATGGTGACGTCGAGGGCAGCGACACATTCGTCGGCGATGATCAGCTTCGGGTCGACGGCGAGCGCCCGGGCAATACCGGCCCGCTGGCACTGGCCGCCGCTCATGCTGCGCGGTTTGCGGCCGGCGAATTCGCGTTCGAGGCCGACGAGATCGAGCAGTTCGTCGATCCGCGCCGGGATGTCGGCCTTCGCTACCTTGCCCTGCACCTTCAGCACCTCGGCCAGCATCTGCCCGATCGTCAGCCGCGGATTGAGCGCATTATAGGGGTCCTGGAAGACCATCGCCGTCTCGCGCCTGAGCTTTGCCAGGCCGGCACTTTTCTGCTGGGCCAGATCGACGCCGTCGAAGGTGACGTGGCCGGACGAAATCCGTGTGAGACCGAGCACGGCGCGGGCAAGCGTGCTCTTGCCGCTGCCGGATTCGCCGACGATGCCCACCGTCTCGCCGGGCATGATCTGCAGGCTGACGCCGGCAACGGCGCTGACATTTCTGGGACCGCCCTTGAACAGGCCGCCGCCGGCTTTGAAGCGCACGTGGAGATCGTCGATTTCGAGCAATGGCCTCACCGGCTGGCCGGCTTCGCCAATGTCCGGCAGCGGCGCTGATATCTCGCCCGGCAGGGAAGGGTGGCTGTTGATCAGGTTGATCGTATAGGGGTGCTGCGGCCGCGCCAGGATCGCCCGCTTCGGCCCCTCTTCGATGAGCTTGCCGCCGCGCAGCACGGCGATGCGGTCGCAGGTCTGAGCGACGATGCCGAGATCGTGGGTAATCAGAATGATCGACAGCCCGCGCCGGTCGCGAATCTCCATCAGCAGCCGCAGGATCTGCGCCTGGATGGTCACGTCGAGCGCCGTTGTCGGCTCGTCGGCGATCAGGATCTTCGGGTTGCAGGACAGAGCCACACCGATCATCGCGCGCTGCCGCATGCCGCCGGAAAATTCGTGCGGATAGCTGTCATATTGGCCCACGGGATCGGGGAAGCCGACCTGCGCCAGGATCTCCGTCGCAGCAGTCCGGGCTTCGCGGGCGCCGAGGCCTTGATGATAGCGGATGCCCTCGGCGATCTGATCGCCGATCCGCATCACTGGGTCGAGATGGCTGGTCGGGTTCTGGAAGATCATGCCGATCTCGCCGCCACGCACCTCAAGCATCTCGCCGTCGCCAATCCGCATCAGGTCGCGCCCGTCGAGCAGCACGCTCCCGCTTTCGATCTTCAGCAGCGGGGAGGGCAGCAGGCGCACCAGCGAACGGCAGAACAGGCTTTTGCCCGAGCCGCTCTCACCGACGAGACCGAGGATCTCGCCCTTGCCGAGATCGAGCGAGACCGCATCGAGCAGGGTGCGCCGGCCGGAATCCAAATGGGCGCGGACGGTGAGATCACGGACGGAGAGCACGGCGCCGCTCATTCATGCACCCCCAGCAATTCGCCGAGCGCATCACCCAGCATGCTGAAGCCGAAGGCGAGGCTGACGATGGAGAGGCCGGGAAACAGCGTGATCCACCAGGCGGTGGTGATGAAACTCTGCCCTTCCGCGACCATGACGCCCCATTCGGCGATCGGCGGCTGAACGCCGAGGCCGAGATAGCTGACGGCGGCGCCGCTGAGCAGCACCAGCGTCGCATCGGACATCGAAAAGACGATCGAACCGGCGACCGCGTTCGGCAGCAGGTGACGGAACATGATGCGCGAACGGCTGAAGCCGAGGCTGACGGCGGCAACGGCGTAGTCGCTGCTTTTCAGCACCAGCATCTGCGCCCGGATCAGCCGTGCATAGGAGACCCAGCCGACCAGCGCCATGGCGATATAGAAGCTGCCGAGGCCCGGGCCGAGGATTGCGATGATCGACAGCATCAGCACGAGAAAGGGGAAGGCGAGAATGATATCGACGAGGCGCATGAACAGGGCATCGACGATGCCGCCGAAGAAGCCGGCGACCGTGCCCACGGTCGTGCCGATCAGGAAGGGGAAGATGATGCCGATCAGCGCCATCTGCAGGTCGAGGCGCGCCCCCCAGATGACGCGCGAGAGGATATCGCGGCCGAAATTGTCGGTGCCGAACGGATGCAGCAAGGAAGGTGCCTGCAGGCGCACCTCGGCGTTCTGCAGGATCGGGTCGTAGGGCGCGATAACAGGCGCGGCGATCGCCAGCAGGACGAAGAACAGCAGCAGGCCGGCACCGACGGCAAGCATCGGCCGCCGGACGAAGAGCCGGCGCCAGGCGGGGGCAGGGGCGATCGCCTCGATGCTCATAGCGTCACCCGCGGATCGACGGTGACGGTGACGATGTCGGCAATGAAATTGATGAGCACGGTGGCGCAGGCAAAGACCATGGCGACGCCCTGCACCACCATGTAGTCGCGCGAAAAGATCGCCCTGACGAGCAGCTGCCCCATGCCGGGCAGCGCAAAGACGGTCTCGACCACGACACTACCGCCGATCAGCCAGCCGATGTTGACGGCAAGCAGATTGATCGTCGGCACCAGCGAATTCGGCAGCACATGCCGCCAGAAGACGATCCCCTCCGGCATGCCGCGGGCGCGCGCCGCGGTCGCTACATCCGATTTCAGCTGCTCGATCATCGCCGCCCGCAGGCTGCGCGTCAGCACGGTCGAGAGCGACAGTGCGACCGTCAGGCTCGGCAGCACCAGATGCGACAGCTTCTCGCCGATCGTCGCGCCATAGCCCGAAACCGGCAGCACGCCGAGTTCGACACTGAACAGGATGATCAGCATCAGCCCCAGCCAGAACGGGGGAAAACCGATGCCGAGGGTCGAGACGATGCGCACCGCATGGTCCGGCGCCCGGCCGGCATTGCGCGCGGCGATCGAGGCCATCGGCACTGCGATCAGGACCGACAGCACGACGCTGGTAACGACGAGCGCCAGCGTCGGCTCGATGCGGGTAACGATCAGTTTCAGCACGTCGATCTTGTAGAGGATCGACTTGCCCATCTCGCCATTGGCGAGGTTCTTGAGGAAATAAACATATTGCAGCCACATCGGCTGATCGAGGCCGTATTGGGCGCGGATGCCGGCAAGGGCTGCCGGCGTCGCGCGCGTGCCGAGGATATTGCGGGCCGGATCGCCAGGGATCAGCCGGACCAGAATGAAAGTAATGACGCTGATGCCGAAAATGACCGGCAGAAATTGCAGCGGTCGCGTCAGAACGAATTTATAGCGATGCATGACGGCGATCGCCCCTCTGTCTTCGTCGGGTTGGAGCCGCTTCCATTTGCATCAGTCAGCCTTGTGCCGGGCTAGAAAACCGAGAAGCGCCGGATAATAATCCTGCGGGTTCTCATAAAACGGCATGTGGCTGGCATTGGCAAATACCTTGAGCTCCGCATTCGGCAGCGCAAGCTTCATCCTGAGCGCGCAGGCCGGGGTCAGCTCGTCATGCTCTCCGGCCGTGATCAGCACCGGCAGCATCAGCCGCGGCAGATCGGGGATGCGGTTCCAGTCCTTGAGGTTGCCGATATAGAGAAACTCGTTCGGCCCCTGCATGGTCTCATAGGGCGCCATGTTCCAATCTTCGAGCGAGCGGCGCACCGGCGCCGGCCATTCCGCCAGGCGGCAGACGTGGCGATAGTTGAGAATGGTGACGGCTGCGAGATATTCCGGGTGATTGTAGGTGCCCTGCGCCTCGTGCTTCTGCATCATCGAGACCGTTTCGGGACCGAGTGCCGACCGCAGCCGTTCCAGTTCCGAGATCAGATGCGGCATGTCGGCAACGGTATCCTCGAGGATCAGCGTCTTCAAATTTTCGGGGTAGGTCAGCGCGTAGTCGATCGCCAGCCACCCGCCCCAGGAATGGCCGAGCAGATGGACTTTGCCGAGCTCCAGCGCCTTGCGCACGGTCTCCGTTTCCTCGACATAGCGGCCGATCGTCCAGAGCGAGAGATCGTCGGGCCGATCGGATGCGCCCGTGCCGAGCTGGTCGAAGGCGATGACGCGATAGCCCTTGTCGATCAGGCAGGAATGCGCCTCGCGCAGGTAATCGCAGGGCAGGCCGGGTCCGCCGTTCAGGCAGAAAACCGTCTCGCCGCCGGTCCCGAAGCTATAAGCAACGACGCGATAGCCATCGACATCGATCTCGAACTGCTGGTCCGGCCGTATTTCACGCCACATTGATCGCTCCGGCAGAAGATTTCGCTTGCTCAATATTTGGGCATGGTTAATTTTTTACCGTAAATCGCGCGCCATGCCAGCTATAAGAAGTGATAGGGTGGGGCGCATGGCGTATCGCGGAGCCGCCCATGATTGACGACATCGGAACGATCAGACGGCAGTTTACGGCGCACGAAACGCTGGATGGCCGGATCGACCAGGCTTTCGAGGCCATGAAGCAGATCGGCTTCGAGGCGCTGATCTACGACTATACGCCGGTGCCCTACGATCTCGACGGCGCGATCATGATACCGTCGCTGCTGAAGCTCCGGAATATCGCCGACGACATGCACGACTATTGGTTCGACCGCGGTTATTTCCGCATCGATCCAGTCCAGCAGGTGGCGCTGCGCAGCACGGCGCCGTTCTTCTGGAACTACGACACCGATGCCGACACGCTGATCAACCGCTTCATGAGCGACGACACCGCGCCGGTCGCGCGCTACCTGAACGAACGCGACATGTCGACCGGCGTCACCGTGCCGGTCCATATGCCGGGCGGCGACTATGCGACAGTTACCGGCATCCGCTTCGGTGGGAACAGTGAGTTCGAACGGCATGCGCTGCGTTATATCGCCGACTTCAACCTGCTGGCCCATGTCTTCCACGAGACGGCGTATTCGCTTTTCGACAAGAAGGCGTTGAGCGTCGGCACGGTCCGCTTGACCGAGCGGGAACGCGAGTGCCTGCGCCATTCGGCGGAAGGTTTTTCCGCCAAGGAAATCTCCCGCATCATCGGCCGTTCGGTGCCGACCGTCGTGATGCATCTCAATGCCGCGGCAAAGAAACTCGGTGCGCGCAACCGCACCCAGGCCGTGGTGCGCGCCACCCATTACCGCCTGCTCGAGGACCGGCCGGCCGATTAATGGTCACCCTATAAGTTGTGATAGCTGCCTTCGCCGCTGCCGCCGCGTTATGGTTTCCGACATGCCAAGAGATGGAGACGCCGGTGGCCGAAACCGTGACGAATGAAGCCTATTTGCCTTTTCACGACTATCGCACCTGGTATCGTGTCACCGGATCGCTGGAAAGCGACAAGCTGCCGCTCGTCGTCGCCCATGGAGGACCCGGCTGCACCCATGATTACGTCGATTCCTTCAAGGACATCGCCGCGCTCGACGGCCGCCCGGTCATTCATTACGACCAGCTCGGCAATGGCAACTCCACCAGGCTTCCCGACAAGGGGCCGGATTTCTGGACGGTCGGCCTGTTTCTCGAAGAGCTGGACGCGTTGCTTGCCCATCTCGGCATCCAGCATCGTTATGCCTTTCTCGGCCAGTCCTGGGGCGGCATGCTCGGCGCCGAACATGCGGTGCGCCGGCCGCCAGGCCTGAAGGCGCTCGTCATCGCCAACTCGCCGGCCAACATGCACACCTGGGTTTCGGAAGCGAACCGGCTGAGGCGGGAATTGCCGAAGGAGGTGCAGGACACGCTGCTGAAGCATGAACTGGCGGTAAGCCTCACCGATCCGGACTATATCGCCGCCTCCCGCGTCTTTTATGACCGCCATGTCTGCCGCGTGGTGCCGTGGCCACCCGAAGTGGCGCGGACATTCGCGATCATGGACGAGGACAACACTGTCTACCGCAATATGAATGGCCCGACCGAATTTCATGTCATCGGCACGATGAAGGACTGGACGATCGAAAACAGGCTCGACCGCATCGAAGCCCCAACGCTGCTGATCTCCGGCCAGTACGATGAGGCGACACCCCTGGTGGTAAGGCCCTATCTCGACCGGGTTCCCGGCTGCGAATGGGTGCTCTTCGAAAATTCCAGCCATATGCCGCATGTCGAGGAAAAGCAGCTCTGCCTGGCGACCGTTTCCGCTTTCCTGTCACGGCACGATTGAGAAAGCGGCCGACCCGTGGTGATCAAGATCGCCAGTTGGCGATCGCCTATCGACGAACCAGCCATTTCTTGGCGACCCGGCAGGCCATCGTATAGGCCGGATCAAAGACGTTGCCGACGTCGTAACGCACGATCTGCCCGAGCATATGGCTGGCTGCCGTTCTGTCCAGCCCATAATCCGACGCCAGCCAATTCAGCATTTCGGTGGTGGCATGCTGGAGCGCCTGATCGAGGGGCCGGGCGTTGCCGATCGTGAAGATGTCCTCGGCGGTTTCTCCGCGTGGCCAGACCAGCCCGGCCTTCTTTTCCACCGTCAGCCGCACGGTGACTTCGAAGGTGGTCTCGATGCCGGTACCGACAATCTCGCCATCTCCCTGCAGGGCATGGCAATCGCCGAGAAAGAACAGGGCGCCGGGAGCCGATACCGGGAAACGAACCGTGGTGCCGGGTCCGAACAGCCGATAGTCCATGTTGCCGCCATATTCGCCGCTGGTCGCGGTCGAGATCGCCTGGCCGAGGCTCGGCGCCACGCCGAAACAGCCGATCATCGGGGCAAGCGGCAGAACGAAATTTTCAAGGCCTGCGACCGGCTCGGACAGCCGGACCGTCAAGGCCTCGCGGTCGATGGCCCAGATGGCGATATCGCGCGGCGGCAGGTCGCGCACCGTTTCGGCATCGATCACGCTGGCGGCGACGACGCTTCGGGTAAACCCCGTGTCCCTGGTCGGGATCATGCTGACGATCTCGACCTTCAGCGCATCCCCGGGTTCGGCGCCTTCCACGAAGATCGGGCCGTTCATTGGATTGCCGCCGGTCGCCTGCTTGACGCCGTCCTTGTCATGTCCGGCGGCGTCGAGCGTCTCGGTCACGACGGTGTCGCCATCGGCGATGCGCAGCGCCGGCGGAAGGGAGCCGATGACATTGTGAAAACTCGTCGGGATGAAGCGGTGAGTGGTCATGAGAATACAGCTCTCACTCGTTTCGAATGCCATGAGGCCTGCGGCTCAATTGCCGGGCAGAGAGAGCTGGACTAAATCAGAGATTGCCGGCAATGCCAATATCCGCAGCTTCACTCGGGGCTTTCTTCGATCTGGATGATCGGCTCGGATAGCCAAGGCCGATATAGGTCTCGCGTCGCGCTTTAAGATGCCTCAGCCGGTCGAGCGAAGCATTGGTCACGATGCGGGCGAGCAGCTTGATGGCCGTTCTTGGACGATGTTCTCCAAAGACGAAAGGGAGCGCCGTTTGTGGCATGACTTGTGCCGGTTTTGTCTGTTTTGGTGAACGGGTAGGACGGCTGCTGATGTCTGATCTCGCCCTACATTCTCTGACAGCAGATGTAAGTAAGTACCTATGCGGCGGGCGACATGTCTTTACGGCCAATCATGGCAGCTGGTGGATGGTCACGTTCGGAACGACGTCCCGTGCGATCTCGCAGAGATGCCAGTGATGCGTGAGATAGATGACCTGTCCGACCTTTGCCATGTCGCCGAGCAGGCGGAAAACCTCTTCGGAGCGAGGATTGTCGAAGCTCTCCATAATGTCGTCGGCGACGAAGGGCACGGGCCTCCGAAGCGCTGCGAATTCCTCATAGCCTGCCAGCCGAAGGGCGAGATAGAGCTGGAACTGCGTGCCCGTCGACATCGCATCCGCAAGCTTCGAGCCGCCATCACGGGACACTCCGATCAGTATTTCCCTGTCCCGGTCGGGTTGGGTCGTCAGGCCGGAATAGTTGCCACCGGTGATCAGACGAAAGGCTTCCGATGCGCGGTTCATCATCGAGCTGCGATGTTTTTCGCGATAGATATGCAGCGCCTGCTCGGCCGCAAGCGTGCCGGCACGGAGCGTCAGATGCCGCACGGCCAGTTCCTCGATCTCAAGGAAGGTGGTTCGGCGCTTGGCCTCGATGCGCGCCACCGCGTCGTCCCCGCCGACGGCCTCGAGCTTCTGCCGCGCCAGCGACACATCGGAATAAAGAAGCTTCGCCCGCTCGGTGAGATCCTCGATCCGGGCGTCGAGTTCCATTGCATCGCGCTCGACGGCATCGGCGTCGACATCGGCAAGGCGGCGTTCGGCCTCGGCAAAACTCGTCGCGCGCAATGCTTCGGTGATCTGGCCGCGCAAGGTGGCGGCCCGCGCCTCCAGCCGGTCCCGATCCCGGGCCTGGCTCAGGAATGCGTCGACTGAGGCAAGCGAGTCCGTGCCGAAATAGCTGGTCAATTCGTTCCTGCGGGCATTGTGAACGGCCAGTTCTTCCTCCAGCGCCCGTCGTTTCTCCAGGTGTTTTTCGAGATCCGCCTGCCGGTCTGCCCGAAGTTGCGCCGCATGCCGCGCTGCCTCATAGCGTTCCACGAGCGCATTGGCGGAGGCGAGCGTATCGGCTGCCGACGGGCTGAGGCCGCAATCTGCGAGAAGACCGGCAATATCCCCGCGGAATTGCTCCTGGTCGCGTTCCATCGCGGCAACGCGGCTTGCGAGGTCATCCCGTTCCTTCAGGATGGCAGGCAGTGTGCCGAGTGCATTCAGCATGGCGCGGACGGCCGCCATCGAGCCGGCCTTGTCGGCAAACCAGCTTCGCGACAGCGCCTCCGCCCATTCCCGGTCCCAGGCCGCCATGGTGGCTTCCGCCTCCTGCCGGTCGCGCTCCCGCTCCCTCAGATCGCGGCTGAGATCGCCGATGGCCTTCTCATGCGCCTGCCGCGCCGCCCGCTCGGCTTTGCCGGCAGCAAGCATATCATTTGCAGTCTGCATCAGCTCGGTGACCGGCAGATGGTTTGCGTCGCCAAGACCGGCATCCGCAAGACTGGCCGCAAGCGTCGCAGCATGCCCGTCCAGTTCGCCGCGAAGCGCGTCCACCGTCTCTTCGGCCCGCTGCAGATCGCCCCAGGCGGCCAGCGCCGCGGCCCGCCTGGTGCTCCAGGTCTCGAGTGCCGCAATACGCGCCGAAGCTTCGGCGTCATATTCGATTGTGCCGGGCAGCAGACCACGAATGCGCTCGGCAAGCGCATCATGTTCGGCGCGCGCCTCGGCGAGCAGTTCCCTTTGCCGTTCGATCGCTGCTGCCGTCGCCGCTTCCGTCTGACGCAGCTGGCGCAGTTCCGCTAGGTCCTGCGCCCGCGACAGCCGGCCGGCGGACACCATGTCGTCCTGCCGCATCCGCTCCTCGAATGCCCGGGCCGTGGCGGCATCCAGACTGGCGAGATGCACCTGCCAGGCGGCATCGCGTTCATCGCGCAGCCTCATGGCCTCGGCATCGTCTATCGAACCGCCGGCAATGAAGGCTGCGATCCGGGCTTTGGTCAGCGCCTGCTCAGTGCCGAGATCGCGAAGCCGCGCCTCGTGGTCCCCAATCCGCTTGTCGACAGCAGTCGCCTGGCCACGCCAGGCCTCGATCTGTCGAGGCTCCGCGGCGCTTGTCAATTGCAGGGCCACAACGTCGCCGGTCCAGGGTGCAAGCTGTGCAAACTGGTTCGCCTGTATTCGCTGCGCCTGGACAAGGGTCCGTTCATCCAGGGTGAGTCGCACTGCGAGATCGGATCCGGTCAGCCGGCTCAGCGCCGCCTCAATGCGCCCAAGCCGCGCGGGATCGAGAACCGCAGCTCCGTTTTGCGAGCCGTCTTTCTTGCCCAGCCTTTCGAGATTCTCCCGCGCTCGCACCAGTTCGCGGCTCGCGGCGGCCAGCTTCGCCTCGACGCCGGAGCGTCGTTCGATGAGATCGCGGATGATGCCAATCAGCGAGGCGGGCAGCAGCAGCGCCTCGGGCGTTGCATGGCCCGGCTGTTCCAGATCGGCCAGAAGCCGGGCGAGCACCGCTTCCTGTTCGGCCAGCGCCAGCCGGCGTTTCGGCAGGTCGCTCTCAGCGGCGAGATAGCGCGCCCGACCCTGATCCAGCATGTCCATATGCGCGGCCACCGTCAGCGCCTTGTCGTCGATCACGATCGCCTCGATCTCATCGGTAAGCTGGCGCAGCGTGCGGTCGGCAGTTTCGAGAAGCGCCTGCAGCCGCGTCTCATCGCGGGAAAGCTGCGGCAGGAGCGCGAACCATTCGGACGGCGGCCGCGGCAGATCGCCCATATCGGCCGCATCTTTGTCCAGCCGCCAGAGCTCCAGCGCCGCGGGCAGGGCGCCGAGAAGACGTGTCAGGTCCTGATGCCGGGCCTTGGCCTCGGCCAGTTCCCGCGTGGTTGCGATATAGGCGGCATCGGCGTGCTCATGGGTCGATTTCAGCGTCGAATAGGCGGAGGCAAGCGTGTCGATGGCATTGCGCTCGGCCTTCAACGCTTCGAGCGAGCGTTTGAGTTCCGCGAGCTTCGTGCTCGACGACCGCTTCTTGTAGATCACATTGGCTTCGTCGGCGGCCGTCACCAGCGAACGGCTGAGGCCGGCGAGGCCCGAACTTGCCGAGAACAGCAACTCGCCGAGTTCGCCCTTGCTCTGGATGATGGCGTTACCGCCCTCTTTAAGCGACTGGTCGTCGAGTGAGAACATCGTGCGATAGGCCTCGCGGCCGATGCCGCCGAGTGCGCCGGCCAGGAGCGCCTCGTTCACAGCCTGCCCCCGATCGTCGACGAGGCTGCCGGTCCGAAGCTTGAGCCGCGCCAGCTCGTACTCCGCGCCATCGAATTCCAGCCGGGCGCCAATCTTCATCGTGTTGTACGGATGCAGGAAATTGTAGGTGCTGCGCTCACCGATGCCGAAGAGCAGATCGAGATAGGCGGCGAAGGTGGTCGACTTGCCCGCTTCGTTCAGACCATAGACGATGTGCAAGTCGGGCGAACCTGGATGCACCGCGCCGAAATCGATCGAGTGATCGGTGAACTTGCCATAGCGGGTGAGATCGAGGCGTCGAAGGCGCATCAGCTTTCTGCCCGGTCCGCGGCCTTCATCCGGGCGGCAATGTCTTCGGCGCCATCGGCGAGAAGGCTGTCGATGAAGCGTTCGAAGCCAGCCTCGTCATGCCCGGCGAATGCTCGGCTCTCGGGCGGCAGGTCGGCGAGCAGGTCGCGAACCACCTCCCTGATATCGTCGCGAAACCCGCTGCGGGCGATGACCTCGTCCCGCATCAGCGCGCCCAGTTCGACGACAGGATCGGCGGTGGATGCGTCTGAGGGGGTCAAGGGCGCTTCGAAGGCGAGTTCCAGCTTCTCGATCCAGGTCCGGCCGATCCGGTCGCCGCGCTGCTCGGCTTCCGCTTGCATGAGGTCGATATCACGCCGAAGCTGCCAGGCAAGCTGCGTGCGGCCGGAAAGCCTCAGGCGCGCGACGAGATGCGGCGAGGCCGTGCGGTCGCGCTGCGCTGTCAGTGCCGCTTCCACCGCCAAGGCCGCATCACGCCAATCATTGACACCCGTCAGATCGACATCGACGCGCTCGAACTGCGCGACGCTGGTGAGCCGCTCCTCGACCGTCACCGTCCGGTCGTCCGCCACGGTCACGAGCGATACGGTCTTGATGCCCGACTCGTTAATGTCGCGGCCCTGCGGCATACCGGGCATGATGACCGTGGCCGTGCCGGGATGCTGGCTGCGCTGGTGGAGATGGCCGAGTGCCCAGTAGTCGAATCCCGAGGCGTGGAGGTCGAGCACGTTGCAGGGCGCATAGACGTCATGTCCGGCTGATCCGGCGAGACTCGTATGCATGATGCCGATATTGATCGCGCCTGTCACCGGCGGCTTGAACTTCGGCAGAAGCGAGTCTGGCGCTTGCGGCTTGGCGAAGCTCAGGCCGTGGATTGCGACCGACAGGTTCCCTTTCGTGGTCTCCACGATCTCGGCGTGGCCGCCGAAGATCTTCAGCGTATCGGGCATCACCAGTTCCTTGGCGATCTTCGACATCGCATCATGATTGCCGCGGATCTTGAAGACGTGAATCCCCGCTCGGTGCAGCCGTTCCAGCTGGCTTGCCAGGAAGCGCGCCGTCTTCATCGACGTCTGCTCGCCATCATAGAGATCGCCGGCGATGACGAGCGCATCGACCTGTTCCGCAAGGCACAGATCGACGATCGCCACCAGCGCCTGCCGGCTGGCGTCGCTCACGAGATCGGCCAGATCGGCGTTGCGAAGCGCCAACGACCGCAGGGGAGAGTCGAGATGGAGATCGGCGGTGTGGACGAAACGATAAGCCATGAATGCCGAAAGCGTTGCGATAGGATGATGAGCGGGGCCTCGGACAGATAACCGCGCGGTCGCTGTCACATGGCCGTAAACATCAGAATATGGAGCACGCGCCCAAGCCGCGCGAGCGAAATGGGCCCGGCAAACCGGCTCATCCACAATCAATATTAATCGATCAGCGGCGGCACCGTAGCCGATGCACCCTGCTGCCCCAGCCGCCATGTTCCATAACGTGCATTACGCCGCTTTGTTATGTTATAACATCTTTATCGGATGTTAAAATGCGGTTGTCGAGGATCCCTGACATCTTCCGCGGAACCGAACTTGAAGATTTGATGCAGCTCAAAACTCATTGTATCTGTCGTGTCGACAAGAGGAGTTTTTATGCCCGACATCGACCCCGGTTCTCTTCCCGAACGCAAACGCGGCTCCGGCGTGAAGCTGGTCTACGACCTGCTGCGCAACGAGATACTCGACCTGAAGCTCGCCCCCGGCAGCCCGATTGACGAGGTGCAGTTGGCGGAGCGGTTCAAGATGTCGCGGACACCGATCCGCGAGGCGCTTGTCCGCTTGGCCGGTGACGGGCTGATAGAAACGCTGCCGAACCGCTCGACCATGGTGTCGAACATCGATTTTCTCAATCTCAGTACATTCTTCGACGCCCTCGTCCTGATGTATCGGGTAACGACGCGGCTGGCGGCGCAGAACCATCGCCGCGAGGACCTGGCCTCTATCCATCGTTTCCACGAGGACTATGCGGCGGCAATCGAAGCACGCGACACGCTGGCGATGATCGCGACCAACGCCGCCTTCCACGCTGCCATCGCCGAGGCCGGGCGCAACCCTTATTTCACCGGGCTTTTTCGCCGGCTGCTCGATGAAGGCCGGCGCATTCTCCGGCTTTACTACCAGTCCTATGATGAACATTTTCCGCAGCAGTTCGTCGACGAACATGCCGAGATCATTGCCGCGATCGAGGCACGGGATATCGAGGCGGCCGACGGTCTGGGCAAGGTGCACGCCGAACAGATCGTCGCCCAGGTGCAGAAGCTTTTCAGTCGCAACGGCAAGCTCGACATCGCCTTATAAAAGGCTTTGTATTTTTCTTGTCGACAAGTAGAACGCAGGATGTTATCTCCATCTGCGATCAGGTCGGCGACCTTTGCCGATCAAGCCTCCCCCAGCGCTCAAGGAGATCGACATGAAAGCCACAATTTTTTCCGGCGTCATTCCCGCCCTGATGACGCCCTGCAAGGACGATCGCACACCTGACTTCGACGCGCTGGTGCGCAAGGGCGGGGAATTGATCGAAAAGGGCATGTCCGCCGTCGTCTATTGCGGCTCGATGGGCGACTGGCCGCTGCTGACGGACGAACAGCGCATGCAGGGCGTTGAGCGCCTGGTGCAAGCCGGCATTCCGGTCATCGTCGGCACGGGCGCCGTCAACACTGCTTCGGCGGTTGCGCATGCTGCGCATGCCCAGAAGGTCGGTGCCCAGGGCCTGATGGTGATCCCGCGCGTCCTGTCGCGCGGCACGGTCGTCGCGGCCCAGAAGAACCACTTCAAGGCGATCCTTTCGGCCGCCCCGAACCTGCCGGCCGTCATCTACAACAGCCCCTATTACGGCTTTGCCACCCGCGCCGACCTGTTCTTCACGCTGCGTGAGGAGCACAAGAACCTCGTCGGCTTCAAGGAATTCGGCGGCGCGGCCGACATGCGTTATGCGGCCGAAAACATCACCAGCCGCGACGATGACGTCTCGCTGATGATCGGCGTCGACACCTGCGTCTTCCACGGCTTCGTCAACTGCGGCGCTGTCGGCGCGATCACCGGCATCGGCTGCGTGCTGCCGAAGGAAGTCATTCATATGTGCAAGCTCGCCCAGGCTGCGGCCGCCGGCGATCCGGATGCCCGCCAGCGCGCGCTGGAACTGGAATCGGCGCTTGCCGTGCTCTCCTCCTTCGACGAGGGCCCCGACCTGGTTCTCTACTTCAAACACATGATGGTGCTGAAGGGCGATCCGGAATACACGCTGCACTTCAACGAGACGGATGTGCTCTCCGAAAGCCAGCGCGGCTATGTCGAAGCCCAGCTGAAGCTGTTTGACACCTGGTACGCAGAGTGGAGCAAGCTGCCGGGCGCCGTGCAGAGATATAAAGCCTCGGCATAATCCGTCGGTTCAAGGTGACGGCCCTCCTCGCGGAGGGCCTTTTTATTTGTAAACCGGCGGAAAAGATTCCGTCGTCACGAGATCGCGTCGAGACCTTTGTCGAGAAGACGATCAAGCAGCTCCAACTCGGCTGCCGACAGTAGGACGCCTTCCGTCTCGGACTTCCGGCGGGCGGCGAAGCGGCGCTGCGACGGCAGGCGGGCGCCGCTGCCGACGATCGCCTCGAAAAGCAGCTCGGCGCGGGCGAAGGGATCGCCGGGCCGGCCGGCGGCAAAGGCCTGCGGCGACATCGCGATGATGAGTTCGCCGTGGAAGGGGGCAAGTGTCGTCGTGCCGAGATAGTCGAGCACCTCGGGGCTGGTGAGATCACCGATCATGATGCCGGCGAGCAGTTCGATCATCGTGCCGATGGCCGATCCCTTGTGTCCGCCGAAGGGCAGCATGGCGCCGGCAAGGGCGGCTTCCGGATCGGTCGTCGGATTGCCGTCAACATCGATCGCCCAGCCCTCGGGAAGCTGCTTGCCGGCGCGGCGGTGCAGCTCGATTTCTCCGCGGGCAGCGACGGAGGTCGCAAAGTCGAAAACATATGGCGACGTGTCCTGGCGCGGCCAGCCGAAGGCGAAGGGGTTCGTGCCGAGCAACGGCTTGTTGCCGCCGGCGGGCGCAACGGTCGCATAGCTCGGGCACATGACGAGGCCGGCAAGGCCCTCTTTGGTCACCGCCTCCACTTCGGGCCAAAGCGCGGAGAAGTGGGTGCAATCATTGATGACGAGGGCGGCAATGCCGAGTTTGCGTGTGCGTTCGGCCAGCGCCGGCACGCCGAGTTCGAAGGCCGCATTGGCAAAGCCCCCATCGGCATTGACCTTGACGATGGCGGACCCTTCATTGAGGTCCAGTTCCGGCACCGCGTCCGGCTTGACCTTCCCTGATTTGACGGTGCGCAGCGCGCCTTCTATGCGGTAGATGCCGTGCGATTTGCAGGCGTCGCGCTCACCGGCGACGATGACCCGGGCAAGCGCCCCGGCCTGCACGGCATTGAGGCCGGCCTTGCGGAAGATGGCTTCGACACGGCTATGCAGGTCGGCAATCGTCAAGGTGGTCGTCGTCATGCTGCGTTCTCCTCGGCCAGGTTTTCATCGCACGCTTATCCTGCATACATATAGTATGCAGGATAAATCAACGTCTGCAATTCGCTCGGTGGCAAATTTGCCGGGACACTCCCGCCTTTCCTGGCTATTGTAGCACTATGAGCACCATGAATATCTCGCTGCCGGAGAACCTGAAGCACTTCGTCGGTCAGCAGGTCGTCGGGCGAGGTTATGGCAGCTGTAGCGAATACGTATGCGAGTTGATCCGCCGCGACAGAGATCGGCAGCATTTGCGCGATCTCCTGCTCAAGGGTGCTTCATCCGAGACGACCACGCCAGTCGATGCCAGCTATTTCGACAATTTACGCGACCGTGCCTCGAGACAAAGCTCCAACTGACCGCAAGGTCCGGTTCCCCTGAATTCCCTCGCGGTGCTCAATATGAAGAGCTCAGCAAGGCGCTGATCTCGGCACGCGACGGCATGGCGGGGGCGGTGCCCGGCCGGGTTACGGCGATTGCAGCGGTCGCAGAGCCGAAACGGACGGCCTCGATCGGTGTTTGTCCTTCCGAAATCGCCGTCGCGAAACCGCCGAGAAATGCGTCCCCTGCCCCAGTGGTGTCGATGACATTTCCTGCCGAGAATGCAGGGACGAATTCGCTCTGATCAGCGGTGTGATAGTATGCGCCGCGTCCGCCAAGGGTGATGACCGCCGCCCGCGCCCCTCGATCGAGCAAGGCGCGGCCCGCCGCACGGACCTGCTCATCGGTTGTGATCGCATGACCCACCAATTCGGCGGCTTCCACCTCGTTGGGTACGATGAAATCGCACAGGCCGTAGATTTCGTCCGGAATGGCTCGCGCCGGCGCGGGATTGAAGATCGTCGTGACCCCTGCCTTTTTCGCCATCGAGAGACCATGCAAGGCGGCCTCGAGCGGCTGTTCGAGCTGGGTCATGAAAATCGCGGCGCTTTCGATCGCCGCCCGGTTCGCTTCGACGTCTTCGATGTCGATAAGACCCGCGGCACCCGGCACGACGATGATGGCGTTGTCGCCGCTCACCTCGTCGACGAAGATGAAGGCAGCACCGCTGGAAACACCGTCCATCTTCATCACATTGGCTTTGACGCCCGCCTGGGAATAGGCGGCAAGGGCCATCTCGCCGAACGGGTCGTTGCCGACCCGTGAGATGAAGGTCACCTTGCCACCGGCCTTTGCCGCGGCGATTGCCTGGTTCGAGCCCTTGCCTCCCGGCCCGAGCGTGAAACCCGATCCCATCAGCGTCTCGGCAATATGGGGCAGACGCTTTGCCTTATAGGCGGTGTCGGCGGCAAAAATGCCGAGAATGACGATTCCGCTTTTCTCGCTCATCGGACTGCCTCCGCCGCCGGAATGACGCCCTTGGTCAGAAGGAAGCATCCGTAGAAGCGCAGTTCCCCCGTTGCGATGACGCAATAGGCCTTCTTGGCGATATCATAGAAGGCCATGCGTTCGACGGGATACATCGGCGATGGTTTGCCTTCGGCGCGGTCGACGATCGCCTGGACTTCCTGCTGGATCGGGGGAATTTCACCCGGCTTGCCAATCACTTCCATGCGGCCGACCGAAGGCTGGATCGGCGTGTCCAGCGGCAAGACCGAAAGGATCGCATCGATCGCCTGCGGCGCGGGAATGTTTTCCATGGTCAGTAGCGTCCCCAGGCGAGTCTGCCGGGCAATCGAATCCGACGGAAAATTCATGTCTGAGATGACGAGATAATCGCCGTGTCCCATGTTGCAAAGTGCTTGAAGAATGTTGCCGTTGAGTTCGGCCCGAATTCCCTTGAGCATTGATCTTCCATCCTTTTCTCGTAGCCGGGGCACCGGCCTGCTTCAATTCGTATGGCCGGCGATATCTGCCTTGGGCTGCGGGCACGGGCCGCTCGAACCGCGCACGATCAGCGATCCGTCGACCATTTCGTCTTCCGCGCCGGGCGGTTCCGCCAAGAGAAGGCCGACCGCGCGCCGTGCCAGCATGTCGGCCGGCTGACGTATGGTCGTCAGCCTGGGAACGACGAGATTGGCGAGCGAAATGTCGTCGAAACCCGTGACGGACAGTTTTCGCGGCACGTCGATCTTAAGGTCGCGCGCAGCGCGCAACGCGCCGATGGCCTGCTGGTCGCTGGCAGCGGCGATCGCCGTCGACCGGTCCTGGGCCGGGCGCGAGAGCAGATCGCGGGCAATTCTTTCCCCGGACTCGTAGTCGAACCTGCCATAGGCAATTTCCAGTTCAACGGGTTGGCCGGTCTTGCCGAACTCCTCCATGCGGCCGACGAAGCCTTCCTTGCGCATGCGCCCTGCCTCGGTATCGGCCGGCCCGGCAATATAGGTGATGCGGCGATGTCCGAGCCCGTAGAGATGGTCGGCAATCAGCGCGGCCGCCTGCGCATGATTGGTCGACACCAGGGGAAAGGTGCCGAAGCGCCGGTCCAGCGATATGATCGGGACCGATGCCGGCAAATGAAGACCTGAGCCGTCGCTCGAAGCCACGACGATGATGCCGCGCACCGACCGGTGGAGAAAGGCTGAAACATGGCTTTGCTCCGCCTCGCGATCGTCATGCGAGCTTGCCAGCATCAGGCTATGCGCACGTTCGAGCGCCGCCCGCTCGACGCTTGCCGCAAGCTGCGCAAAGAACGGATTGGTGATGTCAGGAACAATGAGACCGATGACGTCGGTTCTGCTGGTGCGCAGGGCTCTAGCGGTGACGTTCGGCCGGTAACCAAGCGCAGAAATGGCGTCGTTGACCTTTTCGCGCAGCAAGGGTTTGACCGCGGCTTCGCCCGAGAGCACACGCGAAACCGTGCCGACGGAG
This sequence comes from Rhizobium acidisoli, assembly GCF_002531755.2. NCBI lineage: Bacteria > Pseudomonadati > Pseudomonadota > Alphaproteobacteria > Hyphomicrobiales > Rhizobiaceae > Rhizobium > Rhizobium acidisoli. Next base: position 160,530 of record NZ_CP035002.1, on the reverse strand, counting down.
ACCCCTGCATATTCGGCAACATCCTTGACTGTCGGCATCTTCGACATTTTCGACATCCCGCAGCTATTTTACAGCGCCCGCAGTCATGCCGGCGATGATGTGCTTTTCCAGCAAAACGCCAACGACAACAAGCGGAAGGATACCGGCGGTGGAAAGGGCAGCCATCGACCACCAGTTGATGCCCTGGCTGCCCGTCTGGCTGGCAATCATCACCGGCAGCGTGTTGGTATTGGTAGACGTCAGCAGAGCGGCGAAGAAATATTCGTTCCAGCACAGGATCAACGCCAGGAGGAACGCGGCCACCATGCCCGGCAGTACGAGTGGCACGATGATGCGGGCGAACGCGCCCCAGATCGACAGACCATCGACCAGCGCGGCCTCCTCGAGCTCCACCGGTATGGTGGCGAACTGGTCGCGCATGATCCAGACGACGATCGGCAGGACCATAAGCGTGTAGACGGCGATCATGCCCGCATAGGTGTCGAGCAGCGCCAGCTCCCTGTAGAGAACCAGGAACGGCAGGGCGAGGACGACGGGCGGCATGATGAGCTGCGACAGGAAGAAAAAGGAAATGTCGGAATTGCGCATATGGCCGAACTTATAGGAAAAGCGGCTGAGACCGTAGGCCGCCAGCGATCCGAGCACGACCGCAAGGGCGGATGCCGCAACCGAGATGATGATGCTGTTCCAGAGCCTGCGCATGAACTCGTCACGCACCGTCGATACCTGGGATATCGTATCGGGAGAGAGCCCGAGCGAGCGCCAGCCGAGCCAACTGGGGGTAAAGTTGAACCAGGGGATCAGATTGCCGCGCATGACATCGGCGGCTGTTTTGAACGAGGTCGACACCGTCCAGAACAACGGGAAGATGCAGACACACGCCCAGGTGACGAGCAAGCCGTAGACGGCCAGACGCATGGCCCACCAGCGAATTCGCTGAGCCCGCCCGTATTTTTCGAAATCGATGCGAACCATCAGAGCCTTCCTGTCATCCGCTTCACGAGACGGTCCGAGATCTTCATCAGCATTGTCATCCCGAAGACGATGATCACCAGATAGACGAGCGCGAGCAAGGTACCGTATCCGACATTCGAACGGTCGCGATATTCACGATAGATGAAACTGGTGACGGAATCGGTCGCGCCGCCCGGACCTCCCGATGTCACCGTGATGATGATGTCGGCGAGCTTGAGCTTGAAGATCACCCGGATCATCACCGCCGTCACCGAAACCGGCAGCATGAGCGGGAAAGTGACCTTCCAGAAGCGCTGCCATCTGGTGGCGCCATCGACTTCGGCCGCCTCCAGCACCTCCCTGGACAAGCCCTGCAATCCGGCAAGCAGCATGATCATCATGAAGGGAATGAAGGTCCAGGCATCCATGATCATGATCGAAAGCTTCGCCGTCAGCGGATCGCCGAAGAAGGACGGGTTTTCCCAGCCGAGCCAGCGGGCGAAACGCGCGACCGGGCCGAAACGGGTCTCCAGCATCGACTTGCCGACCATCCAGCTCACCGCGACCGGCGACAGCATCAAGGGGACGAGGAAGATTACCCGCCAGAATTTTCGCGCAACAATGTCCTGGTTGAGGAGCAGCGCCAAGCCGAAGGCGATTGCATATTCGATCACGATCGCCAGGCAATAGAGGATCATGTTCAGCAGGGCATTGGCATAGAACGGATCGGCGATCATCCGGCGCACATTGTCGAGCCCGTTGAAGCGCCGCCCAGTCGAGGAGGCGAGGTTCCAATCGGAAAAGCCGATCCAGAGCGCAAAGAGCAGCGGGAAAACCACCATCGACACGACGAAGAGCGCGGCCGGCAGAACAAAAAGCGCCTTCTTGCCGGCCTCGCCGTAGATGACGACGCGCGTGACGCAAAGAATGACGGCCCAGAGAAAATAGGCGTAAAGAACCGGCCGCCAGTTCGCAAAACCCCATTCGGTCCAGCCCAATTCATGGGCTCCCTGCAAGATGAAGGATGTTATGAACCATATGGCGCTCAGCCATAGAGCCGTGCGGCCCCAAAAACGGCGGCTCGCGGAAATGGAGCCGGCTTCGACCGTGTGGAGCAGGTCGCCTTCGACTGTCGACATGATTTTCCTCGCCCGGACAGAATGAGCGCCGGCGAACCGCTTCCGGTCCGCCGGCGTATTGGTGTCAAACGATCAGATCCCGAGGCTCGCCCGATAGAGTTTCAGCTGGCTGTCGCGGCCGATCTGGTCGGTGATCTTTTCCCAGGCGGCCGCAATCGCATCCGCGGTCTCCTGCGCCGACTTGTATTGCCCGGCAAAACCCTTTGCCAATTCGTCCTCGGCGACCGAGTAATATTGGAAGATACCGGGAATGCGCGGTTCGATGGCGGCGTTCGGATGGTTATAGCTGTCCGCGTTCGAACCCAGATAATCCTCGATATAGGCGCGGTCGTAACCGGCCTTTTCCCATTCGTCGTAGTTGAAGTTGGACTGGCGGTAGGGCTGGAAACCGGAGGGATAGGCCGAGGTCCACAGTGACAGATCCTTGCCGCCGAGATGGGCGGCGGCGGACCAGGCCGCCTTGCGCTTCTTCTCGTCGCCGGAGACCTGCTTGGTGACATAGATGCCCCAGCCGAGATAGGCCATGTTGGGCGCTTCATTATACTTGTCTTCCCATTGCCCGGTCTTGCGGTTGTAGACCCGGTTGGAGCCGCGGTTGATGCCGAAACCGACCACATCGCCCACGACCGAGGTGTCCGAGGTGCGCGCGCTGGAGCCGACGTCGCCCCACCACATCAGCATTGCGCCGGTGCCCGCCAGGAACTGCGAGAAGGCGGTGGTGCCGGGATCGGCATTGATCTGATCGGCCGGATAGGCCTTGGCCGCAATCAGATCGAGGACGTCCTGGATCGCCTGGACCCATGCGGGGTTATTGACCAGCGGCTTCATGTTTTCAGGATCGAACAGCCAGGCCGGATCACCCGGATATTTGGCATAGGCCGTCGCGCGGTTCTCGATGAAATAGAAGCCGAAACCGCCCCAGCCCTTGAGCGGGTCGAGATAGCCGTAGGCCGGCTGACTGGTCAGCGGATCGGTCTTGCCGATCAGCGCCTTGGAGGCCGCGTTCACCTCCTGCCATGTCTTCGGCGGCTCGGCCATGCCGCTGATCGAGCCTTCGCCGAAGTAATCCTTGCGATAGGCGAAGGTGTGGCAGTCGCCGTCGATCGTCACGCGGTAGGTCTTGCCGTCCCAGGTTCCCACAGGTGGCTTCAGGTAACTCACCAGGTCGTCAGCCTCGATCTGCTTTGCAACCCAGTCAGGCATCTCGTCCAGAAGCCCTCGTCCGGCGGTATCGCCTTCAAAGGGTGCGCCCATTTCCAGAATGTCGAAATCGACCGTGCCGGTCGCGATCGACTGCTGAAGGCGGGCATTGTAGTCGGCTTGCGCAAGGTCGATCCAATTGATCTTGGCACCGGTATAAGCTTCCCACGGCTTCAGGAAGCCGCGGAACAGGAAGTTGTGCAGGTTCTGGTTGTTGAGCCCCATGAAGGTCAGCTCGACACCGGCAAATTCGCCCTGCTTGACGTTGGCCTTGGTCGGGCCGAGGCAAAGCTCGCCGACCTTCTGCCAGTCCGCGTCCGTCGGCGAGCCCTTGCCGACGCCCGGAATCTGCAGGATCTGGGCGCGCAGATCATCGGCGGCGAATGCCATGCCCGGAATTCCGCCCATCGCACCGGACAGGCCGAGCAGAGCCGCCGCACTTGCCGTTCCGCGCAAGACGTCGCGACGGCTTGCCTGACGGCGCATCAATGCATCGTATATTTCGACTTTCATATCTTCCTCCTCCACGTTTCGTTGCGCTGCCGCCAGCCGGCCCCTGTGGGCTGGCCCGGCTCCGATTTTAGGACTGGTCTCGTGCAGAGCTTTTTGGTAAACAAGAAAATGAAACGTTTCATATTTCTTGTTTGAAACCGCTCCTCTCGGTTTCGAGGGCGAGCATTAGACGGCAAACGGGAAAAGTCAATAAAAAATGAAACGTTTCATGGAGGAGGTTCGACGATAGTTCGGGCAAGGGGCGGAGCGCGATTTCGCCGAGCCCGACGGTTTGGATATTGTCGAGAGTCACACCTCTTGGAAGCGCCCGGGGGTGGCAGGAAAGCGAGTGGGAGGCATATGGCTGAGGTCAATATTTCAGAGGCGCGGAAGGCCTATGGCGCCGTAAACATCCTGCACGGCGTCGATATCGACATTCGCGACGGGGAGTTTGTGGTGCTCGTCGGTCCATCCGGTTGCGGCAAATCGACTTTGCTGCGCATGGTCGCAGGGCTAGAAAGCATCACCGGCGGCACGGTCTCGATCGGCGGAAAAGTCGTGAACAATCTGCCGCCGAAGGACCGCGACATCGCGATGGTCTTTCAGAGTTATGCGCTTTATCCGCACAAGACCGTCGCCGAAAACATGGTCTTTGCGCTGCGCCTGCAGAAGCAGCCGGCCGACATCATCAAGCAGCGGCTGCAGGCGGCGGCCGAAACGCTTGACCTCGTGCCCTATCTCGACCGCTATCCGCGCCAGCTTTCGGGCGGCCAGCGCCAGCGCGTGGCGATGGGACGCGCCATCGTCAGGTCGCCGCAAGTCTTCCTGTTCGACGAGCCCTTGTCGAACCTCGACGCCAAGCTGCGCGTGCAGATGCGCAAGGAGATCAAGGAGCTGCACCAGCGGCTGAGAACCACGACGATCTATGTCACCCATGACCAGGTCGAAGCGATGACGATGGCCGACAAGATCGTGGTCATGCAGGGCGGCAGGGTCGAACAGATCGGCACGCCCCTGGAACTCTACGATCGTCCCCGCAATACATTCGTGGCAGCCTTTATCGGCTCACCGTCGATGAATCTGCTGAAAGGCCGCTACAAGGCCGATGGTGCGATCTTCGTCACGGAGACTGGCGACGAGATTGCGCTCGCTTTCACCCCGCAGGCGTCCGACGGGCAGGCTGTGGTCCTGGGCGTGCGGCCTGAACACCTCTCCCTCAGCCAAAGCGGCCTCAACACGACCGTCAACGTCACCGAACCCACCGGGCACGAGACGATGGTCTTCCTGCGCTACGGATCCGGCGAGCTTGTCGCAGTGCTTTCCGACCGTTACGATTTTGCGCCCGGGCAGGTCGCGACGATAGCTGCTCGGCCAGGAAAGCTTCATCTATTCGATGCGGAATCTGGCAAGACGTTGCGACCGGATTGAGCGGGCATCGATTCGAAAGCCCCCGAGATAGGTTCAAAGTGGTAATATCGGGGTGACGAGCCTCGAATTCTTCCGCTCGCCCTCAACCTATGGCAAACCAATACCGCCCTAACCGCTACGCACTCGATTTGGAGTAAAGGCCGAGGTTGCTGCCGATGGCGAACCCGCAGCGCTGATAAAATGTCGACAATGCACCTTCCCGCTGTGAGACCAACCAGACGCTGTTGCATCCCTCGGCCTTTGCTGTTTCGAAAACTGCTGATAGCAGCGCGGTCCCTATTCCCGCACCTTGGGCTTCAGGCAGCACCGACAACTCATCAAGGTAAACGACCGGACCGGCATGGCGGCGCTGTCGTATGCCCAACGCGATCCCCAGCACCTTGCCTCCGTCAAAGGCCGCAAGCGCAATGGATTTCGGCGTTTCAAGCACGGTGTTTACGTTTTCAACCGCCGCTTCCAGCGACCAATTCTCGTTCCACGGCGGTCCGGAATAGGCCCTGACCAGCACAGTGGCGGCGCCATGGAGATGTTCTACCGTAAGACGTTCAATCCGAATCGCCATAGATCCACCTGACGTTGAGTGAATTGACATTTGCCGCAGTTCGTTCGGTAACGCAACAGGCTCCGAGCCGGACGATCTACGGAAACGACAAAGCTGTAAGCTTGACACAACCAGCGACCGCGCTTTACGACTGTCGGCATTCACCAGGGGGGTCCCGCAAGGGGCTGAGATACTGCTGGACAATAAGGCCTAGCCTGTTGTGGCGCAGTGACCCGTTGAACCTGATCCAGTTCATACTGGCGTAGGGACGGTGCAAGCGCTCGAAGGCTTCGGATTCACGCGTGGAATCCGTGCCGGCGTCTTTCCATCATTCCGGCTGATTAACTGGGTCTCCAACTTACAACTTGGAGCCTCAAACCATGACCATTGCCGCAAAGAATCTCACCCCGACCGTCACCACCGGCCCGCTGCCGGCATCGCGGAAGATCCATATTCCGGGAGATATCCATGGCGATATCCGCGTGCCGATGCGCGAAATCAGCGTCCATCCGACCGCGGGCGAACCGCCTGTCGCCGTCTATGATTCCTCCGGTCCCTACACGCTCGAAGGCGCCGAGATCCGCATCGAGCAGGGCCTGTCCCCACTGCGCCGCGACTGGGTGCTGGCCCGCGGCGACGTCGAAGCCTATGATGGCCGCCATGTCCGCCCCGAAGATAACGGCTTTGTCAGCGGCGACCGGCTGACGCCGGAATTTCCGGGGCGGCGCCGGCCGCTGCGTGCCAAGGACGGCAAAGCCGTCACCCAGCTCGCCTATGCACGGGCCGGCATCATCACGCCGGAGATGGAGTTCATCGCCATTCGCGAGAATCTCGGCCGCAACGCGAAGGCCGAAGCGCTGGTGCGTGACGGCGAGAGCTTCGGCGCCGATATTCCCGATCACGTGACGCCGGAATTCGTCCGCCGGGAAGTTGCCGCCGGCCGGGCGATCATCCCGGCCAACATCAACCATCCCGAAAGCGAACCGATGATCATCGGCCGGAATTTTCTGGTGAAGATCAACGCCAATATCGGCAACTCCGCCGTCACCTCATCGATGGCCGAGGAAGTCGAGAAGATGGTCTGGGCTGCCCGCTGGGGCGCCGATACGGTCATGGATCTGTCGACCGGCCGCAACATCCACAATATCCGCGAATGGATCATCCGCAATTCGCCGCTGCCGATCGGCACCGTGCCGCTCTATCAGGCGCTGGAAAAGGTCGGCGGCATCGCCGAGGACCTCAGCTGGGAGATCTATCGCGATACACTGATCGAGCAGGCCGAACAGGGCGTCGACTATTTCACCATCCATGCCGGCGTGCGGCTGCATTACATCCCGCTCACCGTCAATCGCGTCACCGGCATCGTCTCACGCGGCGGTTCGATCATGGCCAAGTGGTGTCTGCATCATCACCGCGAAAGCTTCCTCTACGAGCATTTCGAGGAGATCTGCGATATCTGCCGGGCCTATGACGTCTCCTTCTCGCTCGGCGACGGCCTTCGCCCCGGCTCGATCGCCGATGCCAACGACGCGGCGCAGTTTGCCGAACTCGAAACGCTCGGCGAACTGACGAAAGTCGCCTGGGCCAGGGATTGCCAGGTGATGATCGAGGGACCTGGCCATGTGCCGATGCACAAGATCAAGGAAAACATGGACAAACAGCTGGCCGTCTGCGGCGAGGCGCCCTTCTACACGCTGGGGCCGCTGACCACCGATATCGCCCCCGGCTACGACCATATCACCTCCGGCATCGGCGCGGCGATGATCGGCTGGTTCGGCACGGCCATGCTCTGCTACGTCACCCCGAAAGAACATCTTGGCCTGCCCGATCGCAACGACGTCAAGACCGGCGTCATCACCTACAAGATCGCTGCCCATGCGGCCGACCTTGCCAAGGGCCACCCGGCCGCCCGCCTGCGCGACGACGCCCTGTCGCGGGCGCGCTTCGAATTCCGTTGGGAAGACCAGTTCAACCTGTCGCTCGACCCCGACACCGCCCGCAGCTTCCATGACGAGACGCTGCCGAAGGAAGCGCACAAGGTGGCGCATTTCTGCTCGATGTGCGGCCCGAAATTCTGCTCGATGCGCATATCGCACGACATTCGCGCCGAAGCGCAGAAGGAAGGGCTGGACGCGATGGCGGCGAAATATCGCGAGGGCGGCGATCTCTATATGCCGATCGATACCCCCGCACATGGGGCGGACTGACATGCGCGTGCTTGTCAAAGGGGCCGGCGTCGCCGGCCTCACCGTCGCCCGCGAATTGCATGCTCGCGGTGCCGAGGTGACAATCTTCGACCCGCATCCGAACTTCGCTCATGCCGCCTCCTGGCTCGCCGGCGGCATGCTGGCGCCCTGGTGCGAGCGGGAAAGCGCCGATGAGGCCGTGCTGACGCGCGGTCTCGATGCCGCCGACCGCTGGGAAGCGATCCTGCCGGGCAGCACCGTCCGCAACGGCACGCTGGTCGTTGCCTCGACGCGCGACCATGGCGAGCTGAAGCGGTTTGCCAGCCGCACGACCGGTTATCAATGGGTGGAAGAGAACGATATCGCCACCCTCGAGCCCGCGCTCGCCGCCCGTTTCAGGCACGGCCTGTTCTTCCCACGCGAAGCGCATCTGGATCCGCGTCAAGCGTTGCGCGGATTGAAAGAACAACTGTCGGCAAACGGCATCACCTTTACCGACACGGACCCGAGCGAAGGCGATTTCTCCGATATCGTCGACTGCACCGGCGCTGCCCGCGTCAGGCAAGATCGCGATCTGCGCGGCGTGCGGGGCGAAATGCTCTATCTCCATACCGATGAGGTCACCCTCGCCCGGCCCGTCCGCCTGCTGCATCCGCGTTTTCCCGTCTATATCGTCCCCCGCGGCAACGGGTTTTTCATGGTCGGCGCAACGATGATCGAAACCGATTCCGACGGCCCGATCACCGCACGTTCGCTAATGGAACTGCTGAACACGGCCTATGCGCTGCACCCGGCCTTTGCCGATGCCGCCGTCGTCGAAACCGGCGCTGGCATCCGCCCTGCCCTGCCCGACAATCTTCCGCGCGTCATGCGGGAGGGAAAGGCCGTCGTGTTCAACGGCCTCTACCGCCACGGCTTTCTGCTGGCGCCGACCATGGCGGCCGAGGCCGCCGATCTCGTTTTTTCCAAATAGCTGAAGCAAAGGAACACCAATGCAACTGATCATCAATGGCGAGGCCCAGACAATCGCCGCCACCACGCTTTCGCAGCTTCTGGCCGCACTCGACTACGAAGGCGACTGGCTGGCGACCGCCGTCAACGGCGAACTGGTTCATCGCGAGGATCGCAACGAGCACATGCTGAGCGACAATGACAGGATCGAAATCCTGACCCCGATGCAGGGAGGCTGAGCATGCTTGATCTTTACGGAAGCCAAATCGCATCACGCCTTCTCCTCGGCACTGCACGTTACCCCTCGCCGGCGATCCTGACCGAAGCCATCACGCGCTCCAAAACCGAGATCGTCACCGTGTCGCTGCGCCGCGAAATGGCCGGCGGGCGCAACGGCGGCGCTTTCTTCGACATGATCCGTGCGCTCGGCGTTCACGTTCTTCCCAACACGGCCGGCTGCCATGGTGTGTCCGAGGCGGTGCTGACGGCGAAGATGGCCCGCGAAGTGTTTCGCACCGATTGGATCAAGCTGGAGGTGATCGGCAATCACGACACGCTGCAGCCGGATGTTTTCGCGCTCGTGGAGGCAGCCCGCATCCTGACCGGCGAAGGCTTTCAGGTCTTTCCGTATACGACGGACGATCTGGTCGTTGCCGAGCGTCTGATCGACGCCGGATGCCGGGTGCTGATGCCCTGGTGCGCGCCGATCGGATCGGCGGCGGGACCACAAAATCTTTCAGCCCTTCGATCGATGCGGGCGCATTTTCCCGATGTGCCGCTGATCGTCGATGCCGGTATCGGCCGGCCTTCGCATGCGATGATCGTCATGGAGCTCGGTTTCGATGCCGTGCTGCTGAACACCGCGGTTGCCGGCGCCGGCGACCCGGTCGCAATGGCAGAAGCCTTTGCCGGGGCAATCGATGCCGGCCGGCAGGCGTTCGGCGCCGGCATGCTGGAACCGCGCGACATGGCCGTGCCTTCGACACCCGTGATCGGAAAGGCGGTGTTTGCATGAAAATCGATCGTTTCTGATTGCTGGCGACATCGCTCGGCTCGGGATTGCCTTCGACCTGAGAGGCGGGCTAGAATCAAACAACGAAGTGCCTCGGAGAAATCGGCATAGCGCCGCCGCGGGCGGGATTTCGTGCCTATCCTGTCATTCGAGGCGGATTGACTGGCGTTTTTCGTTAAAGGTTTAATCGGCCTGTTCATCTACCTTTGCGTGTTGAGTGAGATGGTGACCCACGATAAGGATATCGCACGCGGCGGATTTAGGCATGAGCAGGAAGTTTCAAATCATTTGGTGGATTTTGGCGCTAGCCGTGTTACTCGGCCAAATCCACAAAGTGCATGCAACCTATTTCAGCCCCTCGCCACTTTCGATGGCGGAATGGTTCGACTGGCTCATGTCATTTCCCGAATGTGTAGTTGTCTGCCTCTTTGCAGCGAGAATTCAAGTGGGATCGGTCTTCTGGTGGCGCACCTATTCGTTCATATATCCCATTTACGCGTTACTAGTTGTTTGCGTTTGCGTGCGTCTCTATCTTTTTCGGTATATCCCTGACGGCCACCCCATACCTTACGGCATCGCTTTGGCCATGGTCATTTTGATGAAGGTCATGTCATTTCAGGCAATCTGGCAATACGCCCGCGACAATAAAATGTGTCGATACGCAACGGCGTGAGGTCAGCCCGAAACGCTTCGATCTTTCGAAAGCATTTGCCGCCATTCCCGTACTTTGACCATGGTCACTTGTCGCACTACTTCGGCGACAAAGTAGCAGCAACCACGCCCACGTGGCCCGTCCGAACGGGCGTGCGACGCGTCCATGGCAATTTATTGCGTGTCTCCGTCCGCCACTTTCTTAGAGTGGCGGCCGATTGACAGGGAAAGCCATGACACCGTTGCAATTGAAGCTCAAACCAGAACGCCGCACGCTTGCCATTACCTGGGAAGGCGGCGACATCTCCCTTCTTCCTGCCTCTGAACTGCGCCGGCGCAGCCGCGCCGCCCAGGCGGTGCGTGCATCCCTCGACGGGCGCGAGACGAGCTTCGACGACGTAACGGTGACGGGCATCGAGCCGATCGGCTCCTATGCCGTCAGGCTGGTTTTCTCCGATGGGCATGATCGGGGGATCTACCCCTGGCAATACCTGCGCGAAATCGCCGATTCATTGGCTTGAGGAATGATGCATGGATAATTTTGTAGAAGGCCTGTCCGAGGTCGCGTGCGACGTGCTGGTGATCGGCGGCGGCACGGCCGGGCCGATGGCGGCACTGAAGGCAAAACAACGCAATCCCAACTTGAACGTCATCCTGCTCGAAAAGGCCAACGTCAAGCGCTCGGGCGCGATCTCCATGGGCATGGACGGGCTGAACAATGCCGTCGTCCCCGGCTATGCGACGCCGGAGCAATACACCAAGGAAATCACCATCGCCAATGACGGCATTGTCGATCAGGCGCCGGTCTATAAATATGCATCGCGATGCTACGAGATCATCGAGGAGCTGGATCGTTTCGGCATCCGCTTCCAGAAGAACGCCAATGGCGATTTCGACCTGAAGAAGGTGCATCATCTCGGCACCTATGTCCTGCCGATGCCAAATGGAGACACCGTCAAGAAGGCGCTCTACCGGCAGCTGCGCCGCGAGCGCATTCTGATCTCCAACCGCTATATGGCGACGCGGCTCCTGACGGCGAAGGATGGCAGGATTGCTGGCGCGATCGCCGTCAATACGCGCTCGGCGGAATTTCTCGTGCTGCGCGCCAAGACGGTGATCCTCTGCATGGGGGCGGCGGGGCGGCTCGGCCTGCCCCATTCCGGCTATCTCTTCGGCACCTACGAGAACCCGACCAATTCCGGTGACGGCTATGCCATGGCCTATCATGCGGGTGCCGCGCTTGCGAACCTTGAATGTTATCAAATCAATCCGCTGATCAAGGACTATAACGGCCCGGCCTGCGCTTATGTCGCCGGCCCCTTCGGCGCCTATACCGCCAACAGCGAGGGAAACCGCTTCATCGAAAGCGACTACTGGTCGGGCCAGATGATGCAGGAATTCTACAACGAGCTGCAGTCCGGCAAGGGCCCGGTCTTCCTGAAGCTCAATCATCTCCATCACGATACCGTCGGCGAGATCGAGCAGATCCTGCACAAGGTCGAGCGCCCCTCGCGCGGACGCTTCCACGAGGCGCGCGGCACCGATTACCGCGAAAAGATGATCGAGATGCACATCTCCGAAATCGGCTTCTGTTCCGGCCACAGCGCCTCCGGCGTGTTCGTCGACGAATTCGCGCGCACGACCGTCGAAGGCCTCTATGCGGCCGGCGACATGGCGAATGTCCCGCACAATTACATGCTCGGCGCCTTCACCAACGGCGCCGTCGCTGGAGAGCATGCAGCCGACGTCGCCGCCGAAACCGAGCTTCCCGACTATGACCCTGAATTTGTCGCACGCGAGCGTGAACGCGTGCTGGCGCCGACGCGGCGCGACGACGGCATTCCGCCCAACCAGCTCGAATACAAGGCGCGCCGCCTGGTCAACGACTATCTGCAGCCGCCGAAGGTGACCGCCAAGATGCGGATCGGCCAGCAGCGGCTCAGCGAAGTCCGCGACGATCTGGAGACCGCGCTCGTCGCTCGCGACGCTCATGAACTGATGCGGGCGCTCGAAGTCTCCTCCATCCTCGACTGCGCCGATATGGCCGCCCATGCTTCGCTATTCCGCACGGAGAGCCGCTGGGGCCTTTACCACAACCGCGTCGACTATCCGGACAAGGACGACGACAACTGGTTCTGCCACACACTTCTCAGAAAGATCGACGGCCGCATGGTTTCGGAGAAGCGCAAGGTAGAGCCCTATGTCGTTCCGATCGAGACCGAGGAACGGACGGCCTACGACCGTCTGCGTGTTCAAAAGCAAGCCTGACAGGAAGATCCATGCCACTCGCCCTCTCCCCCAGCACAGTCCCGGTGACCGTCGACGACGCCAAATGCATCGCCGACAAGGGCTGCACGGTCTGTGTCGACGTCTGCCCGCTCGATGTGCTGCGCATCAGCGAACTAACCGGCAAGGCCTACATGAAGTTCGACGAATGCTGGTATTGCATGCCCTGCGAAACGGACTGCCCGACCGGCGCCGTCACCGTCAACATTCCCTATCTGTTGCGCTGATATGAGTGTCTTTGAACCTTTCGAAGCCTTCGGCAACATCGAGACCATCGCCGAACGCCTGCTGGATCCGGATGCCGCCATTCGCCGGCTCGCGGTGATCGAGCTTGCAGAAACGGCGAGTCCCGAGGCTTTGCCGCACCTGATCGACGCTGCCGGCGACGCGAGCAGCGAGGTCCGCCTTCAGGTGGCGATCGCCCTTGGCGAGTTCGATGGCGCCGGTGCTGCCGGCGGCTTGGCGCGGCTGGTCGTCGACGGCCAGCCTTCCGTCGCGCAAGCCGCGGCAGATGGTCTGGCGGAGCTGAAGCATCAGGAGGCAGGCGGCAGCCTGCTGCCGTTGCTGGATCACGCCAGCGCCTTCGTGCGTGCGGCGGCCTTTCGCGGATTGAAGGGGCTCCGGCTGCAGGGCTCGCTCGGCCCCGCCCTCATCGCGCTGCGCGACGCGGACGCGGCGGTCCGGGTGCAGGCGCTCGGCACGATCGCCTATCTCAAACTCGACTCGACGATCCCATCCCTGATTGCGGCAACGCGCGACGAGAATGCCGACGTGCGCGCCGCAGCGGTCAATGCCCTGACGTTCACGGCGCAACTGGCTGCGGCCGAGGCGGTGGCGGCGGCTCTCGGCGATGCGAACTGGCAAGTCCGGGCGGCGGCAGCGGAAGCGCTCGGCCGCATCGGCCACGGCTCGGCGGTCGAAGCGCTCGCCAAGGCGCTCTCCGACGACTATTGGCAGGTTCAGCAGAAATCGCTCGGTGCCCTCGGCAAGCTGAAGGCAAATGCGGCCCTGCCCCGGATCATCCCGCTGCTCGAAAGCGACATGCCCACCTTGCGGAAGGAGGCCGCGGCCGCGCTCGGCGAGATCGGCAACCCCGGCGCCTGGGAAGCGCTTACCGCGCATGCCGACGATCCCGACCCCGATGTGCGCAAGACGGTGCGCTGGGCGCTAACCCGCGTGGGTTAGGAAAGACTGGGCGGCGTCTTACGCGCCGCCCTTCGAGACCATCGCCATCAGCAGATGCGGCCGTTCGATGCGGATGTGCCGCGGCGTAACGGTCAGCAAGCCTTCTTTCTGAAAACGCTTCATCATCATCGTCACCCATTGCCGGGTGGAGCCGACCATGGCGGCGATCTGGTCATGGGTCACCTTGGCATTGATGATGATGGCGTGCCCGTCGCGCACGCCATGCAGCTTTCCGAGATTCATCAGAAACTGCGCCAGCCGCTCGATGACCGAGCGGGTGCCGAGCATCTGGGCCATGGCGGTATAGCTTTTGCCCTTCGACGCCAGGCCCTGGATAAGACAGAGCGCGAAATTGGGCAGTTCGACGATCAGTTTGCGCAGGACATGGCCGGGCAGAAACAGGATTTCGCAATCGTCGAGCGCCTGGCCCGACCAGATATGCGTGCCGCCGCCGGTCATCTCAGGTCCGCCGATGAAATTGCCCGGTGTCCAGTAGGCCAGCGTGATCTCGCGGCCTGAGGGCGCCGAATAGAAGACGCGCACCGAGCCGCGCTCGATAATGAAGACGCCGCCATGCCTGTCGCCCTGGGTGAAGATCGTTTCGCCCGCCGAGAAGCCGAGTTGCCGCCCGTGGCTGCGCAGGATCGCCCATTCCTCGAGCTTGAGCGGATCGAGGAAATGCGCGCCCTCGTCGAGCCCGTCGACCGTCTCGCTGAGAAACAATGACTGCGGGCCTGGCAGGATGACCTGCGGAGGCAGCTCCGGCCCTGTGGCGCGCAATCCGCGTTTCGGCTCCGGCCTTGCGATTTCAAAATCCAAGCTCATCGTCGATCGCCTCTCTGGTGTCGAATGAGTGGGTTAATAGATATAATATCTATGGATTATAAAGAAATATAATTGCGTATTCGACGCTGAAAGTGGTCGTTTATCGCCGCGGCGTCAGCACGTTTGCCGAAATGGCTTGACGGTAACCGACTGTAATTATTCGCTTATACACCAGATCCCAGCGCCTGCCCATACCGGTCCTGTGTCCGGCCGAGGACCGCCGGCGGGGCAATGCAAATAATTGCTTCCGCCGCCACAGGCCTCGCCACATAAATTTGCACGACTGGAATTCAACGATTTCCCGCCGCGAGGCGACGGGCAATATATGGGGTGGCACGATGCATTTTCGCTTAACATTGGCAGCTGCAGCTTTGGCTGCGGTCAGTTTCATCGGCACGGCGCAGGCGGAAACCATTCGCGTCGCCATCGGAACGCAAGACACCACGATCAACACCGCCACCGGCGGCCTGCTGATCCGCGAACTCAACCTTCTCGAAAAATATCTGCCGCATGACGGCAAATACAAGGATGCCACTTATGACATCCAGTGGAAGAACTTTACCAGCGGCGCGCCGATCACCAACGAACAGATCGCCGGCAAGCTCGATTTCGGGGTGATGGCGGATTTCCCCGGCTCGTTCAACGGCCTCGCGCATCTGAAGGCGGGACGCAAGAGCCTGTTCATCTCGGTCCTCTCCGGCAGCGTCAAGGGAAGCGGCAACGGCGTCGTCGTTCCGACGGAATCTCCGATCCAGTCCATCTCCGAACTGAAAGGCAAGACGATTTCGGTTCCCTTCGCCTCGACCTCGCATGGTCTCTTGCTGCGCGCCATCAAGGCCGAGGGCTGGGATCCGGAAAAGGATGTCAGCATCATCGCCCAGGCGCCTGAAGTCGCCGGCGCCGCGCTCAAGGCCAACCAGATCGAGGCCCATGCCGATTTCGTGCCCTTTGCCGAGCTTTATCCATGGCGGGGCTTCGCGCGAAAGATCTATGACGGCTCGCAGGCGAACGGCCCCACCTTCCACGGCGCGCTGGTTGATGCGGACTATGCGGAAAAATATCCCGAGGTCGTCACCGCCTATCTGCGCGCCGCCCTCGAAGCCGACCAGCTGATCGCCAGGGAACCGGAAAAATACAGCGAACTGATCGCCAAGGTGACCGGCGTCGAAGCGGAAGTGGACTATCTCTTCCACGGCCCGTTAGGCCTCCAGACCCGTGACCTGACCTGGAAGCCGGAATACCGGCAGGCCGTCGGCACCGCGATCGAAACGCTGCAATACCTGAAGAAGGCCGATACCGGGCTCGACGTCGACACATTTGTAGACGACCGCTTCATCAAGGCCGCCTTCAAGGCCTCGGGTCTCGATTATGAGGCAAGCCTGAAGAACTATGGCCAGCTTCCGCTCGACGCCAAGGACGCGGCGACCGGCGAACCGATCAAGGATCCGAAACGCGTCGCCGAGATCTGGGTCAAGGACGAGCCGCTCGTCCGCCACTACGCCACCGCGGAAAATGCCTTCAAGGCTTTGAAGGCGCTCGAGGGCGAAGGCAAGGCCATCCGCGTCTTCTACGCGCAGGATCGGGAGAGCGGCATCAAGCTCCTCGGTAATCAGGCTTGGTTCGTTCGTGACGAAAAGGGCGAGATCGGCGCCTTCCTGCTCAAGGACAGCGCCGAGAGCTGGGCCAAGGCGCATGGCGGCGCCGTGCTCGATTTCGCCAGCGCCAAATCCTCCGTCGTGGCAAGCAACTGAGGCCGATAATGACGACGTGGACGCACCCCGACTACGGATCTTGGCTGCGCCGCGCGGGATCGATCGCCATCTGCCTGCTCCTGTGGCAGATGGCATCCACCCTGCGGCTCGATCTCGGCCTGGTCACCTTCCGGAACGTGCCTTCGCCGGTCGAGGTATTCGCCGCCGCCCTGGGGTTCTTCCAGTCGCCGAAACTGTTCGCGCATGTTTCCAGCAGCCTTGAAAGGGTGTTTGCCGGATACGCGATCGCCGCTGTTGCCGGCATTGCCTTCGGCCTGATCATCGGCCGATCGCGACACGTCGGAGATTTCCTGCTTGCGCCCCTCGAACTCTTGCGGCCGATCCCGGCCGTCGCATGGATACCGCTCGCCGTGCTGATGTTTCCGTCGTCCGAACTGTCGATGATCTTCATCACCTTCACCGGCGCCTTGTTTCCCATCCTGCTCAATACGGTCCACGGGGTCGAAGGCGTCGATCCGCGCCTGATCGCGGCGGCAAAGAGTCTCGGCAGCACCCGTCGCGCGATGCTGTTCGAAGTCATCCTTCCGGGTGCGGCGCCCAGCATCGTCACCGGCCTTGCCATCGGCATGGGCACGTCGTGGTTCTGTCTGGTGACCGCCGAAATGATCTCCGGACAATTCGGCATCGGCTACTACACCTGGGAAGCCTATACCTTGCAGAACTACCCCGAGATCATCGTCGGCATGGTGGTGATCGGCGTGCTCGGCATGGGCAGCAGCACCTTGCTGCGTGCCTTAGGCAACGCGCTCATCCCCTGGCAAAAAAAGGAAACGGCACGATGAACAGTCATCAGCGCCTGATGCGGTCCGAGACCGGCAGAATCCTGGCGGAGCGGGTTTCCATCCGACTGGGCAGGGGCAAGGCCGCTTTCGAAGCGGTCTCGGATGTCAGTTTCTCCGTCGCGCCCGGTGAGTTCGTCTGCCTGCTCGGCCCCTCCGGTTGCGGAAAGTCAACGCTTCTCGGCGCGCTCGCCGGCCATATCGACATTGCCGGCGGTAGATTGGACGTCGACGGCATGGCCGTCAGCGGCCCGCATCCCGAACGCGGCATCGTCTTCCAGCACCACACTCTGTTTCCCTGGAAGAGCGCCCGCGACAATGTCGCCTTCGGACCCAAGATGCGTGGCGTCGGAAAGGAACAGCGCCGGCGCGAGGCGCAGCGAATGCTCGATCTCGTCGGCCTGAACGGCTTTGCCGATCGATATCCCGCCCAGCTTTCCGGCGGCATGCAGCAGCGGGTGGAAATTGCCCGCGTCCTCGTCAACCAGCCGCGGCTCCTGCTGATGGATGAACCCTTCGGAGCGCTCGACGCCCTGACGCGGCTGAAAATGCAGGAACTGCTGCTCGCCATATGGGAACAGTTCCGCAAGACCATCCTGTTCGTGACGCATGATATCGACGAAGCGCTGCTGCTCGCCGACCGGATCATCGTGATGAAGGCGCAACCCGGCCGCATTCACGAAGAGATCACTGTCCCCTTCCCGCGGCCACGTTCGACCGACATCGTCGCATCGCCCGAATTCTCGCGGCTCAAGCGTCACTGCCTTGAACTGCTCCATGAAGACAGAGGCACGGATACGCTTCCTCGCCTGACACCGCTTGGATTGGGAAGAGCTGTCTAGAACAGGATGATTTTAGGCCAGGTCGGCCTAAAATATGAATCCTGTTCTAAATTAAAGAGTTAGAGCATGATGTCGTCCGAAAACCGTTCACACTTTTCGGCATCATGCTCTAGCTACGAGGCTGGACCGAGGACACAATCCTGAGTTTGAAGCGTGGCCAATTGGATGCAGTGACAGTTTCAAGCAGCGCGGACCCGATCGCGGCCGCCAAGTTTGGCGGCGTATAGTGCTTGATCGGCGCGTCTATAAAGTTCAGCCGCGGTATCCTCTCTGAGGGAGACTGCAACGCCTGCCGAACACGTATAGGCAAAATCGGGGGATTCCGTCAGCGGGCGGGAAAACCGGATCATCGTCAACATGGTTTCGATGATCTCGACGGCGTCCTCCAAAGCCGTGCCCGGCATCGCCAAAACAAACTCTTCCCCTCCGACGCGCCCGAAACAGTCGCTGCGCCGCACATGCTGGTGGATTCGGTGCGCAAAGTCCTTCAGCACGAGATCACCGGCGTGATGGCCAAGCCTGTCGTTGATGTGCTTGAAGTTGTCGATGTCGAGCACGGCAAGACATCCCTCACCACCGTCTTTGGCGGCAACGAGCATGTCCTCTATCCGCGCCATGACGAACCGCCTGTTTGCAACCCCGGTCAGCTCATCGGTCTGCGAAGCCTTGACGGCAAAGTCGCGGTCCTGCCGGACACTTCGCTCCTCGGCACGCAGGGTGGTGATATCGCTCGCAACACACAGCATCCAGCCGTTTTTCTGGACAGCCTCGGTCATCCAGAGCCAGCGGCCGTCCATCAGGTCGGTTTCGAACGCCCGATAGCCGATTTTCCCCCGGCGGGACTGCGTCGATCGCAGCCACTCGTCGAAATTTTTTGCATGAATGACAGTGCCCTGGCCGCGTTCGAAATTGCGTCGCATGAGATCAGGCCAAAGCGGGGTCTCGTCCCGCTCGATGAAATACGCCGAACGGAGCGCCAGGTTGGCGTAGCGCAGCCGGTCGCTGGAGTCATAGACCGCCATGAGCGTCGAGGTATTCGCGGAGAGCTGCAGAAGCTGTTCAGCGATCTCGTCCATATCGGATCCCGTCTGGTTGCCGAATCCATCCATATCGCATCATTTCTACGTGAAAAGACCCGCGAGACAAAGGACCCTCAGCCGGTTATCTCCCCCTGGTCACGTTTACTCGGCCTCTACATGCCGGGCAGGCACCAGAGCTATCCCGATAAGCGCTGGCTCCAAGGCATGTTGCAGATATCGCCCCACCGTCATCGAGCGCAACTGGCCGATAGTGACGTGCCCAAGCTGTCCATGAGCCGCGGATCTGTTGTGGCTAGCCAGCGCTCTGTGGAAAAATATGTCTTCGTCCTCACCTGCGAATCTGACGTCGCCTTCAGACCAAGGACAAAATTGAAGTTATTTCCGCTGCCGGCTTCGCGCGTGAAACTGAGATAGGCGCCGAATCGTTCGTATTCGACATCTCGAAGGTTTTGGATCGACGCAAGAGTATCCTCGAAATCGCGCCAGCACGCCTGCTTCACGATGATCTCGAAAATGCGCAGGACGGCCGGGGCGAGATGCCCCTTCGCATCTGTCGCCGGCCCGATGATCTTGGCCCGGATATCGACGACATCGCCGATTTCATTTCCACGAACCTTGACGAAGGTGGAACTGAGGGGACGCACCTCGTCCCGTTCATAAATCCGCTGAAAATAACATTCATAACTGCGATTGCGCATCGACGCGGCTTTCCAGTCGCTCATCTCGATGCCGGCCTCTCGAAGAGCACCGCACATATTCGGGCCCGAAACGCGCCACATCCGCAGAAACTGACTTGCCCATCCCGGCTTCGGCACCTCGATCAGCGGCAGCGATATAGATATCGGCGGGAGAGGAGAAGGAGCCGCCGTATCGGGGCCGACGGCTACAGGCGCTGATCGGACAGCCGTGTCGAGAGCGCGATCGTCAGCGAGCCCGACCGGATCGTCGAGGTGGTGGAGTTCACGGTAAAAGACAAAGATGCCTGCAAAAAGCAAACCGGATATCAAAAGCATCGACCAAAGCAGCCAGCGGCGGCTCCGCAATCGGGAGTTCCAGCGCCGAGGGGGGATGTCGGGAGGAGGATCGACTGCTGATAACATTTTATCCACGGCGACCTCACAAGCAAAATCGGAGCGGATGCGAGTTTGAACCCAATCAACCTCGATCCCGTTTGCGACCAGCCGCTATCGGTCGGCGCGTCAGCCAATGCCCCTGCTGAGCAACGCATGTGCAAAACGGTACAGTCTGCCCGACTCACCTTCGACACTTGGAGTGTGAGGTCGCCTGTGTGGAGCGTCAAGCAGCCAGCTCGGCGGACGGCGCTCACCCCTAAAAATTGATGGGGCGAGCGCAATGGCGGCCTGAGGACAATCACATCGGACAACTTCACGACAACTGCGCTGTTCCAGCATCGTGACCCAGCCCATGGATCTTCTCACGCTCGGGATCGCGTACGGGGCGGACTGATCCCCTACGGTTCGCGTATCGCGTTATCCAGCCCCCGCAGCAACGGATACAGGAAATAGGAGATCACCGTGCGCTTGCCGACCTTGATTTCCGTGGACACGGTCATGCCGGGAAGCAGCCGCACCGGCACGTCTGCGGCGTTCAGCCTTGTATCGGCAAGCAGGATTCGGGCCTTGAAGAAGGGCGCTGCGGGCTGGCTGGGAGTGGCGGTCTGCTCCTGTTGGCCGGTGACGAACGTGTCCTGGCTGATGGTTCTCACCTCGCCCGTGGCGGTGCCGTATTTCTGGAAAGGATAGGCGTCGAGCTTGACACGCGCGTCCTTGCCGACGGCCACCCGACCGATATCGCGGGTGTTGATCGAGACTTCGGCTTCGAGCGGCACGTTGATGGGCACGAGTGTGACCACCGGCTCTGCCTCCCGCACCACCGAACCGACCGATCGTTGCGCCAGATCGAGCACGATGGCGTCGGCGGGTGCGGTCAGCGCCACCATGTTACGGCGCAGCTTCATCTTTTTCAGTTCCTCGTCGGCCATGTCACGCTGGCCGCGCAACTCCACCAATTGCTCCATTGCGGCGCGGCGGAAATCCTCGATGAAGGCCTGACGGTCGGCTCGGAGCTTGGCATAGGAGTGGGCGGCCTCGTCGGCTCGGCCGCGGACGGCAGTCAGATCGGATTCGACGTCGAGGCGGGCGTCGCGCGAGCCGAGCAGCGTGATCAGCGAACCGCTCTGGTTGTCATAGAGCCTCTCCCGCGCGGCTTCGATCTGCGAGAGCCCATCACGCCTGTCATTGAGCACCGCCTCCTGGTTCTTGCTCGCCACGAGAGCGGCCGATTGGCCGGCGATCTGCTGATCGAAATTCTGCAACTGCGCCACGTAGAAGGCCCGTCGCTGGCCGAAGAGCTGCGCCTGCAGCATCTGGTCGGGCGTATCTCCCGCCATCTTTGTATAGTCGTCGCCGGCAAGCTCGGCCTCGATGCGCTTCACCTGGGCATCGAGTGCGGAGAATTTCGCCTGCTGCTGGTCGACATCGGCCTGGCTGAAGGTGGCGTCGAGGGTCGCGAGCGTCTGACCGGTATGCACGACCTCGCCGGCCTTCACCTCGATCGTGCGGATGATCGAGGTTTCGAGCGGCTGGACGACGATGGTCGGCTGGGTGGTGACGAGCTTGCCGGGCGCAATCACCACCTCGTCGATCGAGGAAACCGAGGCCCAGGTGATCGCCGCCGCAAGCAGCGCCGTCACGCAGTAGAGCGTCATGCGCGCCACCCGCGGCGGCGCGCGTTCCTCGAGTTCGACGGCATCGGACTGGAATTCGGCAATTGCCGGCGGCAGCGGCGGGCGGGCCGTCAATGCCCTTCCCTTGTCTGAAAGGGCCTTGTCCGAGGGGCCCTTGTCTGAAGGAACCGGCAGGTTCTCGCTGGGTTTTCTGGCGTGCGCGTTCATGCGACCTGCCTCATTTGCTGGGCCCACAGGTGGCGATAGGTCATGCAGCGCGATACAAGCTGATCGTGCCGGCCGATATCGGCGACCTTGCCGCGATCGACGACGAGAATGGCATCGGCATCGACGAGCGTCGAAAGCCGGTGCGAGACGATGATGACGGTGCGGCCGGCAGCGATGCGGCTCAGATTCTCGCGGATGATCGCCTCGCTGTCGGGGTCGAGCGCGCTCGTCGCCTCGTCGAAAATCAACAGCTTCGGATCGGTGATCAGCGCGCGAGCGATGGCCAACCGCTGCTTCTGGCCACCGGAGAGGTTGGAGCCATTTTCCTC
Source organism: Rhizobium acidisoli (assembly GCF_002531755.2). Classification (NCBI taxonomy): domain Bacteria; kingdom Pseudomonadati; phylum Pseudomonadota; class Alphaproteobacteria; order Hyphomicrobiales; family Rhizobiaceae; genus Rhizobium; species Rhizobium acidisoli. Next base: position 138,004 of record NZ_CP035002.1, on the reverse strand, counting down.
CAGCATCGTGTCGAAGCCGCGCGGCAGGCGCTCGATGAACTCCTCGGCGCCGGCGATGCGGGCAACCTCCATGATCTCCTCGATACTGGCATCGGGTTTGGCGGCGGCGATATTCTCGCGAACCGAGCCGCGAAACAGGAAATTATCCTGCAGCACGACGCCGATGCTGGTTCTTAAGTGCACGAGATCGATCTCGCGGCTGTCATAGCCGTCCATGCGCACCAGCCCTTCCTGGCTCTGATAGAGTCCCTGGATGAGCCTGGTGATCGTCGTCTTGCCCGAGCCGCTCTTGCCGACCACGCCGAAGACGCAGCCCGCCGGAACGGCGAAGGAGACATTGTCGAGCGCCGGCGCACTGTCCGGGGAGTAGCGGAAGGAGACCCTGTCGAATTCGATGCGGCCCTGCAGATGCGGCCGCACACCACGCCCGCGGCCTGCCTGCTCCGGCCGCTGGTTCATGATCTCGCCGAGCATGCGCACGGAGAGCGCCACTTCCTGATATTCATGCGCCATGGTGACGATCTGGACGAGCGGGCCGGAAACCCGGCCGGCGAGCATGTTGAAAGCGACAAGCGCGCCGATGGTCATCGCGCCGCTGAAGACGTCGAGCGCACCGAGGCCGATGATCGCGACACTCATCAGCTTCTCCAGCAGCCCGGTCATCGCTTGGGCGATGGTCGAGATCTTGTCGACCCGAAACCGCACGGAAATCGACTGCGCCGAATAGTCGTCCCAGACCTTGCGCTGGCGCGGCTCGAGCGCCAGCGATTTGACGGTGCGCATGCCGTGCACGGTTTCCACCAGCAAGGCCTGGCGGTCGCCTTCCGCCTGGTAAAGCGCCTGCAGGCGACGCTGGAACGGCCCGACGAGCATCATCACCACCAGCCCGACAAGCGCTGCAAAACCCAGCACAACCAGCGTCAGCTTGACGCTGTAGAGAAGCAGGATCGGCACGAAGACCAGGAGGGAAACGCCGTCCAGCAGTGTGAGGAACAGCCGCCCGGTCAGGAATTCGCGGATGCGCCCGGTCTGCTGCATATGCTTGACGAGAACGCCGGCCGAAGCCTGCTCGAAGAGCGCGATCGGCAGGTTCAGCAGATGGCCGAAGGTGCGCGTCGCGACGCGAATATCGATCCTGTTCGTCGCGTAGAGCAGCAGATAGCGCCGCAGGAAGGTGAAGGTCGCATCGAAGACGAGTGCGATCGCAATGCCCGCCGTCAGAACCGTCAGCGTCGCATAGCTCTGATGCACGAGCACCTTGTCGATGACGAGCTGAAAGAAGATCGGCGTCGTCAGCCCAAGGCCGTAAAGCACGATGGCTGCGAGCGCGACATCGCGGAAGAAGCTGCGCTGCTTGATGATTTCGGGGACGAACCAGCGGAAGCCGAAGGGCCGGTCCTCATCGGACATGCGATAATTGCGCTTCAGCAGAACGACCGATCCGAGCCAGGCCTTGGCGAATTGCTCTTCGCTGAGCATCATCACTTCGGCGCGTGACGCCAGCGGATCGAGAACGCGAATTCTCTCATCCTCACCGCTCCCGACAGCGCCGGCGATGACCACCCAATTGCCGTTCGTCAGTTCCGCCAGCGCCGGAAAGGCCTCGCCGAGCTGAAGCAGCGATCGCCAGTCGAGCGTCAGATGCCGGGCCCTGAGGCCGGCATCCTTGGCCATGCGCAGCAGCTGCCGCACGGCAACGGGATCGTTGCCGACGGCATAGTCATGCTGCAATCGCTCCGGCGCAAGATCGACGCCATGATGACGCGCGACGAGCGCCAGACAGTGCAGGTTGGTATGCAGAAAACCACTCATGGCCCACCCGAAACAATACGAGACCGAGTCAATATTCGTTCTGTCAGTTGAAGTTCGGCGAAGCGTTCGACGCGCCGGCCTGCTGGATATCGGCCGCCGCCGCCGCTGACATATCGCCGATACGACGGACCGCACCCGCCTCGACCAAGCCGCCGAGCGCCTTCTGCATCAGATCGACCGCATTGGCGAAAGCATCGACAGGCATGATGATGCGCTGGCGGAAGACCGGCTTCGGGTTGTTGTTGTCGTCACGATCGGTTGCCGAAAGCGACATCAGGTCGATGCGAACGATCGTTCCCGTAATGGTGATTTCGCCGATGCCGTCTGCGTAAAGTTCGTTGCTCATTGTTTTCTCCTCCGTTGATAATCAATACGTCTTCACTTAAGGCGCTTTACGCTGCTAGTGAGACTCTAACTATTTGAATGCGCAGGGATATGTCCGTGCTGCCAGGCCGGAAACGGATCGCGAATGCCGACGGCGGTCTGCGGATCGAAACCCGTCTCCTCTCCGATCAGGCAATAACCGAGAGCGGCGCGGATCGCTTCCTCGTCGAAGCCGGAACCGATGAAGACGAGCTCCTGGCGGCGGTCGCCCCAGACATCGTCCCAATGCCGGTCGATGAGCTGGCGGAACTGCGGAAAGCGCGGCCATTGTACCCGCGGCACCGAGGCCCACCAGTAGCCCCTGGTCTCGATGCGGCACTGGGTGCCGGCAATCGATAGAAGGCCGATCTCATCCGGCCTCGTCGCCAGCCAGAAATGACCCTTTGCGCGGATGAGGCCCGCCCATTTCCGGTCGAGGAAATCCTTGAGCCTCAGGGGATGGAAGGGCCGGCGGCTGCGATAGACGAAGCTTCTTATGCCGTATTCCTCGGTCTCCGGCACATGATCGCCCCAGCCGAAGAGTTCCTTGTGCCAGAGCGGATGGCGGGCAGCCTTCGCCTCGCTGAAGAGGCCGGTATCCAGGATCGCCCCAAGCGGCACCTGGCCGAAGACCGCCTCGACGACCTGAGCACCCGGATTGAGCGCCGCGACGACCCGGCGAACCTCGGCAAGGTCGGCGCACGGCACGTCGCCTGCCTTGTTGATGATGACGACATCGGAAAATTCGATCTGCTCGACGAGCAGTTCCACGAGCTTGCGCTCATCATGCCCGTCACGCCTCTCGCCGCGATCGGCAAGGAAATCGGCGCTCTGGTAGTCGGTGAGGAGATTGACCGCATCGACGACGCAGACCATCGTGTCGAGACGCGCCACGTCGCAGAGGGCCGCCCCGCTCTCGTCGCGGAAGGAGAAGGTGGCGGCGACCGGCAGCGGTTCGGCAATGCCGGTGCCCTCGATCAGCAGATAGTCGAAACGGCCGGCGGCTGCGAGCCGGCGCACTTCGCTCAGGAGATCGTCGCGCAGGGTGCAGCAGATGCAGCCGTTGGTGAGCTCTACCAGCGTCTCGTCGGTGCGCGAGAGATCTGCTCCCCCCTCGCGCACGAGCTCCGCATCGATGTTGACCTCGCTCATATCATTGACGATGACGGCAACCCGGCGGCCCTCCCGATTGCTCAGCACATGATTGAGGACAGTCGTCTTGCCGGCGCCGAGAAACCCGGCGAGAACCGTTACTGGCAATCTGTTGTCTGCACCCATCATCGAAACTCTCACTCTTTACAACATGCCTGGCCTTGCATCCTCGCGGGTTTACGCCGCGAGCTGTGGTTTGAAGGCCACATCCACATAGTAGTTCGTGCTGTTATAGCTGGCTGTCGGGAACAACCCGCCCGCCCCATAAGCATAGACGCCGTTGCTGCCGCCGAGCGCCTTGAGATCGCCGTTCGTCACGTCGCTGGCAAAGTAATTGCCGGTCGCCGAATAATTGCCGTTGGTCGAGTAGGAGACGACGTAGGTCGTATCCGCCTGGATAGCGATCTGCTGGGTGAGCTGCGCAGTCTGCCAGCCGCTGGCCGTCTCGTTGTTGAATGTGACGCTGCCGAGCAGCGTGCCCGAGGCGGTCCAGAGATAGCCGTTATGCGAGCCGGTATTATCGGCACCCTTGTAAAAGCGGATGCCGGTGATCCAGCCTGACGTATCGGCCTGGAATTTCATGCCGAGATTGACCTGCTGGTTGTCGTTGACCGAGACGACCGAAGGCGTCGCGTTGGCGGCAAAAAGATTCTGCTCCGGACCGGCGGCCCCGTTGCTGATGGTAAGCGCGACCTGCGCCGAGGCCGTGCCGCCCTTGCCGTCCGAGATCGCATAGCTGAAGCTTGCCGGTCCCGAATAGCCTGCCGTCGGCGTGAAGGTGACCGTCTGGGCCTGGGCGTTCCAGGCGACCGAGCCGTTGACCGCGGAGCTGACGCCAGTGATCGTCAGCGGATCGCTATCGCCATCGCTGTCGTTCGAGAGCAGCGCCGAGGCCTGGATGGTGACCGGCGTGCCGGTATTGGTCGTAAAGCCGCTGTCGTTGGCGGCCACCGGGACCGCATTCTGCGTGCCCTGCTGATAGAGCACGTCGACCCAGTAATTGCTGGCATTGTAGGAGGAATTGGGGAACAGGCTGCCCGTGCCATAGGCATAAACGCCGTTGCCGCCGCTGACCGAACTTGCCGGCGCCGTCAGCGCGCCACTCGTATGGTCCAATGTGAAGTAGTTCGCCGTTGCCGAATAGAAGCCGTTCGAATGGTAGCTCGCTACATAGGTGGTGCCGCCCGTCACATTGATCGGCTGGGTGAAGGAAACCGTCTGCCAGCCGCTCGCCGTCTCGTTGATGAAGGTCGCCTGGGCCAGAAGTTGGCCGCCCGCCGTCCAGAGCGAGCCGACATGCGTGCCGGTATCCTGAGCGCTCTTGTAATAGGTGAGCCCGGTGATCTGGCCGCTGGCGGAAGCGATGAACTTGACGCCAAGTTCGACCGAGTTGGCGTCGTTGGCGACGGCAACCCCCGACGTATCCGCGCCGGTAAACAGGCTCGACGTCGTGCCTCCGCCGGGCGGCGTGCCGACAGTGAGGCTGACCGTCGCCGAGGCTGTTCCGCCAAGCCCATCCGAGATCGAATAGGAGAAGCTTGCCGCACCCGTATAGCCAGCCGTCGGTGTGAAAGTGACTGATTTGGTCTGGCTGTTGAAGGTAACCGTTCCGTTGACCCCACCGTTGACGCCGGTGATGCTGAGCGGATCGCCATCGGCATCGGTGTCGTTTGCAAGCAGGCTGGCCGCGGCAATCGACAGCGCAGTGTCGGAATAGGTCGTGTAGCCATTATCGTTGGCGGCGACCGGCGCCGCGTTGCCTGTCGACTGGTTGTAGACGACATCCACCCAGTAGTTCGACGACTGGTAGCTGGAGGTCGGGAATGCCGAGCCTCCGACAGTGTAAACGCCATTGCTGCCGGCGAGCGCCGTCAGCGAGCCATTGGTATGGGCTGACGTGAAATAGTTTGCCGTCGCCACGTAGGAGCCTGTGGTGCTGTAGGAGGCGACATAGGTCGTGCCGGCCGCGATATGCACCGCGTTGGCGAATGTCGCGGTCTGCCAGCCGTTCACCAATCCGCTGTTGGCGAAGGTGACGGTCGCAACCAGCGTTCCATCAGCCGTCCACAGGGAGCCGGTATGGGGCCCGGTATCGCCTGATGCCTTGTAGTAGCGGATGCCGGTAATCATGCCGCTGGACGAAGCGACGAACTTCATACCCAGTTCCATCGCCTGGCCGTCGTTGAAGCTTGCGCCCGCCGGCCCTTCGCTTGATGTAAACAGCGTTTCCCCGGCAGGGCCCGGGTTGACGGTGAGGCTGACGCTGCCCTGATCCGTGCCGCCGCGCCCATCCGACAGCGTATAGGTGAAGCTTGCCGGCCCCGAATAATTGTTGGTCGGCGTGAAGATGACGGTGCCGTTCTGCTTGTTGAGCGTCACCGTGCCGTTGACGGCATTGCCGACGGCCGAAATCGTCATCGCGTCGCCATTGGCGTCCGTATCGTTTCCGACAAGCGAGGCGATCGAGATGGTCACGGTATCGTTGCCGGAGATGGTCAGCCCCGTATCGTCGGTCGCGACCGGGGCGCTGTTGGGGCCGGCATCGAAGACCACGTCGACCCAGTAATTAGTGCCGGTGCCGGGGCTTTGGCCGGGGAAGGTGCCGGCAGTGGTGCCATAGGCGAAGACGCCGCCGCCATCGACGGCCGTCACCGCGCCGCTGGCATAGGTGCCGCCGGTGAAATAATTGCTTGTCAGCGAATAGAAACCGCTGCTGTGGTATGAGGCCACATAGGTGGTACCGGCGGTAATCTGGATCGGGCTGGAGAACATCACCGTCTGCCAGCCGGAGAGCGACTCATTGACGGAACCGCCTGATGCCAGCAGCGTTCCGTTGGCGCTCCAGAGGCTGACGGCATGGTCGCCGATATTGTAGAAGCCCTTGTAGAAGCGGATGCCCTGCACGAAGCCTGCCGTGGTGGTCTGGAAGCGCAGGCCGAGCTCGACGGAATCGCGATCGATCGCTGTTTCCACAGCGGGCTTTTCCGCAAGCGTCCACAGGCCCGTCGTTCCCGGCAGGGTGACGGTGACCTGCTTGCCGGCCGATGGCACCTCCAGATTGACGCTGTCGTCGACGGCGCGCGACATGACCGTATAAGTGCCGCTTGCCTGCACGACCCAGTTATAGCTCCAGCTCTCTCGGCCGGTGGCCTTGAACCAATGCTGGCCGCCATCGGTTGAGACTTCCACGCCGGCAATGATGCCGCCGCCGAAATCCTGCGCTGTGCCCGTGATCGTCACATGCTGGCCTTCGAGGAAGCTTGCGCCGACGATCGGCGAGGTGACGGACGAGGTCGGCTTCAGCGTGTCGGTCGATTGGGTCGCGAGGATCAGGCTTGCATCCAGCGTGGTCGGCTGGATACCCATGTCCGCGAACATGTTGACCATCGCCTGCTGGACGTTGCGATCGGTCGAGGTCGTCGGGCCCTGGTGGTTGTCACTGAGGCCCCAGGACCAGAAGACCGTACCGGCGCCGAAAACGAGCGCGCCGCTTGCGGCCCGGTACATGGTGAGGCTGTGGGTGGCGACGGCCGAACCGATAGTCGCGCCGTAATCGCGCAGATAGGTGTCGACCGAGATGGACGAGAGTGACAGGTTGACGAGCCCATCCGGCCGGAAGCCGTTCTCGACATCGGAATCCCATTCGTAGCCGAGCAGGTTCTGCACCAGATTGTAGGTGCCGCCCTCCTGGGTCTGCGAGACATCGGTGTTGCGCCAGAAGCGCAGGTTTGAATAGTCGTAGGGGATGGAAATCGTATCCTGGCGGTAGCTGTCCACCTGGAACATCGTGCCGGTCAGCGAATTTTCCGGCTCCTGACCAGGATCGGCATAGCGCGGATCGCGCCAGGTTCCGGTGCCGACATTGCTCGGATCGGTGCTCGTACCCCAGGTTTCCTTGTAGCAGACCATGGTGCGATAGGCTTGCCCGCTGCCATCGATGCTGCTTTCCCAGCGGACCTTCCAGTAGCACTCGTTGCCGCTCCAGAAGGCGAGGTTGACACCAGCATCGCGGGCGGCCTCGACATTGGCGCGCTGTTCGGCCGACCAGTATTCGTCATGCCCGACGGAGAGATAAGCATCGTGGTTGAGAAGCAGCGTGCCGCTGCGCGCCGCATCGACGCCGGATATATAGGAAACGTTGTAGCCGTTCTGCTCCAGCCACGAAATGGCGGAGGATTCGACGCCGAAGATGTAATCGTGCGAGCCGCCGATCGGACTCGTATTGGTGATGATCGGCCTGTTATAGCTGACGGCCGAGGCGCGGCCGATGGCGGTCAGGCCGCAGCTGCAGTTCGGCGGCAGGTAGCCGATCATATCGGCCGGATCGACGGGCACTTCACCGTAATAGAGGCTGGCGCCGCCCCAGGCATTATAGGCCTGCCAGGTCGTGTCCGACGTCTGGAAGACGATATCGCTGGTCGAGGCATCGTCGCGCACGACGAAGGGGATGATGCTTGCATCCTCGGTGCCATCCTCGCGCACCAGCTTGGCGAAATACACGCCGGAGACCGCATCCGTCGGAATCTGCCAGCTCGCGGAAACCGACCAGTTGCCGCAGTCGATGAGGCCGAGCGACATGTCGACGATCGGATGTGGCTGGATCTGCGCCGTGGTCAGCTGCTGCTCGATGGAGTCGACCTTGCGGGCGCCGTCGCCGCCATAATAGCCCATGCGGTAGATATCGATGCGGTAGTGGGTGGAATCGGTGGCGATCTTGAAATTGACCGTCTGACCGATATTGGTGCTGATTTCGGTGGCGAAGCCCTGGATGGTGCCGCCGCCGTCGCCCTCCAGACCCCACTCGCTGATCGGGTTGCCCTGCTTCAGATTTTCGAGCGCGATCTTGTTGGGCGTCGCCGCAGCCGCTGCAGCCGCCGGCGCCGCCAGTGCTGCCGGGGCCGCGGTCGTCTCAGCGGAAGCATCCTGGCTCGGCTCCACCGAGATGGATGCTATCGAGGCCTGCAGGCGCAACGAAGCCGCGCCGACACTGGTGGAGGAACTGACCGGCGCCGCGGTCTTGGCGCTGCCGGTATCGGCATTGCTGGTAACACCGGTAAGGGCGGGGGCGGCAGGCAGTGTCGCAGCCTCCTCAGCCGGATCCGGGCCAAGCACGGTGCGCTTGGATGTCGAGGACGGCGTCTGGAAGACCGTGGCAGCCGACGCCGTCTTCGTGGACGTGCCCTGCGTGCCGCCATCGGCAGCAGCGGCCGGCATCGCGGTCGACGATGCCGGGGACGATTGCATGTCGCCTGATGTTATCAGGGCAGATGTAACCGAGCCGGTGAAGGAGGATTGGACGGTTGCGCTGCCCTGATCGGCAAAGCTCGGGGCGCCATCGGTACTCCTCGACGACACGACGGTCGCGGAAGCAAGGACTGCACTCCAGGCAGAAGATGCACGAAAGACACTCAACGCTCCACCAAATGTACTCAGATACTCACGATTACCAACATGAATTCTCCGCATCAGCGGCGTCCCCTTCCGCATCGACCGGCCTTTCGACCGCTGTAGCAAGATGTCCATTCTGGCACCTTTGCGAAGGGAACGTACGACAGCAATCCGGGGTATGAGGGAGGTATCCCCTACTCCGATATGATGACCCTCACCCCATACCGACCGCCAAGGCCCCAATCGTGACTACGGCTTCTGACAAGTGGCTGACCCCGATTGAAAAGGAATTTTAGGCCAGTCCGGCGGGCCCAGCCGGTCAACTCGAGCGTTGTCCTGCGCCGCGTGCTACCAGGCCGGAAACGGATCTTCGAGCGTAGCCCAGTCGCGCGGATCGGCGCTGGCGAGGCACCCGTCCAGCGCGGTCCGCACACCAGTCTCGTCCATATCAACGCCGATAAAAACCAGTTCCTGCCGACGGTCGCCCCAAGCGCTGTCCCACCGGCTCTCGAGATGCTGACGAAACTGCTGATGGCTCGGCCAGTCCTGCCGGGGCACGGCTGCCCACCAGAGCCCCATGGGCTCGCAGCGCCGCTGGACGCCGGCGGCCGACATCATGCCCACATGACGCGGGCGCGTGGCAAGCCAGAAGTGGCCTTTGGCACGCATCACTCCCGGCCAGGGCTCGTCCAGAAATGCTCGAAATCGCTTCGGGTCGAAGGGGCGCCTCGTGCGATAGACAAAGCTCGATACCCCGTATTCCTCCGTTTCCGGTACATGGTCGCCCGGGCTGTACAGTTCCTTGTGCCACAGTGGGTGCGCGGCGGCCTTTGCTTCATCGAAGAGGCCCGTATTGAGGATGGCTGCCAGAGAAACCTTGCCGAAATCCGTCTCCACCTGACGCGCATCGGGGTTGAGCGCGGCAACTATTTTGCGGACTTCCGCGCGGATCTCTTCGCTCACGTCCGAGATCTTGTTGATCACGACAACATCGGCAAACTCGATCTGATCGACCAGCAGGTCGATGAGTGTGCGCCGATCCTCACCGTCGCGCTGCATGCCGCGGTCGGCAAGCAGATCAGCACTGCTGTAGTCGGCTAACAGGTTTGCAGCGTCCACCACGGTGACCATAGTATCGAGGCTGGCAAAATCGGCGAGCGAGACGCCCTTCTCGTCGCGGAAGGAAAAGGTTGCCGCGATAGGGCATGGCTCGGCAATGCCGGTCCCCTCTATCAACAGATAATCGTATCGCCCCTCTTCGGCCAGTCGCCGCACTTCCGCCAGCAGGTCGTCGCGCAGCGTGCAACATATGCAGCCGTTGCTGAGCTCGATCAATGTCTCCGTCGTATGCGACAGGTTGCAGCCGCCGTCTCGGATGAGACTGGCGTCTATATTCACTTCGCTCATATCGTTGACAATGACGGCGACCCGTAGGCCTTGACGATTCATCAGCGCGTGGCTGAGAAGCGTCGTCTTCCCGGCGCCGAGAAAGCCGGTGAGCACTGTCACAGGTAGCCGGTCGATCCCGTTCATCGACATCCCCCGGATATGGACGTTCGGGGCGACCGTCGCCGCGGCAAGCATTTGCGTCGTATGAGCCTCATTCCGATCCCGTTCCGACCTCCCCGATCCTTCACGCGGCAAGCTGCGGTCGGAAGACCACATCGGCATAGTAATTCGCTGAATTGAAGGTGCTGGTCGGGAAGAGACCTGCGGTAGCGGAGCCGCCATAGGCATAGAGGCCATTGCCGCTGGCTGGCGCCGTCAGCGGACCGTTGGTGACGGCAGCCGTAAAGAAGCTGTCGGTCGCGACGTAGGCACCGGTCGTGTGGTAGGAGGCGACATAGGTCGTGTTGGCGGCAATGGTGAAGGGTGTTGTGAAGTTCGCCGTCTGCCAGCCACTTGCCGTGGTGTTGGTGAAGGTAGCGGTGGCAAGTTTGGTGCCCGTGGAACTCCACAGGTCGACGACGTTCTGGCCGTTGTCGTTGGCGCTGCGGTAGAACCTGATGCCGGTAATGTCGCCGGCGACGTTCGAGGTGAACTTGACGCCGAGTTCGAGCTGCTGGCCGTCGTTGAGGTTGGTCTGGGCCGGCGTGCTCGAGGCGGAAAACAGGCTGTAGGTTGATGGCCCTGCCGCGGCAGCGATGTTGAAGGTCTCGTTGGCCGAGAGGCCGCCGATATCGGTCGCCGTGACCTTGACGCCATAGGTGCCTGCTGCCGTCGGTGTGCCGGAGAAGGTGCGCGTCGTGGCGTTGAAGGAGAGCCAGGCGGGCAGTGCCGTGCCGTCGGCAGCCGTTGCCGAATAGGTCAGCGTCTCGCCGCTGTCGACATCGGTGAAGGTCGTGGTCGGCACTGCGAAGGAGAAGGCGGAGCCGACGGTGGCGTTCTGGGTCGTCGTCTGGACGGCGAGCACCGGTGCGTCATTGGCGCCATGGATGGTGATGGTCAGGTTCGCCGTGGCGGTGGTGCCGGCGGTGTCGCGCATCGTGTAGCTGAAGACGTCGTTCAGCGTGTTGGTCGACAGGCGAAGCCCCTGGACAGTGGCATTGCTCTCGTTGATCGCATAGCTATAGGCGCCCGATGCGTTGAGCACGAGACTGCCATAGGTGCCGTTCAGTGCTGAGCCGAGCGTGCCCGACGTCGCGCCGAAGTTGACCGCCGTCACCGTCTTGGTGTCGCCGGAATCCGGATCGGTGTCATTGGTCAGCACGTTGCCGCTGGCAACCGCGCCGCCCGAACCATTGGCGACACCGCCCTTCTCAGTCGCGTCCCCCACATCGGCGACCGCCGTCGGCGTCGTGTTGCCGGGAACCGACACGGCAATGTTGAAGGTCTCGTTGGCGGCGAGGCCGCCGATATCGGTTGCCGTGACCTTGACGCCGTAAGTGCCGCCTGTCGTCGGCGTGCCGGAGAAGGTGCGCGTCGAAGCGTTGAAGGAGAGCCAGGAAGGCAGTGCCGTGCCGTCGGCAGCCGTTGCCGAATAGGTCAGCGTCTCACCGCTGTCGACATCGGTGAAGGTCGTCGTCGGCACTGCAAAGGAGAAGGCCGAGTTGACGGTGGCGTTCTGGGTCGCCGTCTGGACGGCGAGCACCGGCGCGTCGTTGGCGCCATGAATGGTGACGGTGAGGTTCGCCGTGGCGGTGGCCCCGGCGGTGTCGCGCATCGTATAGTTGAAGACGTCGCTCAGCGTGTTGGTCGACAGGCGAAGCCCCTGCACGGCGGTATTGGTCTCGTTGATCGTATAGGTATAGGCGCCCGACGCATTAAGCACGAGGCTGCCATAGGTGCCGGCGAGTGCCGTGCCGAGCGTGCCTGACGTCGCCCCGAATTTGATTGCGGTTACCGTCTTGGTGTCGCCGGCATCCGGATCGGTGTCGTTGGTCAGCACGTTGCCGCTGGCAACTGCGCCGCCCGAACCGTTGGCAACGCCGCCCTTCTCCGTCGCATCCCCCGCATCGGCAACCGCCGTCGGCGTCGTGTTGTTCGCATTCGTGGGGCGGAAGACCACATCGGCCCAATAATTGGTAGCACCGAACGTGGCATTTGGGAAAATGCCGGCGGTGGCAGAGCCGCCATAGCGGTAGACGCCATTGCCGCTGGCTGGCGCCGTCAGCGGACCGTTGGTGACGGCAGCCGTAAAGAAGCTGTCGGTCGCGACGTAGGCACCGGTCGTGTGGTAGGAGGCGACATAGGTCGTGTTGGCGGCAATGGTGAAGGGTGTTGTGAAGTTCGCCGTCTGCCAGCCACTTGCCGTGGTGTTGGTGAAGGTAGCGGTGGCAAGTTTGGTGCCCGTGGAACTCCACAGGTCGACGACGTTCTGGCCGTTGTCGTTGGCGCTGCGGTAGAACCTGATGCCGGTAATGTCGCCGGCGACGTTCGAGGTGAACTTGACGCCGAGTTCGAGCTGCTGGCCGTCGTTGAGGTTGGTCTGGGCCGGCGTGCTCGAGGCGGAAAACAGGCTGTAGGTTGATGGCCCTGCCGCGGCAGCGATGTTGAAGGTCTCGTTGGCCGAGAGGCCGCCGATATCGGTCGCCGTGACCTTGACGCCATAGGTGCCTGCTGCCGTCGGTGTGCCGGAGAAGGTGCGCGTCGTGGCGTTGAAGGAGAGCCAGGCGGGCAGTGCCGTGCCGTCGGCAGCCGTTGCCGAATAGGTCAGCGTCTCGCCGCTGTCGACATCGGTGAAGGTCGTGGTCGGCACTGCGAAGGAGAAGGCGGAGCCGACGGTGGCGTTCTGGGTCGTCGTCTGGACGGCGAGCACCGGTGCGTCATTGGCGCCATGGATGGTGATGGTCAGGTTCGCCGTGGCGGTGGTGCCGGCGGTGTCGCGCATCGTGTAGCTGAAGACGTCGTTCAGCGTGTTGGTCGACAGGCGAAGCCCCTGGACAGTGGCATTGCTCTCGTTGATCGCATAGCTATAGGCGCCCGATGCGTTGAGCACGAGACTGCCATAGGTGCCGTTCAGTGCTGAGCCGAGCGTGCCCGACGTCGCGCCGAAGTTGACCGCCGTCACCGTCTTGGTGTCGCCGGAATCCGGATCGGTGTCATTGGTCAGCACGTTGCCGCTGGCAACCGCGCCGCCCGAACCATTGGCGACACCGCCCTTCTCAGTCGCGTCCCCCACATCGGCGACCGCCGTCGGCGTCGTGTTGCCGGGAACCGACACGGCAATGTTGAAGGTCTCGTTGGCGGCGAGGCCGCCGATATCGGTTGCCGTGACCTTGACGCCGTAAGTGCCGCCTGTCGTCGGCGTGCCGGAGAAGGTGCGCGTCGAAGCGTTGAAGGAGAGCCAGGAAGGCAGTGCCGTGCCGTCGGCAGCCGTTGCCGAATAGGTCAGCGTCTCACCGCTGTCGACATCGGTGAAGGTCGTCGTCGGCACTGCAAAGGAGAAGGCCGAGTTGACGGTGGCGTTCTGGGTCGCCGTCTGGACGGCGAGCACCGGCGCGTCGTTGGCGCCATGAATGGTGACGGTGAGGTTCGCCGTGGCGGTGGCCCCGGCGGTGTCGCGCATCGTATAGTTGAAGACGTCGCTCAGCGTGTTGGTCGACAGGCGAAGCCCCTGCACGGCGGTATTGGTCTCGTTGATCGTATAGGTATAGGCGCCCGACGCATTAAGCACGAGGCTGCCATAGGTGCCGGCGAGTGCCGTGCCGAGCGTGCCTGACGTCGCCCCGAATTTGATTGCGGTTACCGTCTTGGTGTCGCCGGCATCCGGATCGGTGTCGTTGGTCAGCACGTTGCCGCTGGCAACTGCGCCGCCCGAACCGTTGGCAACGCCGCCCTTCTCCGTCGCATCCCCCGCATCGGCAACCGCCGTCGGCGTCGTGTTGTTCGCATTCGTGGGGTTGAACATCACATCGACCCAATAGTTCGTCTGGTCGAAGCTGTTCGTCGGGAACACGCTCGCGCTGCTGTAATTATAGACGCCATTGCCGCTTGCCGGCGCCGTCAGCGGACCACTCGTCACATTGGAGAGGAAGTAGTTGGCGGTCGTCGAATAGTTGCCGACATTCGTATGGTAAGAGGCCGTATAGGTCTGCCCGGCCGTCAACGTCACCGGGCTCGAGAAAGTAGCGCTCTGCCAGCCGCTTGCAGTCTCATTGGTGAAGGTGAGGGTCGCAAGCCGCGTACCCGTGCTTGACCAGAGTGACCCGGTATGGGTGCCCGTATCCAGGCTGCTCTTGTAAAACCGGATACCGCTCACCGTGCCCGCCACGGAGGACTGGAATTTGACTCCGAGCTCGACGGCTGAATTATCGTCAGTGTTGACGACGGCCGGCGTCGCGCCACCGAAGAGTGATGTAAAAGTCGGTCCGGTGACGGTGACAGTGCGCCCCGCGGAGGGTGTCTCGAGATTGATACTGTCGTCCACCGCCCGCGACCGGATGGTATAGGTGCCTGCAATCGCCGGCGTCCATGAGTAGGTCCAGTTCTCGTCGCCCGTCGCCGGATGCCAGCTCGCACCGTTGTCGGTCGAAACCTCGACGCTGGCGATGACCCCGCCGCCCGTATCGGCAGCGGTGCCTGAAATCGTCACGGTTGAATTAGCGACCACCGTCCCTGGCACAGTGATGACCGAGGTCGGGGCAACAGTATCGGTGGAACCGGTCGCGGCGGTAAGCCCGGATTGCAGCGTCCCCGGCTGAATGCCCATGTCGGCAAGCAGATTGACCATTGCCTGCTGCACGCGAGGATCGGTGGGGGTCGCCTCGTTATCGTGATTGTTGCTCAGGCCCCATGTCCAGTAGACCGTACCGGCGCCGAACACCAGCGCACCGCTGGGGGCGCGGTAGAGGGTCAGGTTGTGGGTCGCAGTCGCGCTGCCGGTCGTGTTTCCATAGTCGAGCAGATAGGTGTTGACCGGCAGCGTCGTTGACGAGAGCTTCACGAGCCCGGCCGGATCGAAGCCATTGTCAGGCGCTTCATCCCATTCGTAACCAAGATAATTCTTGGTAAGCGTTGCCGTCTGGCCGGGCTGAAGGTTTGCGACGCTCGTATTGCGCCAGAAACGCAGGTTGGCATCATCAGAGCCAACCGTGATTGCGGCGAGGTTGCCGCCGACGTCGTCGACCTTGAAGAGTTGGCCAGTCAGCGAATTCTCAGGATTGCCGCCACCGATGGCAGGCGGGCTGAGGCGCGGGTCGCGGAAGGTGCCCGTCCATTCGTTGGAAGGATCGAGGCTGGTTCCCGCGGGGCCCCATGTTTCCTTGTAGGAGATCAGGGTGCGATAAGGCGTTCCGTCGGCGCTGTAGGCATTGCCCCAACGGGTACGCCAGTAGACCTCGTTACCGCTCCAGAACATCAGGTTGACGCCCGCATCGCGTGCGGCTTCGACATTGGTCCTCTGCTGTCCCGACCAGTATTCGTCGTGCCCGGCATCAACATAGGTCTTGTGATTGAGCAACAGGCTGCCATAGCGATCGACGTCGACGCCCGACAGATAGGAGACGTCGTAGCCGTTCTGTTCCAGCCAGTAGATGCCTGCATATTCGGCGCCGAACAAATAGTCCTGTGGGCCGGCATAGGTGCCGACCCCGTCGCGGGTCGCAATCGGCCTGTTGTAGCTGAGCGCATAGGCGCGGCCTGCCCCCTGCCCCGTCGCCGGGCCGTTGCCACCATAGAAGTTTGCACCACCCCAGCCGTTGTAAGCTTGCCAGGTCTCGTCTGCGGTCTGGAAGACAATATCGCTGTGGCTGGCGTCGTCGCGCACGATGAACGGGATCTGATTTTCGCCGAAGGTGCCGTCCTGACGCACGAGCTTGGCGATATAGACGCCTGAGACGGCATCGCTAGGTACGGCCCAGGACGCCGAGACCGCCCAGTTGCCGGCGTCCACCGTGCCGGTCGTGGCATTGCGCAGCGGATTGGGCTGCGTCTGCAATCCGGTATGCTGTATGGTCGTGACCTTGCGGGCGCCCATGCCGCCATAATAGCCGAGCCGATAGATATCGATACGATAGTTGGTGGAATTGGTATTGATCTTGAAGTTGATCGTGCTGCCGTTGTCGACGCTGATGTCGGTCGCAAACCCTTCGATGTTCGTGCTGGCAGTGTCGATGCCCCACTCGCTCTCCGGATTGCCCTGCTTCTGGTTTTCCAGCACGATCGCGTTGCTCGCCACCGCCGCGGCGGCCGCCAGATCTTGCGTTGCCAACGACCGCTGCGCAGAAGGTTGAGGTGGCGTCGTCACCGAGCCGGAAAGAACAGCTCTACCCTTGGTGCCGGTTCCCGTTCCCATCTCTCCGCCGCCGGGCAATGATCCGTTCAAGAGCGCCGAATCCGTCAACGCCGCGGTTGCGCGCCAGCCCGCGAACGGGGATACGTCACGATCGAGAAGCGGATCGCTGACCGAGGCGCCGATGGCCTTCTTGGCGGTCGACACATAATCCGGCCCGTCGGTAAATTTGGTCCCCGGCAACTGGCCATCCTGCTGAAGCAGGGCGCCGCCATGGGCCCAATCGAGAATCCGCGTGGGGGACGTATAGTAGCCGCACCCGCACACGCCAAAGGGCATGCCAAATGCCAGCGCATTCGCTCCAGCATGCTGCCCGGCCGACTGCGCTGACGGCGCCGATTCGAGAATGACGACCTTGCCCGAGTTCGTACGCTCAGCCGTCACCGCAGCGGAAGCTTGCCCAGAAGCTGTCGGTGCAGAGCCTTGCGGCAGGTAAGAAGCCAGAGGATCGTCGCCTATGGCGCTCATCCCAGCGTAGGTGCGCGGAAGAGACGATGTGGCCGCGAACGCAGCCCTGTTTGCGTCAGGCGCGAAATGGGCAAAATCCGGCGTTTGAGCGGAGAGCACGGACCGGGTTATCTCACCGCTTCGCTCCCCTATTTCGCGATTGATTGTGAAAGCGTCAGGCAAAGGCGGCGCTGCGGGGCTGTCGTCAGCCCGGCGGTCCGCGTCGCCATTCACGGCCGCGTTCTGCCGAGCATCATGCTCGTTGAGCGCAACGTCCTTATGAGGATCGTCGACAAGGGGGGCCTGCTTGTTTCCATCCACGGTTTGCACCGCTACCGCAAGCTGCGCGCCATCTTCGTGCTTTCCAGGCTTGCGTGGCCTTTCCTTTCCGCCGACGGTCAACCATCGGGGAACCAACGAATCCAGCAGGAGTGAGCGCGAAGTCCACCGGCGAGCGTGGCGATACATGGCAGGTACCTCTCGCGAGATTGTCAGGGTCGAATCTATGAGAATCGCTTAAACGCGAAGTTCTGAAGTATAGTCCAAAATCAGAAGAGTATATCCTACGCCTTTCGCTCTACTGGCGGCATCCTTTGGGCAGGCGGCCGTGTTGCCGGACAGGAAGTCGCGCACTGGACTATTGGAGCGATGGCAAAGGCCGTTGGAATTGCGGTATCTTCGATCGGACACGACTTGGTCCCACGCCGCAGCCGGTCGCCGTTCTTTTCGGCCAGCGCGCCTATCCCTCCGTGCAAACCTTTGATCTTCCGGGATGATACCTCTGCGCTACGCGGGATATGTGCTCCTGCCCGATTAGGCTGAGGCCCCGCCCCCGCCTCATCAATAATGATGAGGCAAAGCAAACGGCCTTCACCTTCCTCAAGGCTTCGCCAGACTGCACACTAGCGATGCGGCTTCGGACCTGTCGTTCGGCGGCCGAATGGCGTCAAGGCATTGGACTGACATCCGTTTAAGGATGTTTTGCAGGCGAGATATGTACATGATTTCATCGCACCGCGCCCCCCATCTGTTCCTCCGCGCGACGTTTATCCTCGGCGCACTCTTCTTTCTTGCCGGAACTGCGCCGCCGGCTCTCGCCGACAACGCGTCCTTGGCGCCACAAACGAAAATCCGCCTGACGATCGTCCAATGGATGCAGTCCAGGGGCCAGTATGAACGATGGGATGCGCTTGGCGGCGAATACAGGGTCTCGGATGACGGCACGGTCTTTTTGCCGTTTCTTGGGTCCCTTTCCGTCGGCAATCGCACAGACACCGACCTCACAAACGAGATCGGCAAGCGTCTGCAGGAAAAAATCGGGTTGGTTCAGCCGCCAGCGGTCAGCATCGAAATTCTCGAATACCCGCCGATCTACGTCGTGGGAGACGTAACCACGCCTGGGCAGTACAGCTTCCGCCCCGGGCTGACCGTCCTGCAATCGCTGGCAATGAGCGGCGGGCCGCGTCGTGCCAAAGATGAGCAGCAAACGCATTCGATCCAGATCGTCGGGGAATTGCGCGAAATCGATCACTCGATCCTGCGCAGCACCGCGAGGCTGGCACGGCTCCAGGCGGAGATGGATGGGGCTCAGGAGATTATCTTCGATCAGGCGACCGGCGCCGATCAGCAATTTGCGGCCGGCATATTCAACGAGGAAAGGATCATCTTTCGGGCTCGCGCCAATGCGCTGGAGAGGCAGGCAAGGGCGTTCACCGAATTACGCGATCTTTTGACCACTGAGATATCGACGTTGGAAGAGAAACTGACAGGCGCGGACGACAATATCAAATCCGTCGAGGACCAATTGGTCAGCGTCAAGTCCCTGGTCCAGAAAGGCCTGACGATCTCGTCAAGGCAGATGGATCTGGAACGGCTGCTGACGACTTACCGCTCCGACAAGCTCGACCTTCTCACCGCCGTCATGCGGGGCCGCCAGGCGGTCAGCGAGACGACGCGGAACCTCGAGGGACTTTACGATGCACGTCGGAGCGAAGTGGCGACCGAAGCGCAGTCCGAACGAGCAAGTCTCGATCAATTCAAGCTGAAGCGCGAAACACTGCAGAAGCTGCTCATCGCGGACCTTGGGAGCAATGACGGCGTCAAGAACCTTGTCGAGGACCTCCCGCTTACCTTTAGCGTGACCCGTCGCAGCGATGGACAGATCAATAAGATCGAAGCCTCGGAAACGACGACGTTGGCACCGGGCGATGTGGTGAGAGTCGCTCAGCCGCATATCTTGGATAATTCGCCTCAGGCCAACACAGCCCCGTCTTTCGAGTCCCAAACGCTTGCAGATCGGGCCGGCCAGTGAGCGACACGCCCGTGTTCTCAACACTGCTGGAGCGGATGTTCGAGCGTCATCAAGGCGCTCAGGCCGCCGGCCTGGAAGAAATCGCTTCTGATATGGTCCGGTCTGAACCGAACCTGACAGCTAGGGTTGAGCGATGACTGTGCGCATGATCCCACCCAGCGGCCAGACTTATACTCAGATCCTCAAGTCGACGATGCTGATGGGCGGTTCCTCGCTGGTCAATGTCGCCCTGAGCATCATCCGCAACAAGGCGCTCGCCCTTCTGCTCGGCCCTGAAGGCGTCGGGCTTCTCGGCCTTTACGGGGCAATCCTCGATATCGCGCAGGCGATAGCCGGTCTTGGTGTGAGCAGCAGCGGTGTGCGCCGGGTCGCCGAGGCGGCGGGCGGCGGCGACGGAGAGAAGATCGCGCGGTCGGCGGCAGTGCTCAGGCGCATCTCGCTGGTGCTCGGGTTGCTCGGCGGGCTTTTGCTGGCGATGCTGGCGTTTCCGGTCTCGAAATTCACCTTCGGCGATTACCAGCACACCGGCGGCGTTGCGCTGCTCTCCCTGGCCGTCTTCTGTCGGATCGTAGCTGCCGGGCAAGCTGCATTGATCCAGGGCTTGCGGGGCATTGCAAATCTTGCCCGCATCAATGTGCTTTCAGGGCTCTTTGGCACGATCGTCAGCATCCCGCTAATCTATCTGTTCGGCGAGCAGGCGATCGTACCCTCTCTCGTGGCGATCGCGGCCGTCTCGGTCCTTCCCACCTGGTGGTACAGCAAACAAATATCCAGGCACCCACCGCCAATGTCGGCGCGCCAATTCGGCCAGGAAGCGAAATCCCTGTTCAGACTCGGCGTCGCTTTCATGGCAAGCGGGCTTCTGACCTTCGGCGCGGCCTATGCCATCCGCATCATCGTGCTGAATGAAGGGGGCGTCGTCGCGGCGGGATTGTATCAGGCAGCCTGGGCGCTTGGCGGTCTCTATGCCGGCTTTATCCTGCAGGCGATGGGAACGGACTTCTATCCGCGCTTGACCGCAATCGCGCACGATAATGCTGAGTGCAACCGGCTGGTCAATGAGCAGGCGGAAATCAGCTTGCTGCTGGCCGGCCCTGGACTGCTCGCCACCCTGACCCTGGCACCGCTCGTGATGAGTTTGTTCTATTCGGCGGAGTTTCACGGGGCCGTGGAGCTTCTGCGCTGGATCTGCCTTGGAATGATGCTCAGGATCGTCGCTTGGCCGATGGGTTTCATCGTGCTCGCGAAGGGTGCGCAGACGATCTTCTTTTGGACCGAGGTCGCAGCAACGCTGGTGCATGTGGGGCTGGCGTGGCTCTTCGTATCAGAATTCGGCACGACAGGGGCCGGCATGGCGTTCTTCGGCCTCTACGTCTGGCATAGTATTCTGATTTACGTGATCGTGCGTCGGCTCACCGGCTTTCGCTGGTCGCCCGCCAATCGCAGGCACGCGCTTCTCTTCCTGCCTGTATCGGGATTGGTCGTCTCGGCCTTTTTGTTCTTATCGCCATGGTCGGCGACGGTAGTTGGCTGTGTCGCCGTTGTTCTCTGCGGGCTCTATTCGCTGCGCATGCTGATCGACCTGCTTCCGCCGGAATCCGTGCCGGCAACCATCCGCGAATGGATCACGAAATCGGCATAACGAACAATGCGCGCATCCGAAGATACGCGCATTGTTGGTTATGCCGATTGTTACGTCAGGCAAATGCGGGTTCAGGCGACAGCGACATCCTTGGCACGTTGCACGTTGACGGCTCCGACGGTCGCGTCGGCAACGGCGGCGCGAAGTGCCTCGACAACCCGGTCCATGTCGGACACCGTCATCTGGGCATAAAGCGGCAGGATGATCGTTTGCTGCTGCGCAGATACGCTCCGCATCAAGCTCGTGGCAGCGCGGTAGGAGCTCTCACCTGAATAGGCTCCCTCCAGATGAATGTTCATCACACCACGCCGGGTCGAGATACCCTGATCGAGCAGCGTCTGCATGACCGCCCGCTGGTCGACCGTATCGGGCAATCTCACACAGAAGCTCTGCCAGTTGCTGCGAGCCCAGCGCGGTTCGGCCGGGAGAGAAAGCCCGGCAATCGT
Source organism: Rhizobium acidisoli (assembly GCF_002531755.2). Taxonomy (NCBI): domain Bacteria; kingdom Pseudomonadati; phylum Pseudomonadota; class Alphaproteobacteria; order Hyphomicrobiales; family Rhizobiaceae; genus Rhizobium; species Rhizobium acidisoli. Next base: position 116,711 of record NZ_CP035002.1, on the reverse strand, counting down.
CTGCAGACGTTCGCAATATTGCTCGGCAAGCAGCCTGCGCTGGGCAACCAACTCCGGCAGCCGCCGCAATTGCTCGCGACCGACGGCCGCCTGAAGATCGGTCATCCGGTAATTGTAACCCAACTCGTCATAGTCTTCGAAGATCACCTGCTTCGAGCCGTGACGGACGGCATCGGTGACGCTCATGCCGTGCTGGCGCCAGAGCCGGAACTTCCGGTCATATTCGGGATTGGCCGTGGTCAACATACCGCCATCGCCGGTGGTGACGACCTTCCTGGGGTGGAAGGAGAAGCACGCAATGTCACCATGTGCTTTGCCGATCTTTTCCCAACGCCCGTCCCACAGGATTTCGCTTCCCGTCGCACAGGCAGCATCCTCGATGATCGGTATCTGATGGCGCTTGCCGATCTCGACGATGGCGCGAAGATCACAAGGCATGCCGAGTTGATGCACGCAGAGAATTGCCTTGGTCCGAGGCGTGATTGCCCGCTCGATCAGATTGGCGTCGATATTGTAACCATCGTCTTCGATATCGACGAAAACGGGCAGCGCATCGCAGTATCGAACCGCATTGGCGGTCGCGATGAAAGAATGGCTGACGGTCACGACTTCATCGCCGGCGGATACGCCGACCGCCTTCAGCGCCAGATGTAACGCGGTGGTGCAGTTGGACATGGCACAAGCATGCGCGGCGCCCACAAAGGCAGCGAATTCACGCTCGAAAGCGGCGACCTCCGGCCCCTGCGTCACCCATCCCGACAGAATGACGCGGCGCGCAGCTTCAGCCTCTTCCTCGCCGAGGACGGGTTTGGCGACAGGAATTGTCGATTGAGATGAACTCATGCTGCCTGCCCCCCTGCGTCGGTCTGCATTTGCCACCAGGCAACGAGATCACGAAGCCCTTGCTCCATGGAGATCTCCGTCTTGAAGCCGAGGAGCCGTTCGGCCTTGCTGATATCGGCAAGACGACGAGTCACGCCGTTGACCGTGCGGGCTTCTTTGTGCTCCGGCTCAACTGAAGAACCCATAATGTCGCTCAGCATTTTCGCGAGTTGCAGCAGGCTTATTTCCGTGCCGCTCGCGACGTTGAACACTTCGTCCGTGACATCGCTTTTCGCCGCCAAAATGTTTGCGCGGGCGATGTCACGGGCATCGACGAAGTCCATCGTCTGACTGCCGTCGCCGTAGACGAGGGGCGGCATTCCCGCCGCCAGACGCTCCATCCAACGGATCAGAACTTCCGTATAGGCGCCGTAAACGTCCATGCGCGGCCCGTAGACGTTGAAATAACGGAGCGCCACATAGCGCAGGCCGTACATTTCCGCAAAGCTGCGCATCAGCCCCTCGTTGAATACCTTCGCCGCGCCGTAGATCGTCCGATTATTGTATGGATGATGCTCTTCGGTCGTTGGAAAGCTCTCGGCCAGTCCCAGAACAGAAGCCGAGGAAGCAGCGACCACCTTCGAAACCCCTGCCTTGACGGCAGTTTCGAGAACGTTGAACGTGCCCTCCGCAAGGACATCAAAAGCCAGTCGTGGCTCTTCCGCGCATTGCGTGATGCGGATGGCGGCCTGATGGAACACGATATCGACGCCTTCGAAGGTTTTTGCCAGAAGGGCTCTGTCGCGGATATCTCCCTCGATGATGTTAACGTACCCGCTGGCTATTGCCGTACTGAGATTATCCCGGCGTCCGCGCACGAAGTTGTCGAGAATGATAATCTCACGCGGTTTTTCCAATGCGACGAGATCGGCAATATGCGACCCGATCAGGCCGGCGCCGCCGGTAATGAGCACCCGTTGATTTCTCACGATCTTCCTCCATGCGATATATCCAGCACAGGATCAGCCTCCGTGCGCCAGCGTGTGAACTTCGCCGGCACGCCGACGACAACTGAAAACGGCTCGACATCCGAGACGACAACGGCGCCCGCACCGACGATCGCGCCCTTGCCGATGGTCACGCCGGGAAGAATTGTGGCGTTGGTGCCGATGTCGGCCCATGCGCCGATACGGACCGGCTTGATTTCGAGATCCGTGCGGATGATCGGCACATCCACCGGCAGGGCCGTGTGGCTGGAACCAAGCACCTTGGCGCCAGGTCCCCAACCGACACAATCCTCGATCACCAGGTCGCGCGCGTCGAAATAGGCCATCGGGCCGATCCAGACATTGTCGCCGATCACGCAAGTGCCGTCGAAGCGTCCCTGGATATAGGCCTGGGCGCCAATGAACACGCCATTGCCGATTTCGAAAGTTTCCGGATGCTTGAAACCGGCACCGCCTGCAACCTGCAATCCCGTGCCGCAGCGCCGCGCAATGGCTTGCCAGATGGCTTTTCGCATCAGAGTATCGATCACACCGTCCCCGGCCGCAAAACGACCGTAGAGCTCGATCAGGCCGGCGCGCCCATAAGATTGCCTGAGTTCTTCGGCCAACCCAGCCTGGTAGGCCGGGTCCGCCGGCCTTTCATGACGGCCATGGACCGCCTGTACGACTCGGGCCTCACCGGCACGACTAGCTGACATAGGCGTACTCCAGCGCAGCGGCCACCTGATCGACGTGCCACGCCGGCATCTCGGGATAGATCGGCAGCGAGAGCACCTCCCGTGCGGCGGCTTCCGAGATTGGGAAATCGCCGGCCTGGTACCCAAGGTCGGCATGGGCCTTCTGCAGGTGAACGGGGATCGGATAGTGCAGCCCGGACTGGATGCCCTCGGCGCTCAGCACGCGCTGAAGCTCGTCGCGATCGCGGCTTCTGATGGCATAGACGTGGTAGACGTGGCGCCGGTCGGCGACTTCGACAGGCGTCCTCAAATTCGGCGAACCGCCGAGCAGCAGCGAATAGCGGCGGCCATGGGCGCGCCGCGCTTCGGTCCAGGCTTCGAGATGTCGGAGCTTGATGCGCAGGATCGCACCTTGAATAGCATCCATGCGGTAGTTGAAGCCCTTCAGCAGATGGTGATAACGCTGTTCCTGACCCCAGTCGCGCAGCATGCGCATCGTCTTGGCCTGATCGTCGCTGTTGGTGACGACGATACCGCCCTCGCCGCAGGCGCCGAGATTCTTGCCGGGATAGAAACTGAAGCAACCGGAAGCGCCGATGCTGCCGGCGCGCGCGCCTTTGTACTGCGCTCCATGAGCCTGGCAGGCGTCCTCGATGACCGGTATCCGGTGGTGGTCGGCAATGGCCTTGATCGCGTCCATATCGGCCATCTGACCGTAGAGATGGACGGGAATAATGGCCTTGGTTCTGGGAGTGATCTTTGCCTCGAGCTGAGCCGGATCCATCGTCAGCGTCACGGGCTCGACATCGACGAACACCGGCCGTGCACCTGCGTAGCAGATCGCCGACACGGTCGCGACGAAGGTAAACGGCACGGTGATGACTTCATCGCCGGGTCCGACACCTGCCGCCAGCAGCGACAGATGCAGGGCGCTCGTCCCGGTGTTGACGGCTATCGCATGTTTGACGTTGCAATAATCCGCGAATTCCTGCTCGAGCCGGGCGACCTCCTCGCCCAGTATGTATTGTCCCGAGCCGAGCACGCCGAGCACGGCGGCGTCGATTTCGCTCTTGATCGATTGATATTGTGCTTTGAGGTCCAGGAACGGGATCATGCAATGCGCCTCGCCTCTTCGAGCTCGATGATGCGACCGCGCTGGGCGAGCGACCGGCTTGCGGATTCAAGGATGCGAACAACGCGCAGCCCGGCTTGGCCATCGGTGATGGGCCGCGAATTCTGCTCGATGCAATCGACGAACTGATCCAGCTCGCGTTTCAACGCCTCGGTCATATCGAGCTTGGGCGCCCACATGTCGCCGCTGCGGTAGCCGACCATCATCTGATGCACCTTTTCGCCGTAGGCCTGGGAATTCGGGTTCAGCGTGATGCCCTTGTCGTACACCTTGATCTTTTCGCTGGGCTCCAGATCATCGTAGACGACCATCTTGTTGCTGCCGCCGATCAGTGTGCGGCGCACCTTGACGGGCGCCAGCCAATTGACGTGGATGTGGGCGATAAGCTTGCTTTCGAAGAAAAGCGTCAGATAGGCGATGTTCTCCGGCTCGCCAAGCACATGGCTCATGCCCGTCGCAGAAACAGCCACCGGCCTTTCCTGCACAACATGGTCCAGGATGGACAGATCGTGCACCGCGAGATCCCAGATAACGCTGACATCGTGCTGGAAGAGCCCCAGATTGACCCGGACCGAGTCGTAGTAATACATGTCGCCCAAGCCGCTTTCGACCAGTTCGCGCATCTTGCGGACGGCGCCGGTGTGAACGAAGGTATGATCCACGGCCAGTACGAGGCGTCTGCGCGCGGCTTCCTCGACCATCCGGGCGGCTTCCTCCGTCGTCGACGCCATCGGCTTTTCGACAAACACATGCTTTCCGGCCATCATCGCCTGCATTGCGAGCTTGAAATGGGTCGAGACCGGCGTTGCGATGGCGATTGCATCCACTCTCGGATCGCGCAGAACTTCCTCGAAATTGTCGGTGATCGTCACTGCGGGATACCGGCTTTTGACGGCCGCCAGCCGTTCGACGTTCAGATCACAAACTGAAAGGAGCTGCGCGCCGGCCGCTTCCGAGATGTTACGAACCAGGTTCGGGCCCCAATACCCATACCCAACTACAGCAATGCCGATCATCACATTCCTCCCAACACTTGCATGTCAACTGACCGGTCATGAACGCGACCGGTGATTCTAGCCGGAACGCCGGCAACAATGGCGCCGGCAGGCACATCCTTCGTTACGACAGCGCCGGCGCCGACCTGTGCGGCCTCTCCGATCGTCACGCCGGGCAGAATGGTGGCGTTGCTGCCGATCGATGCGTGGCGCTTGACCAGAGTGGGGATGACGACCCAGTCGGCCTCCGTCTGCAGACTGCCGTCCGAATTGACGGCGCGCGGGTAGGTATCATTGGTGAACATGACCCCGTGGCCGATAAAAACGCCGTCCTCCAGCGTCACGCCTTCACAGAGGAAGGAATGGCTGGAGATCTTGCAGTCTTTTCCGACGAGGACGTTTTTCTGGATTTCAACGAAGGTGCCGATGCGCGTTCCCGAGCCGATCGTACAGCCGTATAGATTCACAAGATCCCGATGGTGGATAACGCAGCCGTCACCCAGGTTGACGTTCGATGCAATCATCCCAACTCGCCCCCTACGCTTTAACAGGCCCTGACGTGGGTGAAACCGGCCATCGCAAGAATGCATCCAAGGTTTCGTTTCGTCAGAGCAAATATTTCCTTCCCTTCAAAAAGAATTGTTTTCTTCATCTGAGTAAAGAAACAAAACGTTGAAGCTCATTCACCAAAAGGCGTATCTGCTTACGAAAATTGGATGACAAGCGCATGCGAACAGCTATGACCATCGACCATCGGCAGCGACAGGTCACGCGCCGAGCGATCCTGATTCTCCACGTCGAGGACGGGCATAGTTTACATGGGTTTAGCGAGTACAACTGAATATATGTAGCAACCTGATGGGTCGACATACAAATGAACTAGCCACAGATCGATCAGTTTCAACGACGTAACCATTTGTATCTGTCCGTGGAACCTATGTGTTGGGGTAACCACTATTAATTAGTTTAACATCCTTGGAACTGTGGTATTAAATTAGCACTTCTGGTAATTAAACTCCCTTATTTACAGAGGAGTTTGATATTCGACTTTGAAGTACCGCGTAGAAAAAGGCTGGGAGGATGGGGCGTTGGATACAATAAATATAAGCCACAGGCAGGAAAACATATCTCTTCCGTTAGAGATAGACGATGGTTCGACAGCGTTTGCCGGAGCGTCAAAGTCAAAGCACTCGCTTGTCATTCTTGACAAGAGGGAACTAGATCGGCATTGCCTTGCGCAATGCATGGCCGCCCACACAGCGGATTTCGTGATTCTGGCGTTCGGATCGATTGAAGAGTGGAAGCAAAAGCGTGAAGAATACCCTCCGCTTTCGGCAATACTCTTGAACGTCGGCGGCAAGACGGTCGACGACCCTGTCGTTTCGGAGCAGATCAAGAGTCTTTCGTCGGAATTCGTGTCGACACCGGTCATCATATTGTCCGATAGTGACGATTTCGCCCAGATCGTGAGGGCGATCGATTACGGAGCAAAGGGCTACATACCCGCCTCCGTCAGCATTAGCGTCTGCATGGAGCTGATCGCGCTATCGGTAGCAGGAGGACTTTTCGTGCCCGCAAGCGCTCTGTTCGCCATGCGTCACTTGCTGCAGTCGAACAACCCGACAACGCATCCGCTGGCCGGGATATTCACGGATCGCCAAGCCGAAGTCGTCGCGGCACTGCGGCGCGGAAAGGCGAACAAGATTATTGCCTATGAACTCAACCTGCGAGAAAGCACCGTAAAGGTGCATGTCCGCAACATCATGAAAAAGGTCAAGGCAACGAACAGGACGGAAGTTGTGTTCAAGCTTAACGACTTGTTCCAAACTAGTCTTCCGGCGTGAGTGTGAATAAGACGTTGTCCTGACACCATTGTTGGGCAAATCTTTCTTCACTGCACAAGCAAAGACGACCTTAAATCTCGTTGGTGGCCGCAAAGCAAATCGGCCACCGATGCAACTTTCGTGACACGGCAGCACCCCTTGCGGTAGCGGCCGAATTCAGCGGAAATTGTGACGTGCACCTTCAGTTTTAAGCCTCGCATACATGTGGCAATTGCTAACGTCCAATTGTAGGCTTGGAGAGCACCATTCGGATCCTGCGTAACTGACCTCTTTGCGAACGGGGAACCAGACCTCGTGCAAGCTGCCGAAGATATCCGAACTCCGGCAGAGGTGGCACGTTGGGCCTTACGCTGTTCAGACCCATTTTGATCAATAGGCCATCAATGCCCAGATAAAATCGCGGGCGCCAAGAAAGATGACTTTTGACGCGTAAAGGTGCCTCACGCCCGCCGGTTTTGTTCACGGGAAGTGGGACGTAACGAAGAGCATTCGCAAGATCTGACTTCTGACAACGCTCAAGAATATCGGCAACCCATGAAAGCCACTCGTGATCGCTCCGCTTGGGAATCTGGTGAATGCTTTTTCGATCGCTGCAGTGCCGTTCCGCGGCAACCCGATTGCTTTCGCGACCCGGTTGATCGAGGATAAGGCACACGCGCCGGAGTTCGTCGTGGGACAGAGACGGATAAAAGTGCCGCAACCTTCGCGCCTGCTCAAAGTGCCCTTTGCAGACCAAAGCAAGCAGAAAATATGCCCATTCGACCGGATCCGGGTCGCTTGCCCCATAGTCGATCATCGTTATCTTGACTAGATTCACCAAAAGGTCATAGGCGCGATCAGCATCGCCGTCGCGCAATGCGCAGATGGCAAGACGGAGTTTGGCTTCAGGCAGGTAGGACACATAGTCCAGGCAGCGGTCATAACAGTTCTTGGCCTCCTCTACCCTGCCCTGTTCAAGAAACAAATCGCCCTGCTTCAGCAAAGCGCGATCGCCCGCCGCACCAACAACATGGACGCTGCCTCGCTGTGAGATGCTTTCGACCTTTATAAGATCATCGAAGGGCCCGGGCTGGACGATCTTTTCACCGGATCGCAGGCTCCTGTTCAGCATATACCATTGATATATTTGCGCTCTATGCTTCAGCGTATGGCGTGAGTGGACCAAATCGTAGCCAGCTTTCGCGATACGCTTTATCTCATCGGGATGAGCAAAGAGGTATTCCAACCGTTCAACCACGTTATGCTGATCGGCAAAGACGCAGTTTTCCATATCGGAAAAGCCAGCGGCCTCAACTGCTGGCGTTCGTTCCGTCAATAGACAGGCGTTTGCCGCGGGGATCTCGAAGTGCTTCCGCACAACCTCGCCTCCCGCAGTACCACATGTGGGGACGACGAAGCTCGCGTTGAGGACGCGTGCATAGGCTTCTCCCGACAACAACTGAGAAGCAAGCTTGCTCTCATAGGTGTGTTGCGGCGAGACGAGGCAGGGATAGCGGTCGCGGATTATTGGGAAGACATTCTGCCGCCAGGGGTAAAGGCCATAGACTTGGCCCGTGAGCGTGACCGGTATGATCTTCTGCTGGCCATAGTCGTGATAGACTTCGGGGTCGATGAAGTTTGGCCAGACGAATAGACTATCCTTGAGCTCCGGCATGTATTCGGGCGTCTTGGTTCCAATCGAGAAATATGTCTCGATACCCCATTGCTCCATATCGGAAAGGAAACCACTGCGCCGGTCGCACCATGGATCTGCGTTGTGAAGGCCAAGCTTCGGAACTTCGGCATTGGTGTTGGTAATTTTTATCCGCTGTGACCCGTGTGACCGGTAGCCGCTTTCAAACAGCGTCAGATCCGGTTCGTACCGATCGCATATTTCTGCATAATCACAGTCGCGGTTTATGACGACGACATCGAAGTGTGTGGCGAGGCATTTGACCTGCTGCTGCATATGCAGCAGCAGATAACCGGCGGCGTTCGCATTGGGCTGATGGTCCCATTGGAAGAATACCAGCCTTGGTTTGCGATGATCGACGATGCTATCCATGTGCCTATCGTGTGGTTTCCTGAACAGGAAGGCCGACGGCCGGGGTAGGCAGATAGGTGTAAGCCTTTCGCGAGGACCGGACAGGCGCGCTCTTGGCTCCGGCTGAAAGCTTCCACTCGAAATACGCGATCGTTTTTTCGAGCCCCTCTCGCAGGTTCACCGTCGGCTGCCAGCCCAGGTCCTGCTTTGCGCGACTGATGTCGGGCTTGCGCTGTGTCGGATCGTCAATCGGCAGAGGATTGTAAACGATGCTTGATTTCGATCCCGTCATCTCGATGACCATTTCGGCCAGTTCCCGGACCTGGAATTCTCCCGGGTTACCGAGATTGATCGGACCCGTAACGCCGGCTGGCGCCCCCATCAGGCGGATGAAGCCCTCGATCAGATCGTCTACATAGCAGAAGGAGCGCGTCTGCGTGCCGTTGCCGAAGATGGTGATCGGTTGGTTTTGAAGCGCCTGAACGATGAAGTTCGAGACGACGCGGCCGTCATTGGTCTGCATGCGCGGCCCATAAGTATTGAAGATTCGCGCCACCCGGATTTCCACACCGTATTGACGATGATAGTCGAAGAACAATGTTTCGGCGCACCGCTTGCCTTCGTCATAACATGCCCGCGGGCCGATCGGATTGACGCTGCCTCGATACTCCTCGGGTTGAGGGTGGACGGCCGGATCACCATAAACTTCGCTGGTGGAGGCCTGGAAGATCTTCGCCTTGGTGCGTTTTGCCAAGCCGAGCATGTTGATGGCGCCGTGCACATTGGTCTTCACCGTCTGCACAGGGTCGTGCTGATAGTGGACCGGAGATGCCGGGCAGGCGAGGTTGTAGATCTCGTCGACCTCCACATAAAGCGGGAAGGTAATGTCGTGGCGAAGTATCTCAAAGCGTGGATCGTCGAGAAGGTGCAGCACGTTGTCGCGCGAACCGGTGTAGTAATTGTCCACGCAGAGGACGTCATTGCCCTCTCGCAAAAGCCTTTCGCACAGGAATGATCCCAGAAATCCGGTGCCGCCTGTAACCATAATTCTCTTGTGTCCGTGCATTGATGTGCTCCGTTGTTGATGATTGCCTCGTGGAAGTGGTCAGCAGGCTCCCCTGCGCTTGAAGACCGCGGGGATTGTGCCGAGAAGAATTTGGCAGTCGAACCAGAGGGACCGGTTGTCGATGTAGAACTCGTCGAGTTGCTGCTGCAGCTCGATATCCGCATCGCTTCGTTCCGATATTTGCCAAAGGCCCGTGAGCCCCGGCGTGACGGAACGCCGCTTGTCCCGAAATTCGCCGTCCATCGCCGAAAGGTGATACTCCGGGAACGGCCGTGGTCCCACAAAGGCCATCTCGCCCGCAATGATGTTCGCCAACTGCGGGAGCTCGTCGATGCTCGATGAGCGCAGCATATGTCCGATGATCGGAAGGATGCGCGGATCGTCCTTAAGCTTGAAGTGGCTCAACCACTCGGCGCGCATGGCGGGGTTGTCTCGGAATAGTGCTTCAAGGCGCTGTTCTGCATCTTGGTACATCGTCCGCAATTTCAGGACGTGCACCGGCCTGCCGGACCGCCCTTCCCTGGCATGCCGAAAGAAGACAGGACCTGGATCGATGGCGTAGATTGCGGCCGCTGCAATCGCGATGAATGGCGCGACCACGATCGTTGCGGGGATGGCGATTGCGAGATCAAGGATCCGGCGAACCGGATCCGAGTTGATCGAACTCCCACCGGTGGTCAGGCGAATGCCGATCTCTCCGCCGATATCGGCAGGTCGCAATCCACTTACCTTGAGGTTCGGTGTGTCGGACAGCAAAATCACTTCTGCGAACTTCCGACGCAGCGCCGGCAAGCCGGACGCCAGCGAGCCCGTGTCGCCCGCGATCAAGGCAATGGATGGCCCGCCACCCGGCAATGCGTCCAAGGTATCGGGGGCAAATGGCTCCGGCCTGATGCCATACTGCCAATGATCGGTGAAATGTGCCACGAGCGCCGGAGCAAGGTTTCGTCCCCCAATGACAACCGCGCGCTCCCCCCAAATTCCAAGTCTCCAGCATAGACCTCGTGCAAGCCAATGCACAAATGGCTGAACAATCAGCCCGAGACCGAGGAACGCGATGATGGCAAACAGCAGCCATCCCCCCTCCGGCAGGATAATTGCCCCGAATGCCGCCAGGACAGCCACCTTGACGGCAGCTAAAGTGCGTCGCCGCAGATGTTCATGGTCGTGCAGCCGATATCCGGGATAGAGGCCGGCCGATGCGTAAAGAACAATCGCAGCCAGTGCGGCGACCGTGAACGCACGTTCCACGAACGTGCCCTCCGAACCGCTGGGAAGAAAGGACAGGAGAACGAAATAGGCAATCAAATAGCTGACGGTGTCGCCGGCGACCAGTAAGGACGACGTTGCAAGCCGTGGAAGCCAGCGCCGCAGTGCGACGGGCATATTCAGCCCTGCCGGTACAAAGACATCGGTGGCCTTGGCTGCTATGGGCGGCACCGACCCTGCCGGAATCGCCCGCGATGTCATGTCATTTGATGCGGATGCCTTCGACGGACCCCGTGTCATGGCTGACGGCACAAATATGGACATGACGCTTTACCCCTCTACTGCATTTGTCCCGACACGCCCGATCCAGAAATGGCGTCTTCAATCGGAAACTTCCGAAGTCCCAGTCTCTGGAATGCTGACAGTGAGATGAAGGTCGGCACGACGAGCGCATAGCGCCGCCACAGCCGCCGCGGCTCGCACAGAAGACGAAACGCCCATTCGAAGCCGCTTCTTTGAATGAACCTCGGAGCCTGCCGCTTGAGGCCGGCATGGAAATCGAACGCAGCTCCGACGCCGATGAGCATCGATGCTTCCAGACGGTCGCGCATATGCGCCATCCAGAGTTCCTGCTTGGGACTGCTCAGCCCAACCCAGATAATATCGGCGCCCGACCGATTGAGCCGGTCGGCAATATCTGCCTCCTCCTGCGTCGACAGCTTGCGAAAAGGCGGCGCATAGGAGCCGACGATCTGCGCTTGCGGAAATTTTGCGAGAAGGCGCGCCTGCAGTTGTTCGAGCGTTTCGGCCGTTGCACCATAAAGGAAATGGCGCAAGCCCTTGGCGCTGCCGGCATCGAAAACGGATAGCATCAGATCAGGTCCATAGACTCTGTCGCTTTCCGCATGACCAGCCTTCCGCAGCGCCCAAACAAGCGGCATGCCGTCGGGGGTTACGAGGAACGCCCGGTTATGGATCGACCGCAGCTCGGGATCATCCTGACATCGGACGATGCCATGCGCGTCGCGAACGCAGACATATTCCTTCCTGCCGTCTTCGATAGCTGTTTGAATAAATCCGGTCGCGCTTTTGAGATTGACTGCCGAGACGCGAACACCAAGGACATTCGTCCATCCGAAGGAGCCCTCCGGATGAAGAACTGAAGTTGGGCTGTTGCCTACCGGTTGTTTTCTCATGACCTACGCTTTCGCGACTGAAACTGTCATCAGAATATCCCGGCAGGTCGATTGCCTCCATACTTGCCGCTCCAGCTATTGGACGTAGAAGAGACTTCATGTTTACGTCTTACGCCGAGATGACGTACGATATTCGAAGTAAGTCTGCGTACCCCCGGCTTGCCATGTTGCACTCCTTTTGATGACCACAGAGCCGCAGAAGAAATTCGCCCTCGCGGCGTACAAAGCCTCAGAGGATCGCGCTCTATTTCCATGAACAGAATGAAGCCCGGTCAGCGAATTGAAGGTTCGACCGAAAGCTCATCGCAGGGGCTGGTAGAGAGTATACGAACCCGGACCGGGGGATGCCGTCAATTGATGTGCGGATCGAACATGCCGGACAAATGCCGACCCTGGTTGACGGGAGCCTAGCACGGTCTCGGATTTGGCGGCGGCTTACCTTGACGTGAACGATCATTCGGCGGATCGGCACGCCTTTTTGCCGGCTTTATCGCCACAAACGCCTCTCGTCGCGGCGTCTTTTGTCACTCGGGCGGCGCGACCACGCTCCCGGTGTCCGTTCCAGCCTTCTGAAGATCGCCCAGGCTGCCAAATTCTCCTGAACGCATGATCCTCGGATCTATTCGGAAGCTCTGGTTGTTCAAGTTGCCGCTGTAGCGGTTGCGCGCGAATTGCACAAATCCAAGCCCAAGATCGGGAGCGTTTACATCCGCGACAATGCCGCTGTCACTGTCAACCGATACAATATTCTCCTCGATACGATTAGGGCGTGCCCATGCCGGACGCCAACCCCTGCCGGTGCCGTCATCAACGCGAAAAGCCGCGCCCGATCCGTGTGTGATGACGTTTCCCGCCACCAAGTTGCTCCAACCGCCGTTGATACCGATCGCCGCGACATTGCCCGAGAGGGTATTTCCCTCGATGCGCAGCCCACTCGCCTTCCCATCCGTATAGATCGCCCAACTGATTGGAGACGGCCATTCACTGGTATTCTCATATCCGGGAGGCCAGAACGTCCCATCAGCCCTGTTCATGAGATGACCGGTCCCGGTCACAAGATTGGAGCGGATGGTGCTGTTCAGAGGGTCGCCCTGCTCGCCCATCATCTTGATGGCGCCGCCATCTGCCGTCTGCTGATTGGCGTTATGGATCACATTGTGCTCGATGACAGCGTTATAGACGGCGTCATTGGAACCCCACAGCGATCCGCCGGCAATTCCGAACTGCGCCGTGTTTTCGATGAGGTTATCGGCGATCCTGACATTATCAGCCGCCTGGAACCATATTCCGGCCGTTTCAATGTAAACCGTTCCGATGTCATGGATATGGTTTGACAGGATCCTGGCCCCGTTCGACTTGCCGAATGTGCCATAATTTGTGCCGACGTATATTCCGTTGCCAGCCACATCCGCAATCACATTGCCGGCAATCAACGCATCCTTGCTTTCCGTCACATGGATCCCGACTCCGACATTCTCGATGCTGTTGCCGAGGACCTTGACGCCATCAGCGTGTTCGATCCGTATGGCGCCAAATCCTCTGGTTTCGGTATAGAACTTGCCGCTGCCTGCAGGAGCTCCGTCTCTAAACTCGAGCCCTGAGACGACCATCCCATTGGCCCCATCCAACTTGAAGAATGTCGGCAGGATGCCAGCAACGACCACGGAATTGGGCAATGATTGATCGACAGGGATATAATGAAGCTGGCCCGCGACAAGGTCGTACCACCACTCTCCGGGCGCATCGAGCAAGGCCTTCGCTCCGGCAAGGAAATAGCGGCTACCTTCCGCGGTAAAGAAATAGTTTGTGCCTTTCGTATAGACAGTCCGGCCGGCGCCATCGATGGATACAACTGGAAGCGTATCATTGCCCCACTGGCTTCCGGGTTGATACCCGCCAACGATGTCTGCGACTAGTCCGGTTATATCGTCCACTGCCGGAAGATCGCCGGCATGGAAACAAAAGCGCGTGTTTGCTTGCGACACGTCGATCGGAGGCTGGCATTTTGCGGCAAACAACCATCCCTTGCGCGGATCGCCATCTACAGGGGCGTTGGGGAATCGAGCCCTGGTTTGTCGTATCCCATTGACGAAAAGGTCACCGACCCCTTCATCCGGCGGCAATTTCAGTGGCGCTGTCCACCGGCCATCGCCCTGCTGCGCAAAGTTGTCAACGCGCAGCCCCCCATGCAAAATCGGCGCTTCATCGCATCTCGCCGTCAGGATCAAGCCCGCATCGCGGGCGTCAAAAACGATCGGCTGAGTAAGGTAGTAATCGCCTTTCCCCAACGCGATGGTGTTGGCGCCGCCTTTTTCACGGGCAGCATCACGGGCTCTTTCAATGCTGGAGAAAGGACCGTCGCCACCCTGCTGATCTGCGGTGGGAAGGAGACCGCTCCAGCTGTCTTTGCCATCGGGAGAAACGTAAAATATCGTCCGCGCCCCGGTGCTGCTGCTCAATACGTCGCTTAAGGAGGTCCCATTCAACTTGGCTGACATAGCCGCGGAAGCTTCTGCGCAAGTCGCCTCCCTGACGAGCATCTGCAGGCGCTCGGGCGCATCTATCTCTGCCCCAACTGGAGCCGGATTGCTGGACTGCGGAAAGAGCATGACAGAAATGCTCAGGATCGGTCCAAAACGCCGTCTCATGATGTCTGCAACCCGCTGGTAAGGGCACGCTTGGGCGCCTGCCAAGATGGTGAATGGCTAACCGAAACGACGGGCGCGTACAGCGAAAACATGATGATGGCTGTGGTAAACAGGATGAAGATGGCGTCATTCTGAACGAAAAAAATACTTTCGGTCAGGTTCATCACCACAATCATGATCGTAAGGACATTGAGCCAGAGCCACCCGTACTGCGGATCATGACATTGAAGGAACCCGCCCTGGCGGATTGCATAGGGAACCATCAGAACAAACAGAATCATTCCAATGATTCCAAAGTTCAACAAGATATCGCGGTACCCATTATGCGCGTGGGGCGCCGCCCATCCGAGCAGTAGCCAGATATGCGTCGCTTCCGGGTTCTCAACTGTCCAGAACACCTGGTAACCGTAGCCAAGCATCCAGCGGTCGGATATTTCGCGATCAACCAGCTCCCACAATGGCACACGACCCGTCAACGTCGCGTCCTTGCCGAGCGCTTCAAGGGCCGGAACCAGGAACTCGTGAAGCGAAATCAGAATGCCGAGAGACAGCTGAACGAAAAACAGGACAATGACGACGCGGCCAATGCTGCTGCTTCTTTGCAGCAGGGAATAAAAGCCGATCAGGCAAAACGCCACCGACGTTGCAATGATCGCGGTCATCGATCCGGAGCTTGCCAGGCAAATCACACCCGCCGCCAACAAGACTAACGCGGTTCGCCGCAGGCCGAACGTCCCGTCGATCAGCACGGCCGTCGCCACCAAGATCATCAAAGACGCGTACCAGCCAAGCACGTTCTTGTGAATGAAGACGCCCCGCATAGCACCATCCGGCATACTGGCGAGGCTTGGTGACACCACTGATATAACCACGCTGAGGGCGATACAGGTTCCGAGCGTTACAAATACCAGGAACAACAGCTGCCTTGGCGTGAAACGTATCGCCAGGACATAGGAAAGAAGCACGCAAAACAAAAGGCCGATTGCGCGCCTCAAGGTCGTTGGCGGTTCTATGGACCACAGGGTCGACAAAAACGGCAAGGCAAGCATCAGGGGAACAATCAGATTTCGCCTGAGCGCCGTTAGAAACTGCGGAAAATTGCGTATCAGGATCACGGCTGTAAATGCATATATAGGAAGGCAAGGAAGACGCAGGATGGATCTGGCAGAGTCGCTGAGCGCTCCGTCCGCATCTGAAAGGACAAGAGGCAGAAAGGCGCCTGCCTGAACAAAAAGGGATATGCCGGCGCCCCAGCATTCTATGACCCGCCAACTGATGGTTGGTCCGCTGGCAGTTCTAAGGCTATCTACTCTCATTATCCGTCCCGACTGAATTGAACAGACAAGCGACTGTCGATCGCGGCAGATCAAAAAACAGCTGTCGGCCTTGGTGGCTGCGCTGCTCTCAAGCAATCATCCAGCCACATCCGCGGTCAACCTGTCCTAGTGAAGGGCGGGCTACGCCTAATGCACCCTGCCTCCACCCAAAGTCGATGTTGGGCCTAAGCTTTCAGCCGGTATTTACCCAAAAGGCGGGTCTTCATGTCCGCGAATTGCCCTTAAGAGCAGATGTTGCGCTTGTCCGTTCATCGCTACCGTTGCGATGAATGTCTTATGAAGCGTGGTGGGTAAGCCGCGGTTCCACTGCAATGAGGCAACAATTCTGACAGAGTCTATCTCTGCAGTCGAAGCCTGGAAGGTTAGGATTGCTATGTTTCTGCGTCATGATCCTAGTTCTCTATGCAACACGACGGGCGCTCTACTCGTCGTGGCATTGTCAGCAGCGATCTCATCGGCTCTGCGCGGAATGTGGTTCCGCCGAAAAGGTATTTTGGATATCACCGTTCCAAACCGCGATGGCTTCGCAAAGGGCGACCTCTTAAGCAAAGTTGCGCTGCACAGCGGTGCATCGCGGCAGCCCGCCTGAGAGCGCGTCATGGAGCGGCCCGCCCTCAGTGTTCTTATCAATAATTACAACTACGCTCGCTTCGTCGGGCGGGCGCTAGATAGCGTGTTGAGCCAAGACGCACGCAACGTCGAGATCATCGTCGTCGATGACGGCTCGACCGATAAGTCGCGATCTGTTCTGGAAGCCTATGACGACCGAGTAAAGGTGATCTTTCAGGAGAACGCAGGACAGGCCGCTGCGATCAATACCGCTGTGAGATCAAGCGTGGGCGAGATCCTGTGTTTTCTGGATGCCGACGATTGGTGGGCGCCGAGCAAGCTGTCAGCGACGGCTGCTGCGTTCCGCGCCAATCCTCAGGCATCGCTGGTTTATCATCGACTGCAGCCGACGCTTGTCGATGGCACACCGACTTCCAAGCCGATCCCTCGAACCCTGTGTTCCGGCGCGTTGTCGCCACGACTCACACGATCTGCTGGTTGGTGGCCGTTTCCGATGACGTCGGCCGTCGCGGTACGTCGAAGCGCATGGGATGCTGCAGGCAGCATTCCAGAACAGTTCCGCATATCAGCCGACGCCTGGCTCGTGGGCATTTATCCGTTTCTGGGGGACGTGATTGCCATGCCGGATCCGCTTGGATTCTACCGCATCCACAACAACAACTGGTATCGCTCGACCGAGGATGCCACCACGCTACGGCGGCGGATGACGCACTGGCGGCATATCGTTGAGGTAACGAACCTGTTTCTCTCAACCCATGAACTGCCGGCAAGACTGCATCTGGCAGATCACTATCCCTATCGCGTTGCGTCGGCGAAGCTGCAGGGCGCCGATGCTCTCAGCCGGTTCAAGCTTGCGATCGAAGGCCTCTTCTTTGCCGGCGAACCGAACCTGCTCAGGCGCACGCGCGATAGTCTGCGCTCGGCGCGCGGCCTCTCACGGCTCGGTCTTGATGTAGGCTTGTCGGAGGCAGCGGAATGAAGGCGCTGTTATTGGTTTCCGAACTGGAAGATTATACCATCTCCTTCGCCAGCGGCGTTGCCCAGCACCTGGACGTTGTGCTTGCCGTGCCGCGCCGGCGCTATGCACATCTCGCCTCTTCCTTCGATCCGGCTGTCGACCTGCACCTTCTCGACTGGCCGAGACATCGTTCTCTCTCCAATCCCTGGTTTCTATACCAGCTGACGCGTTTGATCCGCCGGGAACAGCCGAACCTTATTCATCTCCTTAGCAATTCGACGCTTTGGCTGAACCTCGCCGTGCCGTTCTGGCGCCCGATCCCGCTTGTGACGACCATCCATGACGTGGAAATCCATCCCGGCGATATGGAGACGCGTACGTTGCCCGGCTGGGCTCCCGAACTGATGGTGAGGCAATCCGGACATCTTGTCGTCCACGGAGAGGGACTGAAGCAACTGGTTCTCGATCGATACGCGAAATCCGCCGATCACGTCCATGTCCTGTCGCATCCCTCTATCCTTCGCTACGCGGAACTGGCCCGGCGACAGAAGATGACGCCGCGCGAAGCCGATGGAACCATTCGCGTGCTGCTGTTCGGGCGGATTTTTGCCTATAAGGGCCTGGAACATCTGGTCCGGGCCGAAGCGATGCTCAAGGACGTGCTCCCCAACCTGCGCATCACGGTCGCGGGCCGCGGCGACGACCCGCGGATATTCCAGGCGCTTATGGGGGATGCCGGCCGCTACGATATTCGCAATCGTTTCATCGAGGATATGGAGGTCGCCCAGCTATTCCTCGACACGGACATCGTCGTGCTTCCCTATACGGAAGCATCCCAAAGCGGCGTGCTCAACCTTGCAGCCGCATTTGGCAAACCGGTCATCGTTACGGATGTCGGCGAGTTGGGCGGCACCGTTCAGCCCAACGGGTTGGGAATGGTGGTCCCTCCCGGAGATGCCAAAGAGCTCGCGGCAGCGATCAGCACATTGGCAGACAACGGCGACCTTAGAAACAAGTTCGGCACCAATGCGCTTCAATGGGCCAAAGGACCGAATTCGCCGGAACGGGTCGGCGGCCAGGCCGCGGCCGTTTATCGGGAGGTGGTCGGGGCATGCTGATGGAAACCCTCACGGACAGAGGTCGGCTGGCGCCACGGAGCGCGGCTAGCGTCCGCCACTATGTTCCGGGCGGCTGCGAAAACGGCGGCGGCATTGGCAGGCTGGTCGGCTATATAACAGAGACGGCGAAAGAGACCGGCGCGAAACATTTCGTCACCGATACGAGAGGGGCGCGATGGTCGAAATTGACGTCGCCGGCGCGCCTGTTCGGCGCCATCCTGACGATGGCGAAGGACCGAATCGTTGCACCCGACCGCATTCACCATATCCATATCGCCGGCCGCGGCAGCACGTCGCGAAAACTGATCCTGACGGAGGCTGCCCGATTATTCGGATGCTGCCACATGTTGCATCTGCACGACTACGACTATGCCGGCGACTTTGCGCAACGCTCGCCGCGCCAACAACGGCTCATCCGTCGGATGTTTCAGAATGCCGATTGTGTTGTGGCGCTGGGCCAGCGGGATCGCATGACGCTGACGACCCTTCTGGGCGTTGACGAGCGACGCACGGTCATTGCCCATAATTGCGTTCCCGATCCCGGGGCGCACGATATTCACGCCGGCCAGACACCGGTGATCATATTCCTTGGCCGGTTGAGCGAACGCAAGGGCGTCACGGAGCTTCTGCTGGCCCTCAGCCACCCCGTCATGAAAGACCTCAAGTGGAGGGCTGTATTGGCAGGCGACGGGCCCGTCGAGGATTATCGCCGTCAGGCTGACGCCATGGCGCTTTCCAATTTGGTAGAGATGCCCGGCTGGCTCGACGCCGCCGAGGCGCGAGCCCTGTGTGCGCGTGCAGATATCCTGGTCTTACCTTCGCACGCCGAAGGTCTGGCAATGGCCGTGCTCGAAGGGCTGTCCCACGGGCTCGCCGTCGTCACCACGCGTGTCGGGGCGCATGAGGAAGTCATTACCGACGGTGTAACCGGGATCTTCGTCCCTGTCGGAGATCCGAATGCTTTGGCTGCAGCCTTGGCAAAACTGGTGACCGATCCGGAAACCTGCATCCGCCTCTCAGTGCAGGGGCGCATGCATTACCTCAACCATTTCAGCATGAAGGCCTATATGCGGTCGCTCGAGAAACTATACGAAACCGTTTCCGCGAAACCTCAAGCAATGGTTGGCGCACGATGACGATTTCCACTCTTCCGCCGGACCGCAATCTTCCGATCTCGCCGATGCGCTATGATCCTCGCTTTCAGGTTGAGACCAAGGCGGATACCTTCGATCTGGCATCCATCCTCGGTCTCATCAGGCGAAGAATGATCGTGATCATCACGATAACCGTGCTGCTGATGGTGCCCGCGGTGACGACGATCTCCGGGTTGAAGCCCACCTATCAGGGATTGGCCCGATTGATTGTCCACCAGCCTCTCGCGACATCACTTGGTGGGGACGATACCAGCCGCGGTGATGCGCTCGACGTGAAATCGGAGACTGAGCGGCTCTTATCCAGAAGCATCGCAGAGCGAGTCGTTCGCGAAATGCGGCTTAACATGCAGCCGGAATTCAATCCAGCGCTACGGAAGGTCTCGTTCATTCAAAGGATCCGGGCAAAGCTGCGCAGCCTATTCGACACGAAAAAACCCGCTTTGCCGGTGGGAGACGGCATCGACGCCACAATCCCGGAATATTATCAGGCGCTCGGCGTGTGGCACGATGACAAGAGTGAAGTGATCCAGATCAACTTCACTGCGAGTGACGCTGAACTCGCTGCAGCGGTTCCGAATCGGCTCGTCAGCATTTACCTCGATGAGCGGAAGGGTAGTGTCAGTGGCCGCCTGGTTTTAGCGGAAGAATGGATCCGACAGCGCATCACCGAACAGCAGGTTCGCGCGGATATTGCTCGCGACGCTGCCCGCAACTACCAACAATCGATGGACATCGTCTCGAAAGAGGACGCTCAGGATGAACGTATCAAAACACTCCTGGAACTCACCGGCCGCGAAGGGAAAATCGAGGAAAGCCGGGTTGAGGTAAAGGCGACGATTTCAGCGCTTGAGGCAACGGATAACGCTTCGGTCGCGGTGCAGAACACCATTGTCCCGGACAGCATTACCTCAAAGCAACGCGATCTTCACGGACAAGAACAAGATCTCGCCCGTCTTCTTGAGACATATGACGGCAATGCCGAGGCCGTCGTGGATTTGCGTAAGAAGATCGAACAATCCCGTATCGATCTCGACCTTGCGACCAAACAATATCTGCAGGCAATGCGTGCCAAGCTCGCCGCACTTGAACATGAAGCCAACGCCGTGCAGTCCATCCTGGCTGGCGCTCAGGAAAAACGCACACGCGATGCCCTGGCGCAGAATGAATTGACGCGACTGCAGCGTATTGCCGAAAAGGAGCAAGCGGCGCTCGACAAACTCGAAGACCAGCGCCGTGACCTTGCCGCCAAGGCCATGCTGCCTGGGGCGGAATTGGAGGTTTTCTCACCGGCTTCAGTGCCGCTCGTCTCACAGGGACGTGGACGGCTTTCCTATCTGATAGGCGCCCTCCTGGCTGCAGTCTCGGCAGCCGTGACGGCTGCTTTCGTGATCGAAATGTGGGACCGGTCGGTCCGCAGTTTCGACCAGCTTGCTGGAATTGCACGCACCATACCGGCTGGACTTATCCCGCGTCTGGCGCGAAGTGAAAATTCGAAGACGATATTCGCACATATGCCGGTCCCGATGTTTGACGAAGCAATCCGTACCGTGGTGCTTTCACTCAAACAGTCCAATGGCGGCAAGTTGCCGAACAGTATTGTCGTTACTTCGGCTCACAGCGGAGATGGCAAGTCGCTTGTCGCGCGATCGCTGGCCATGGAACTTGCCGCTGCCGCGATTCCGGTGCTGCTGGTCGATGGCGACCTCCGACGGGGAAAACTCGATGCGTTTTTCAGGTCGGGGGTCATGTGCGGACTGAACGAATTCCTGAACGGTCAGGCCGATTTCCGCGACATCGTCTACCACCATCCAAGCGGCATCGATTTCATTCCATCTGGAAAATTCAGTCTCCAGCGGCGGGTCCGTCCGAACGGCCTGGCAGAAATCATCGAGATGGCGGTCGCGGCCGGCCAGATTGTCATCTTCGACAGCGCGCCTGTGCTCGCCTCGGCGGATACCGTGCATTTGACCGCCCTAGCGGAAAGAACGCTGGCAATCGTTAGATGGGGAAAGACGAGCCGCCGCGCATTCGAGTTCAGCCTGCAGCAAATGAAAAGCTCGCGAAATTCGGAAATCATCGTCGCGATCAACAACGTAAACCCCGAAAAGCACGCATTGTATAATTTCAGCGACTCGGAATTATTTTCGAAATCCCTGATGAAATACTACAAATTCAAAGCATGAATACATCATACATGATGTTTAAACGCTCAATTTTCTTCTGGATTGGTATCGAGTTGGAGGAACCATGGATACGGGAATGAGAGAGAACCGAAAAGTTGCGCTGATTACGGGCATAACAGGTCAGGACGGCGCGTATTTGGCCGAACTGCTGCTGGAGAAAGGCTATATCGTTCACGGCCTGAAGCGCCGCTCATCGTCCTTCAACACCAGTCGCATCGAGCATCTCTACGAGGATCCCCACATCGAGAGCCCTCGCTTTATCCTGCATTTCGGCGACATGACAGATTCAACGAATCTCATCCGTGTCGTTCAGGAAACGCAGCCGGACGAGATTTACAATCTCGCCGCACAGAGTCACGTTCAAGTCTCTTTCGAGACGCCGGAATATACAGCAAACGCGGATGGAACCGGCACCCTTCGGCTGCTCGAAGCCATTCGCCTCCTGGGGCTGACCAAGAAGACCCGCTTCTATCAAGCGTCCACCTCGGAGCTCTACGGCAAGGTCCAGGAGGTCCCGCAGAGCGAAACGACGCCTTTCTACCCTCGATCACCCTACGCGGCCGCCAAGCTCTACGCCTATTGGATCGTGGTCAATTATCGCGAGGCCTATGGCATGCACGCCTCGAACGGCATCTTGTTCAATCATGAAAGCCCGATCCGCGGCGAAACATTCGTGACCCGCAAGATCACCCGGGCGGCGGCGGCGATCCATCTTGGCCTGCAGGAAAGGCTCTATCTCGGCAATCTGGATGCCAAGCGCGATTGGGGACATGCACGAGAATATGTCCGCGGCATGTGGCTGATGCTGCAACAGGACGAACCGGAGGACTATGTCCTTGCAACCGGCGAAACGCACTCGGTTCGGTCCTTTGTCGACAAGGCTTTTGCCAAGGTGGGCATGCAAATTGATTGGCGTGGGACCGGCGTTGAGGAAAAGGGATACGACAAGACATCCGGTCGGTGTGTGGTGGAGATCGATCCCGCTTATTTCCGTCCGACTGAAGTTGACCTTTTGATCGGCGACCCGACGAAGGCGCACACGAAGCTTGGCTGGAAACATGAGAGCAGTCTCGATCAGCTGGTGGCCGAAATGGTTCGCGAGGACCTGAAAGTCATGGCACGAAATGTTCCCTCGGCAGGTGTAACCAAGGGTTTTGCTTATGCCTGAGATGATCTACAGCCTTGCTGGAAAAAGGGTCTATGTCGCGGGCCACCGCGGCATGGTCGGCTCTGCGATCGTGCGGCGTCTTGCTTCGGAGAGCTGCGAGATTTTGACGGCGACCCGTGCCGAGGCCGACCTCAGGCGGCAGGAGCAGGTGGAAGCCTGGATGAGCAAGAATCGTCCCGACGCTGTCTTCCTGGCTGCTGCAAGGGTCGGCGGCATTCTCGCCAACGCGACCTATCCGGCCGACTTCCTTTACGATAACCTCATTCTCCAAGCCAACGTCATCCACGCGGCCCATAGAGCTGACGTCGAAAAACTGATGTTTCTGGGCTCGTCCTGCATCTATCCGAAATTCGCCGACCAGCCGATCGTCGAGGACGCACTTCTGACTGCATCGCTTGAGCCGACGAACGAATGGTATGCGATCGCCAAAATCGCCGGACTGAAGCTCTGCCAAGCCTATCGCAAACAGCACGGTAGAGATTTCATCTCGGCCATGCCCACCAATCTTTACGGTCCAGAGGACAATTTCGACCTCGGATCCAGCCATGTCATGCCGGCGCTCATACGCAAGGCGCATGAGGCCAAGATCAATGGGCAGCAAGAGATATGCATCTGGGGTACGGGCACACCGCGGCGTGAATTCCTGCATGTTGACGATTGCGCCGACGCCTGCGTCCATCTCATGAAGACCTATTCCGCCGAAAGTCATGTGAACGTCGGTTCCGGCGAAGACATTACCATCCTCGAATTGGCGCATCTCGTCTCCAAGGTCGTTGGCTTCAAGGGCAAGATCAGGCGCGACCTCACCAAGCCAGACGGCACGCCGCGTAAACTCATGAGCGTCGACAAGCTTCGCACGCTCGGCTGGTTTCCCAAGATAGGTTTGAAGGAGGGCATCGAAGACGCCTATCGCTCCTTCCTGGATGGCCATTATCTCGAACGCAGCAGCAACGAATTTATGGCCGGAGACGTGATGGGGCGAAACGACATCGATTTGGAGAGAGCCGAGACTTCGGCGCTGCACGTTTAGACGCTTGCTACGGTTGCTTACCCGCGCATAGCGAACTAGCGCGAGGAATAAAAAGCTTTGTCCGGGGGGACGCATTTGCTGGGATGGAGCAGATAATGCAACCAGTAGAAATAAGGATTGCAGCGCTCATTTTCCTGATAGTCGTGTGGGCGGTGATTATCGGTGCGGCAATGGATTTCTTCGCGGTCGACATACCGATGTCGCTTGTCGCTCTATTGCACAGATAGTCTAATAGGTCGGACCGGTTCCCATTGGATCCTCATTTGCGCAGGCATCGAGGACTTGATGTGCCGTTGGCTGGCCGGAGCCGCAAGAACGCGTACCACCGATTGACGGTGAGGCGCGCATGCGGCTCCTGGTGCGAAACAAATAGAATAAGAGTTCGACCGAGGGTACGGTGCGCCGTTTGTCGACGTCGTGTGGGAACCTTCGTCATCTTTCCCGGTTTGGCGCGCGGATATCGGGAGCACGATGATGAACTATCTTTGGCTTTTTGCGGTCGCGGGAGGAGCAGCACTTCTCGGAATTGCTCTCGCTTTCGGCATGATCAAACAGGATGGCCGGCACTCGGTCCTTGCAATTGCCGGCGCCTTTGTCGTTGCCCTCGGGGCGCTGGGGCTGGGCCTTTATGTCGGCAATGCGCCAACCGCGCCCTTGCGTGCGTCCGATAGGGAGGGATCACAAAACAAGCTTCCGGCGGCTGCGACGACCGTAAAGGATCTACCGGGAAGGTAACGCGACAGTCGCCGGTGAGCGTGCTGCGAATGAAACTATAGTTTCTATTGGGCAGGAGGTGCACTATGACCCGTTTTGCGGCTGTCGCGGAGCAAGAATTCGCCTCAGCTCTTGTGACCATGACGAATGATGAGCTTTTTGAACTTATGGCTGACCTCGAAGCCTGCGGCGAAGCGGATTGGCCGGCGGACGAGGTCTTCGCAAAGATCGTGCTGATCGAAAGCGCCATCGAAAGACGATTTCCCGGCCAGATGATGCGGCCTTTCAAGCAATGGCAAGGCCGGTCGCACCGGCTTGTGATGAGATAGCGCGATTATACCGCGGCCTCGACCAAATGTTCGCTCAGCGCCCACACTAGGAGGATCAATGGCGGGTCCCAGTTGCGTCAGCCTTGAGGCGAAGCAACGTCGCGCGGAGCTGGAGGAGTTCTCGAATAATGTTTCTCCAACAATCGTCGTCGGCATTCGCAATTGACTCAATTGAGGCGCGGATCATCGGAAGCAGACGATCGAGCGCCGGGCGTCGATCCGAAGAGACGCCGGCGACGTTGTCGCGTAAATCTTGAAGGTCATCGATGATTTGCCTAAGGGCAATCTGCCGATCTGGAAAACTCAGACCGGACGTGTCCGCGGCCATCGAAGCAATACGGCTACTTTTAATCATTATACCCCCCGAATAGTGCGGGTTGCGATGCTCGCCGCGGGCCAACGGGCCTATGCGGGAAACTCCTCACCTCCAGATGCATGTGCCGCATTAGGCCGCTCAGCTTATGCTGGTCGCGAATGCCGCATTCGAACCAGGAGACGAGCTCCCGTGCAACGTGCTGCGCCGCAGGGCTGCAAATGTCGCACGATTTTTCCTGACACCACTGCCTGAGCACCGTTTTTAGCATAGCGACGTCATCAGGCTGCAGGGCAGGCTTCGTAATCCCTGAATGCTGGATCATCCGCATTCCTCCCCATTACGTCAGCCGATCCTAACCGTCGTATTTCCGATTTCAACCGCGGGTACGGAAGCGTACGTATCCTGGTCGCCGCGCATATTCTTGATCGCCAGCGGAGTAAAACAACGCACGCGGACAGGTTCGGCGGGCCGAAGAAAATACGGTGTCGGCGTGGGATCGCTGCCGATCAAACATTTCGTCGGATTCGAGCTGATCACTGACGGTCCAAACGACATGACTTTGGGAACTCGATGCGCTGGGCGCAGTTCGGTGAAAATGGAACCCAGCGACGAGACCAGCCAATTTCAAGTAACGACGAACCCCGCACTCACCGGATTGCTGGGGCGCTGCCCGCGGTGCCAGCGCGGCCATCTTTTCGCGAGCTACCTGAAGCTTGCCACCCGCTGTGACGTCTGCGATCTGGATTATTCCTTTGCCGACCCAGCCGATGGTCCGGCGTTCTTCGCGATGAGTATCGCGGCCGTGCCCGCCCTCGCCTCCGCTCTCTGGATCCAATTTGCATTTGAACCGCATATCTGGGTGCACCTACTGGTCACGCTTCCGGCTACCGTACTTGCGTGCGTCCTCCTTCTGCGCCCGCTCAAGGGATGGCTCGTTTGCTCGCAGTTCTTCCATAAAGCCGCAGAGGGCAGGATCGATGCCGAGTGGCACGCTTCGGAAGCGGAGCGAAGAGCTAGAGACTGAGCGTCTCAGATTGCGATATCCAGGGCAGGGCCGTTATCTCTGACTGCTACGGCAGGCCTTCCTCCAAGCAGCGAGCAGCCAGTTTATTCACATGACCGGGAACCCGATGATCCGCGGCGAGTTCGGGGTCGGCATTTGTTTCGAGCGGATGGAGAAGCCTTTGACCGAGCAGCTAACTGATCTCGCATCACACATCCTCACAATGCGCCCGGATGCGGTTCGCGCCCGCCAGTTCAAATGCGGAGAACTCACTCTCCTAACAGACAAGGATCACCTGATTGAGCTTTTGAGCTTCCTGCGCGACGACGACCGCTGCCTTTTCGTAAGCGCGATTTTCCCCGCACCTTCTGCAATTGAGTGAGCTTTGGCATGAGGTGTCCACCAAAATAGGTGGACACCAAGTCATGGAAGAAAGTCAAAAACTTGCCGTGCGGCTGGTCGGTCGGAATGGGAGACGCCGTTTCGATCAAAGTTCGAAAGACCGCCTTATTGCGGCCTGCCTTGAACCTGGCGTATCGGTATCGAAACTCGCGCGCGAACACGGGGTCAACGCGAACCTCGTTTGGAAATGGATACGGAAGCACACCCAGCCGCTTGCGTCGCCGCCGTCTTCGACATCGTCTTTTATTCCGGTGCAAATCACCGCGGCCAGAGACGAGTTTGGGTTCGGTGAAGAGCTGCCTCGGAAAGCAGAGAGGAACCGGCCGCTGCCCTCTCCAGCGAAGGTGAGCGCGTCACTGCCGAACGGCGTGAAGCTGACGTTGGAATGCGGTGACGTAGATGCATTGACGGCAATCATCGGAGCGCTGGGTCATGTTCAGACTTGGCGCTGATCTCAAGGTTTACCTGCATCGCGAGCCGATCGACTTTCGGGCCGGCATCAACAGCCTTGCTGTCCTGGTCCAGGAGACGATGGCGCTGGATCCCTTTGCTCCTGCGGTTTTTGCCTTTTGCAATCGCCGTCGCGACCGGGTGAAGCTTTTGTTCTTCGACCGGTCCGGCTTTGTGCTGATCCTGAAGCGGTTGACCGAGGACAAGTTCAGATGGCCCCGCCGCGAGGTGCCGGTCGTTGTGCTGACGACAGAACAGCTCCACTGGATTCTCGACGGCATCGATATCGATGCGATGATCCGCCATCCGGTGCGGCAGTATCAGGTCGCCGGCTGAGGATGGCGAATAGCGATTGACGTGCAGGGGCAGTTCAGATTCAAGAATCTGATGACTCGCACCGGCGAACCGAGCATTGCAGAACTGATGGCGCAATTGGCAGCCAATGCTGCCGAAATCGCTGCGCTCAAAGCCGAGAAGGAAGCGCTCTCGCAGCGGGTCGTAAAGCCTTGAGGAGGAGCTGGCGCTTGCAAAGCTGCATCGCTTTGCACCGCGCAGCGAAAAGCACGTTGATCGCCTCTTCAACGAAGCCGAAGAGGCTGTCGACGAAGATGACAGCGGCGACGGTGATGACGTTGTCGATCTCCCGGACACGGGCCTGCCGGCGGTCGCGAGCGCCGTGGGAAAAAAGCGCGGCCGCAGACCTCTGCCGGAAGATCTGCCGCGTGAGCGTGTCGAATATGACCTTCCCGACGATCAGAAGGCTTGCCCGTGCTGCGATAGTCAAATGCATCGCATGGGCGAGGCCGTTACCGAGCAGCTTCATATCGAAGTCAAGGCAAAGGTCCTGCAGAACGTCCGGTTCAAATATGCCTGCCGCCATTGCGACCGCACCGGGATCAACACACCCGTCGTGATCGCGCCGATGCCGACGCAGCCCCTGCCGGGCAGCATCGCTACCGCTTCGACGCTAGCCTTCGCGCTCGTCCACAAATACGTCGATGGCACACCGCTCTACCGCGTGGCGCAGACATTTGAGCGGGCCGGCGTGCCGATCAGCCGCGGCGCTCTCGCTCACTGGGTCATCGGTTCAAGCGAGAAGCATCTGCATCGCATCTATGACGCTCTGAAACTGCGGCTGCGATCACAGCCTCTCATTCATGGCGATGAGACCACAGTCCAGGTCCTGAAGGAAAAGGACAAGGAGGCCACCAGCACATCGTATATGTGGGCTTATCGCAGTGGCGAGGATAGTGAACAGCCAATCGTACTGCTCGATTATCAGCCCGGCCGAGGCCAGATCCACCCCCAGACCTTCCTCGGTGACTACCGCGGCATATTGGTGACCGATGGCTACACCGCGTGGCGCACATTGCATGGCGCAACCCATGTCGGATGCATGGCTCATTCACGACGGCGCTTCGTCGAGGCTCTCAAAACCCGGAAGAATGGAGGCGGACCGCCGGAACAGGCACTCCGGTTCTTCGAGCAGCTCTACCGGATCGAAAAGCAGGCAAGAGACAAAACCCCAGATGCCGGTGAGACGACGGCTGATTGCATTCGCCGTTTCCGCCAACAGCACAGCTTGCCTGTCCTGAACGCCCTAAAGGCGTGGCTCGACGCCATCGCGCCGAAGGTCGTGCCGGATACCAAGCTCGGCGACGCCGTGTCCTACACCCTGAACCAATGGGATTACCTGACACGCTACACCAGCGACGGCAGGATGCCGATCGATAACAACATTCTGGAACGCGATATCAGAGTTTTTGCCACCGGAAGAAAATCGTGGCTGTTCAGCGACACCGCCGACGGAGCCAAGGCCAGCGCAGTGATCTACAGTCTGATGCTCACTTGCCGCGCCTGTGGCGTCGACCCACTCACCTGGCTGCGCTACGTGCTCACTGAGTTGGCGCAGCGGGACGAAAGGGCCGACATCGTCGACCTGCTGCCGTTCAACTTCGCCAGAACCGAAGCCGCCTGACACAATACGGTTCCAAACGTTGATCCGAACCAATCAACGGGTTGGCGTCAACGTGCAGCGAAAATCGCGCTTACGCCTTTTCGGTTGTCTCCTAGACATCTGCGGCGTCGACTGGCCAGCTCGGACGGAACGTTTTGACGTCGTCTATCATCTTCTGTCACCCACTCAAAACCTGCGAGTCAGGGTTAAACTCTCCGCCAACGAGGACACGCCCGTCCCCTCCGCTTGCGTGCTTTTTCCCTGTGCGGACTGGTACGAACGCGAAGCCTGGGACATGTACGGCATCCTCTTCACGGGTCATCCTGACCTGCGCCGCCTCCTGACGGACTATGGTTTCAAGGACATCCGTTGCGTAAGGACTTTCCGCTGACGGGTTTCGTCGAGGTGCGCTACGACGATGCGGCCAAGCGCGTGATCTACGAACCGGTGGAACTGAAGCAGGAATATCGGCACTTCGATTTTCTCTCGCCGTGGGAGGGGACTCATCTGCCTGGCGACGAGAAAACGACCGTCGAGCCACCAGAGCAGTAGGGAAGCGTTTTGAACGCTCAGGAGCAGATCGATGACAGAGCACGATGTTAGAAATTTCAACATCAACTTCGGCCCCCAGCACCCTGCCGCCCATGGGGTCCTGCGTCTGGTGCTGGAATTGGATGGTGAAATCGTTGAGCGGGTCGATCCCCATATCGGGCTGCTTCATCGTGGCACGGAAAAGCTGATCGAGAAAAAAACTTACCTTCAGGCATTACCCTATTTTGACAGGCTCGATTATGTCGCGCCGATGTGCCAGGAGCATGCCTACTGCCTGGCGGTTGAAAAGCTGCTCGGCGTCGCGGTGCCTTATCGAGGACAGCTTATTCGAGTTCTCTATTCGGAGATCAGCCGCGTCCTCTCCCACCTGCTGAATGTCACTACTCAGGCCATGGATGTCGGCGCCCTCACGCCGCCTCTGTGGGGCTTCGAAGAAAGGGAGAAGCTGATGGTGTTCTACGAACGTGCGTCGGGCTCACGCATGCATGCTGCATATTTTAGGCCCGGCGGCGTTCATCAGGATCTCCCCGCCAATTTGGTCGAGGATATTGGCGAATGGTGCAAAACCTTTCCAAAGACGCTTGCTGATATCGGCGGGCTTCTCACCGATAACCGCATCTTCAAGCAGCGTAATGTCGACATTGGTGTAATCTCACTAGAAGACGCCTGGGCGTGGGGTTTTTCCGGAGTGCTGATCCGGGGCTCGGGAGCTGCGTGGGATCTCCGGCGCGCGAATCCATACGAGTGCTATTCGGAGATGGAATTCGACATCCCCATCGGCAAGAATGGCGACTGCTACGATCGCTATCTCATCCGGATTCAGGAAATGCGGGAGTCGGTGCGGATCATCGTGCAGTGCGTCGAGCGGCTGCTCGGCAATGCCGCCACGGGTCCCGTTACGTCGAGCGACGGCAAGGTGGTGCCACCCAAACGTGGACAGATGAAGCGGTCTATGGAAGCGCTGATCCATCATTTTAAGCTTTATACCGAGGGCTTCCGAGTCCCTGCAGGTGAGGTTTACGCGGCTGTGGAAGCGCCGAAAGGCGAATTCGGCGTTTATCTGGTCGCGGACGGCACAAATGCGCCGTATCGTTGCAAGATTCGGGCACCGGGTTTTACCCATCTGCAAGCAATGGACATTATGTGCCGCGGCCACCAGCTGGCAGATATATCGGCCGTTCTAGGCTCGCTTGACATCGTTTTCGGCGAGGTGGATCGATGATGCCATCGAAATTCGGCGGTCCAGCACATAAAGACGTCTCCTAACCCACGCCTTTTGCAATTGTCTTCCTCATCCATTCACGGACAAGGCCGTTTGCCCTTGCGGCAAGCGCTGTCGGCAAGCGGTTAAAGCCGTGCGGCGCCTCGGGTACGACGACGCACTCAGCGTTGCCGCTCTGCTGCTGCCATTGCGTTCCCATCGAAAGACTGTCGTCGACGATCGGGTCAAGTGCTCCGGCTATCAGCAAGGCGGGCGGGAGCCCGGAGAGATCGGCAAATATCGGGCCTCTCGCCTCACGCCCTGATAGGCTGGGCGTCAGCCGCTGGAGATTGCGCAGCGCCGATGGCCCGTTGATCACTAGGCTCTTCCGGCTCGACCTCCGTAAGCTTTCCGATCCCGTCAGGTCGTAGCAACCGCACACGGAGACGAAGCCAGATATTAACCTCGCCCAGCCGCGCTCCCGCAGATGAAGAAGCGCCTCCGCAGCAAGATGTGCGCCGGACGACTCGCCGCCGAGGATGATCTGCTCAACCTGAAGCTCAGCCAGATGTTCGACCAGCCACTCGATCGCGGCTTTGCAGTCTTGAAGCGTCAAATCGAGGCGGTCGTCTACAGCATTGTGGAAATCGACGCCCGCTACCAGCATCCCGCAATGCCTCGCGATGGGACACGTGATACCGTCATCGAGGCGCGCGTTGCCTACCACCCAGGCTCCGCCATGGAAGTGAACGTAGAGACCGCGGCGCGCTCCCTCCGGGACGATCCACCTTACGCCGACGCGCCCGCCGTTGGACATTGCGGGGCGGGTGGCAATTTCGTTATAGCGGGTCACCTTATCCGGAACGAGGAACTGTACAGCCCGAACCAGACTCTGAACCGTTTTGGCATTCCAGCGTCTGTCGGTGTGGTAGCGAGGAAGAAGATCAAGAAAGGCATTGAGCCGTCGAGCGCGGCAGAGTTCATTTCTGGTAAACGGCGTGAGGTGCTCGCCTGCTGCATTCCTTGTTGCCGCTTCCCTCACTTTGAGGTCAGCCCCTTGATCCTCGTCAGATGCATCCTGAGGTCCGGCAGGATCTTCTGCGATGCTCGCTTCAGGGCACCATCGGGGCCATTTTGCGAATAGTCTGTAAAGAGTGACACGGCCTCCTCGTGCGCAGTCATTTGAGTCGAAAGATACGCTTGGTCGAAATTCTCGCGATCGCTTTCCTGCAGCGCGTCAAGCTTCCTTGCATGCTCCTCGTCAAGAGCTGACGGCAGTTCAACGCCATCCTCCTTGGCGGCAACCGCCAAAATCGGGCCAGCGCGCCCGTGATCTTTCAGCATGTCGGTGGCGAACTGCTTTGCATCTTCGGCCGCGCCTTTTGCGACCTCAATCTCGGCAGCCTTGAGCTCGAACATATTCGACGCGGCGGCGCGGAAGGCGAAATCGGTCGCCTTCTGACGTGCGGCTTCATCGGCAGCAAAAGCAGGCGCCGCAAACACAAATAGAAGGCACGCCTTGAATATCAATCTCATCTTTGTTCCTCCAGATGCCTTGAGTGATGGCGGGCGAACAATGCCCTCCAGTTAGCCGCTCAGATCTGTTCGGCTTGTGCGCCGCTATTAGACTTTGCCGGCCCGAGAACAGGCTTTTGCCCCATCGGTTTCGGCACCACAGTCACAAAACTTCCCTTACCGTCGATTGACCTGCCTTCGGACCAGCGTCCGGCAACCGGCTCGCTGCCATCCTGCTGAAAACCGAGATAGGCGTAGCTGAAGTCCTGCAACTCCTGCTCCTGAGGGAAGCTGTTGGGGATCGGGAAGACCTTTGCTGGCCCGCCGAGTTCTTCTAGGGCAGCCATCCACTGGTTTTGGTGCATTGTGTCGCGGGCGATGAGATAGGACAGCATCTCCTTCATGCCGGGATCATTAGTGAGGTTGAACAGCCTGGTCGCCAAGACACGCCCGGTGGACTCGGCCGCGACATTCGCTGTCATATCGGCTGCGATATTGCCGCTGGCATAAATGTGCGACATGCCGAAGGGAACGCCGTCGGAATCAACGGGCATGGCCGAAAGCCCCGCCGAAAGCAGATTTTTCATGTTCAAGCCGCCTAGGACTGCGCTTGCCACCGGGTCCCGCGCCACCGCATCTTTAACTGATACGGGCGCGCCTTCGAGGTTCAGGGCCACGGCAGTCGCTAGCATCTCGATATGTCCGAGTTCCTCCGCTGCGGTGTTCATCAGCAGGTCACCGCACGCGAATTTCGCCTTCGACGCCGCCGATAGCCTGTTGCAACGCTCGGGCAAACTGCGGATCGGGTGTTTCGACGCGCACAGGAAATTGCAGCTTTCCATCCGTATAAAACATCACTCTCTCCTATTGGGATCTCGTTGTGGGCCAGCGGCGGATGCCGCCGGCATCCGAACGCGTCTCCAACAACCAAACCGGGAGAGGGTTCCCGGCAATTCCGAAGCATTCGATTCCGTTTGGCCCGAGGCTCAGATATTCTACCGCCTTTTGCCTGTGTTGGCCGACCCCCCCCGTTTCCGAGGACGGTTGCCAGGCCACCTGCTATCCAGCTCGCCAACGTCAGTACACCGAGAAGAAGTGCCCATTGCGTTGCTGTGTCCATCATTCACGCTCCCATACCGGATGCGCCCCACGCAGGTCACGGAAGGCTCTTGCGTCAGGCGGCGTCTCAGTAACAATGCCGCTTCCCCTTTGTTTCCGTGCGGTATCGAACTGATCAGGTGTGTTCCGGCCATTGCAAATCGCCTTGTGGGCGCTGCGTTGCCCCGAGGGCGTCTCGTTGGGCCAGAGCCGTTATCTTCAAAGCATGACCTATAGCCCGGCGTGTACATGTCGAATCCGGAACGCGGTGTCGGGACGAAGTCAGTCAGAGGCAACCACGTGCCGACTTCAACCATCTTGAAATTCAAGAGCGTAACCTGCGCCATATACGGTGCGGACCCGCAGATTGCGGAGTCCCGCGACCGCTTTTCGCAGTCGACCGATATGCACATCGACCGTCCTGTTCATCACTGCGTGCCGATCGGGCCAAACGGCCTCAATGAGTTGTTCGCGGGTGCTGACTTGGCCATGCTTTTTTAGCAGGAATCTCAGGATTCTCGCCTCCATAGGTGCAAGGGCTATTCTCTTGCCCCCGACGACAACAGCGTGCCGCTCGAATATAAACTCGGGGTCGATAGCGAAACTTGGCCGGGTCACAACCTCCGACCGCGTTCCTATTCCGTGCAAAAAGGCAAGAAGCTTCGACGGCGACAAAGGACGCATGATGCCTTCGTCGAGGCCCGACTTGATCAACTGCAGGTGCTCGGCACCCATATCCTCGCCGATGAGCGCTCCTACGGAAAGCCCGGCGCCCTTCAGCAGCGCACATAGGAATGCAACATCACCTGGCCACTCCACACAATCCAGGAGAACTGCGGAAATCTCCGCCGAGGTGCAAGCGTCCACTACATCGTCTTCACTTGCTCCGAGACGAGCCTCGAAGCCTTCGCAACGCAGGATATGCGCAAGCAGCAAATAAAGCTCGGCGTCCTGCGAGCAAACCAGAATGAGTGGTGTCATGTCGATCGCCCCTTTGTCGCTTGAAAACGTCGACTTTAGCTCGGTGCGAACTCGCCGCCATTGACGTCTATAATGGCTCCATTGACGAACCCGGCATCTTCCGATGCCAGGAACGCGATCACGGCAGCGACATCGCCCGGAACACCGAGCCGACCCGCGGGAATGCGGGCAAGCGCCTCGATGTTTGTCTTGCTTTCCGGGGATCCGGTCAGTGGTGTGAGGATACGCCCTGGCGCCACGACATTCGATGTGATGCCGTAGGGGCCATATTGAGAGACCAGGACGCGAGATAACCCTGAAAGGGCAGCTTTTGACACCACGTAGCTCGGGCCGGCAATCCGCGGTCTCGTCCGGCCCGCGAGGGATCCAACCAATATGACGCGCCCATAACCTCTTTCCTTCATGCCGGGCAGAACGACCCGGCAACACAACATCGTGCCCGTCAGGTTGACGGCGAGCACGTCGTTCCACTCCTCAAGGCCAAGGTCGGCGATGTCGAGAGGGCCGTTGGGACCTCTTGGCGAGATCCCCGCGTTGCACACGAGAATCCCAGGCGCGCCCAAGACATCGGCGACTTCGCGGAAAAACTGTTCGACGGCCGCCGGCTCACGGAGATCGACCTGTCTCACAATTGAGCGTTCTGGCCCGAAAGCCTCGGCAAGTGCTGCGCCGGCGGCCATGACGCTTTCCCGACCATGACTGAAGACGGCAACCCGATGGCCGGCTTTGAGCAGACGAAACGCGGTGGCAAGACCAATCCCGGTCGTGCCCCCGCTGATAACGGCAACGTGCGCGCTGCAGTCGGCGCTCATGCCGCTTGATCCATTGCAGCAAACAGCGACAGCGGGGGATGGGCGCCAGGGTCTGTCATGACTTCGATCAGCAGAGGGCCCTCTCCAGAGAGACCGCGCTCGAGGTAACGAGGAAGATCGGCGGGGTCGGAAATGCGAACTGCCGGGCAGCCGCAAGCTTCCGCAATTTTCTGATGGTCGACATCCGCAAAGCCGCAGGCAGTCGTGAATCTGCCGAACTTGGCAGTTTCCGCGTCACGCTGAAAACCGAGGATGCCATTGTTCAACACGATAATGAGGATAGGAAGCTTGCTACGCACCATAGTCTCCAGTTCCGCCCAGCTATGGGCGAAGCCGCCGTCCCCGACGATCGTAACGACCGGCCTGTCGGGCTCTGCCGCTTTCGCGCCGAGCGCAAGCGGCAGGCCCCACCCGAGACCTGCAAGGCCCCGCGGCAAGAGAAAGCGCATGCCGGGCGAAAGTGCCCGCAACTGGCCGGCGACCCACATTGAGGAATAGCTCGCATCGGCAACAACGGTCGTATCTGCCGTCATCAACTGTTGCAGCTCGAACATGATGCGCTCGGGGCGGATCGGACTGGCGTCCGATCGGACAACGGATTGCCGTTCCGTGTCAAACGAGCGCCAGAACCCGGCGATCCTGTCAGTCAATTGATTACGCTTCGATGTGCGGTAGGAGAGATCGCTTCCGGCGAGCTCGCTTCGAAGCGCCCGAATAGTCTCGGCAGCATCGCCCGCCAACCTGACGGCCTCGTATGTACGACCGATCTCGGCGGGATCGACATCGACGTGAATGACTGACGCGGACGGGGGGATTTGACGCCAATTATCGGTGCCATTCTGATTGGTTCGCGTCCCAATGAGAATAACAAGATCGGCTTCCTCGACAAGCGCAACCGTGTGTCGTCCGAGCGATTTCGGTCCAACGAGTGCGCCAAGAACGCCTGCCGACAGCGGATGGTACTCGTCGACCGCGCCTTTGCCCATATTGGTCGTGACGACGGGAAGCGAGGCCTCGTCCTGTAGCGCCGACAGTTCGCTAGCGGCGCGGCTCGCATGAACGCCGCCTCCCGCGACGATGATGGGACCGTGAGCTGCCGCGATCATCGAGGCTGCGCGCTCGATGTCGTCATTGCGCGGGCGCAACCGATCGAGCGGCCAGTGACCCAGGGCAGCCTCGCGCCGAAATGGTGACGGCGCTATCTGCTCTCGTAACAGGTCGGCGGGAAGCAGGAGAGCGACCGGCCCCGGCCGGCCCGAGGCGGCTACCGTAAATGCAGCATCGATATAATCGTCGATCCGCTCCGCAACGATTACCTTGCGCACCCACTTCGTGCAGGATTGGAACAATGCGAGATGGTCGAGCTCCTGAAATGCATTGCGATCAGCCTGATCTCGTTCAACGTCTTGGACGAGAGCGACAATCGGTACGCTGGCCTTCAGCGCCTCGGAAAGCGGTGGGACGAGAAGCGTAGCGGCCGGGCCGTTTTGCGCTGCGACGACGCTAACCTTCCCGGACAAACGCGCATAACCATCAGCCATGGTCCCGCCCATGTTTTCCTGGCGGTAGGCGACCTGGCGGATTCCGATCGCTTCGGCGGCGAGGATCACCGCCGAAGGCAGGCTTTGAGCGAAGATATGGGTGACGTTGTGCCTCTTGAGAGAATGAGCGATACGCTCGGCGACGGTGAAAACATCGGTTGCCATAATCAGATGCCTGCTTCTGTTGGATTTGCTTCGAGGATTGAAAGGAAGTCAGCAAAGGCCGAAATGACCGCATCACCGTCAGCGTCGGTCATTGCCGTGGATAGGCACGCGGCGGCGCCATTTGGAAGCAGGATGCCGCAATCGAGGAAATGCCTGGAAAGGCGAGCCATTAAGTCGGCCTCTTGCGGCACGAGATAGGCCTCGCGGAAGTCCGTTGGCTCCTTGCCTTTCGGATGGATCCGAAACAATGATGCGGCCCCCGTCACGCTGAAAGCTACGCCACGGCGCTCGATTTCCTTTCGAAGACCTGCCCGAATGGTATCGCCAAGGCTTTCCAGCGAACCGAATGCGGCCTCTGTCATCGCCTCCATTGCCACCCGGCCCGCGACCATAGATACCGGATTTGCCGAAAACGTGCCGCCTTGCGGAAGAAGCGGCTTGCCGCTGTCGCTGGCGAAGACCCGCATGACCTCCTCGCGCCCACCAATTGCCCCGACCGGAAAACCTCCGCCGATGATCTTGCCTGCCGCGATCAGGTCGGGCTGCAGACCGTAGCGGGCCGAAGCTCCGGCATAGGACTGTCGCAGATTGAGGACTTCGTCGGCGACGACGAGAATCCCATATCGCTTGGCGATGGCACCGACGGCAGCAAGGAAGCTCGGCTCCGGCGCAACCAGCCCGGCACGGCTCGGCATCGGATCAATGAGGATACAGGCGAGTGAAGGGGCTGCAGAAGCTATCCGACGCTCGAGATCCGCGACGTCATTGAAGCGGATAACGGTCACCTCGTCGGCGACCGAGGGCGGCATACCACGATAGGCGGGTACAGCCGACGATCGCTGCGGGTCGCTCCAGATAGCCGGCGACACCGTCTGCCCCGTTTCCGCCCAGTCGTAAGCACCGTGATAGGCGCCTTCGATGCGTGCAACGCCTGGCCGGCAGGTAAATGCTCGGGCGGCCTTGATCGCAAACATCACAGCCTCGGTGCCGCTGTTGACGAAACGAATATGCTCAACGGCCGGAATGCGCTCGATCAATAGCTCGGCCAGCGTGATCTCGTGCTCGGTTGGGTTGGAGAAACACGTGCCGCGATGAAGAAGATCTGCAACGGCATCGGCGACCGGAAGGAAACCATGGCCGTGGATTAGCGTCGTGAAATTGTTGTTGAGATCGAGCAGCCGGTTGCCGTCGACGTCAATGAGATAGGCTCCCTCCCCGCGAGAGATGTAGAGCGGGCTGGGCTCGTGATCCACAGTGACCCGCGTGATCCCCGTCGGAAATACCCGGCGCCCCCTTTTGAAGAAATGTTCGGACCTCGACCGGGAATACCCCCGGCCGGTTCGCGATAAATCTGGGTGAAACATGCGATCTTCTCCGGCCAACGCGGGCCGCGGCGCGACCCTTCATAATTTTGTTGTAACAAAAATCATGAAGGAGAAGAAGTTGCAACAAAAAAAGTCAAACGGCATGATCATTCCTGGTTGAGCCGCTTCTGCGCAGATTTCTTCAAGCGCCGGTAGCCGTCACGGATATCATTTTCCATCGCGGCACGGACAGCTGATGGATCTTTGTCGACAAGCCCCTCTATCGCGGCCATGTGGTTGCGCACGCCATGCTTGGTCTCAGCGAAGTCAGGATAGAGGTTATGAAACGAAGCTCCGACCCTCAACCACAACGCCTCGATCGTTGAAAGGAGATGCGGCATCCGACAAAGTCGATAGATCGTAAAATGAAATTCCTTGTTGTCGTGAAGGGCGTCCGCATAGCGCTTTTCATCAAGCGCCTTCGTTATCTTCCCTTGCAGAAATAATAGGTTATCAATTGTCTCTTCCGTCGCGAGCAATGCGCCCTTCTCAGTCGCCAACCCTTCAAGCGCAAGCCGCATTTGCGTGACTTCATACAGGGCGGCGAGATCGAGGTGCGGGACGATGACGGATTTAGGGCCCACCATTACGAGCGCGCCCTCGAAGACCAATCGGTTGATCGCCTCGCGCGCCGGCGTAGAGCCAACGTTCAGCAATTCGGCCACTGAGCGGATCGGCAGCTTGTGACCGGGCTTGTAAGTGCCGCGTGCGAGAAGCTCCTTGATGGAGGCGTAAGCGAAGTCGCTGATGCGCCCCACCTGCGCCTCAGGCGCCTGCGATTCCTTCAAGGTTGTATTTTTGCTCAATTCTTATCCCCCAAGCGTTGACTTCTTCACATTTTTGTTGCAACAAAAATGAATGAGACCGAAACGATCCTCTAATGTGACAGCATAACGGGATCGTGAATAGTAGCAACGCCTCGCCGCGCAAGGCCGTATCCACACGACCTGCCGTCCCCCGGCATGATGCCCACAGCAACCCCGCACCACACAAGCGGCCGGGGAGGTTCCAACACGTTCAACACGCGAAAGGGAGATATCATTTTGATTGGTGCGCCTGTTTTCATCGATCGCATTGGCAAGGCTTATGGCAGCCAGACTGCCGTTGGCGCAGTGACCTTGGAAATTCCCGCCGGCGAATTCCTGTCGATCCTTGGTCCATCCGGGTCGGGGAAAACGACGCTCCTGACAATGATCGCGGGCTTCGAAAGCCCTTCTGCCGGGCGCATCATTATCGGCGGGCGCGATGTCACCACCATGTCGCCCGATCGCCGCAATATCGGGATGGTCTTTCAGCGTTATGCCTTGTTCCCCCATCTGACCGTCGCTGAAAACATAGCCTTTCCACTGAAGATGCGCGGCATTCGCAAGAACCTCAGAGCCGAACGCGTCGGCCGGGCGCTCGACCTCGTCCAACTCCCGGACTACGCCAGGCGCTATCCCCACGAATTATCCGGCGGCCAGCAACAGCGTGTGGCGGTCGCGCGAGCAATTGTCTTCGAACCGCCTGTTCTCCTGATGGACGAGCCGCTCGGGGCACTCGACAAGAAGCTGCGCGAATCCATGCAGCTCGAGATCAAGCAGTTGCAGCAGCGGCTCGGCGCTACGGTCATCTACGTGACGCACGATCAAGAGGAGGCGTTGACCATGTCCGACCGGATCGCCGTTATGGCAAAGGGGCAACTCGCTCAACTCGGAACCCCGGCGGAGATTTACTGCAATCCGCAGAGTGCCTTTGTTGCGGACTTCATCGGCAAGATGAACTTCCTGACTGGAGAATACCTGGGCGACATCGCCGGCAGCCAGACGATCAGACTGGGTGATGATGTGGTCATTGATACGCCGGGCGCTTTTCCGGGTTTCGAGGGTTCGGCAAAGATCGGGGATCGCGTTCGTCTTGCGCTCAGACCCGAGCGCCTTGGTCTTGCGGCGCGCGGCGCAGGGGGAAAGAACGCCCTGCCCGGCCGGATCGAGACCTCGGTCTTTGCAGGCTCTTTCGATCTTCATCTCGTTCGCACCGATTTCGGGAACGGAGAAATCATTCAGGTGCAGATCTCCACCGA
The DNA here is from genome assembly GCF_002531755.2 of Rhizobium acidisoli. Taxonomy (NCBI): domain Bacteria; kingdom Pseudomonadati; phylum Pseudomonadota; class Alphaproteobacteria; order Hyphomicrobiales; family Rhizobiaceae; genus Rhizobium; species Rhizobium acidisoli. Next base: position 76,112 of record NZ_CP035002.1, on the reverse strand, counting down.
TGGGACGAGAGCGCGCTTTGCGACGGGTACCCCCGTGGATGTCATTGCCGAGCGCGACGGCCTGCGGCTCTTTGCCGATGCGGAGGCATGAGATGACTGCGACCGTCGACAATCTCGCACCGACACCGACCGTTTCTGCAAGCTGGCTATTCTCATACTCGGCACGGCGTTATTCGCATGCGCTGACGCTCGTGCTTGTTGCCCCGTTGATGCTCCTACTGGCCGCAGGCTTCCTCTATCCGATTGGCCGGCTCATCTCTTTGAGCGTTATGGCGCCGGAATTCACGCTCGAATATTACCGGCGGATTGTAACCGAGCCACTTTACATCGACGTCCTACTTCGCACGCTGCAGACGGGTGCAATTGTCACTGTGGCGAGCCTGCTACTCGGATATCCGGTTGCCTTTCTCATGGCGCGCGCCAGAGGCAAGGCTGCAATGATCGTCGTGGCGGCAGTATTCGTGCCGCTGTGGACCTCAGTGCTGGTGCGATCATACGCCTGGATCGTGCTGCTGCAGCGAAACGGGGTTATCAATGGCTTGTTCATTGAAACCGGCGTCGTCACCAGTCCTTTGAAGCTCCTTTATACCGAGGGCGCCGTCATCCTCGCGATGACACATGTTCTCATGCCCTTCATGATCCTGCCCATCTGCAATGCTCTTCGCACAATTCCTGCCGAGTATAGCCAGGCCGCCCGCAATCTCGGCGCCGGCCCGATGGGCGCCTTCCTGCGCGTGACCTTGCCCCTCAGCCTGCCTGGAATCTTTGCCGGGTGCGTCATGTGCTTCATCCTGGCGATCGGTTTTTATATCACGCCAGCCCTTGTTGGCGGACCGGGAGCATTGATGATGGCAACGCTGATCGGCCAGCAAACTATCGTCCTGCTTGACTGGCCATTCGCCGCAGCGCTCGCGACGGTCCTTCTTACCACGACGCTCATCTTTGTCCTTGTGTTCCGCAAGGCCCTTTCCGTCAGCAAAGGAATGAACAGTGCCAACTGAGTCAGCAACCGCCACGGCAAGCGCCGCCTCTTGCGTCAACAGCAGCCATCGACCTTATGGCAAGGCAGTCTTGCGGCTCTTCGGGGGATTGCTGATTGGCGCAATCCTATTCTTCCTGGTGCTGCCGACGTTGCTCGTTATTCCGATTTCGCTGAATGACAGCAGCTATATCCAATTCCCGCCGAAGGGCCTGACGCTTCGCTGGTATAGCGAATTTCTCTCCGATCCGGACTGGCGCGCGGCGACGATTTTCAGCCTGAAGATTGCGCTATCGACAACCATCGCTTCGACGGCAATCGGAACAATGGCCGCCATCGGACTCGTTCGCGGCAATTTGCCGGGCAAGGCCCTTCTGCAGGCGCTGTCGCTCGGGCCGATGATTGTCCCCCATGTCGTCTTCGGCGTTGCGCTCTATCTGATTTTGTCGCCGCTTGGCCTGACAGGCAATTTTGCTGGTTTCCTGGTCGCGCACACCGTGCTCTCGGTCCCCTACGTGATCATCACCGTATCGGCAGCACTCGAGCGCTTTGACCCGTCACTTGAACTTGCCGCACTGAATTGCGGGGCAAGCCGCAGCCGCACCTTCTTCAGCATCGTGCTTCCAAACATTTCACCGGCGGTCGCAGCTGCTTCGGTTTTTGCGTTTCTAGCATCATTCGATGAGGCAACGGTCGCATTCTTCATCTCCGATACCGGCGGCAAAACGATCAGCCGCAAAATGTTCGAGGATATCGATTTCAATCTCACCCCGGTCATTGCATCGGTTTCGACGCTGCTCGTCGCGATATCACTCGTCCTCATGGGCTCCATCTATCTCCTTACAGGCCGCGGGGAGGACTAACGTGGCCATATTCATCCGGACAGAGGAAAACGCGATGACAAAACGAATCGAGATCAGGCCCTTGCTGCTTGCGGCTTGCCTCACGCTAGTTGGTGCGGGGGTATCCCATGCTGAGGAGCAGGTGGTCATTGCGACCACTGGCGGCGCCTACGATGCGGCGCTGCGAAAATTCTGGTTCGAGCCGTTTACCGAAGAGACCGGCATCAAAGTCGTCTCGGTCGCGGCAACAAATGCGGAGATGCGAGCGAAAGCATCGGCGATGGTCAAGACAGGCAATGTGACCTGGGACCTCTATCCGGATGGCGAGATCCAGGCGAGCGCTGAAACGCATCGGTTGACGTCTGAAGACCTCACCGAATTTTGCAAACCCTTTCAAGGCCGACCAGACTTGGTCGACGATGCCTGTGTCACTGCCGGGGCCAGGCTTTTTTCGACCGCAACGCTCATGGCTTACGACCCTACCGGCTTCAAGGAAGGAAGCCCGTCGAGCTGGGCTGACATGTGGGACCAGGCGAAATTTCCCGGTGGTCGGTCTTTTCCGAATTTCGACGATCCGTGGCGGGTCATGGCCGCTGCACTGCTGGCCGATGGTGTCCCGCGCGACAAGCTCTTTCCGCTCGACGTCGACCGCGCACTCAAAAAGCTTGACGAGATCCGTCCAGCAATATCGCTCTGGTGGAAGACCGGTGATCAGAGCGTTCAAGGGTTTCGCAACGGCGACTACAGCATCGGCCAGATCTGGCTGACGCGGGCAAATACTCTGAAGGCTGAAGGCCGCCAGATCGCCTGGTCCAAGCAGGCTTCTTTCTTAGTTGGCGATCGCTTGACCATCATCAAGGGCGCGCCGAACCGGGCGAATGCGTTAAAGCTGGTCGGCTACTGGCTTGATCACCCCGAGGCGCAGGCGAAAGTCTGCGAGGAACTCCTTTGCACGCCGCCCAGTCGCAAGGCGATCGCATTGATGTCGCCGGCAGCACGTGCAGCGTTGCCAAGCGACGATGATATCAGGGATTACATCGTCATTCCGGACGCCAAATGGATCAATGAAAATTCCGCGACGATGCTCGAGCGTTGGAATGCCTGGATCCGATAACGACCATCCCCGAGCGAGAAGAAGCGTCCGGGGTGAAGACCGATCCTTAGCCCTTGAGGGCACGATTGATGGCAGCGGCGACCTCGCGCACTTCCGCGGCCGTGTGGCTGGCAGTCGGACATATGCGCAGCCCTGCCCTCCCCTTGGCCACCGTCGGGAAGAATATGGCCGATGCATAGTAACCGGCATCGAGCACGACTCTGGCGGCACCGATTGCCGCCAGCTCGTCACCGACGACAACGGTGCGGATAGGAAGTCGGGATCCCGCCTGTGCGGTTGGCACCAGTTCGTCGAACAGAGAAATATATTCGGCCAATGCCCTTTGCCGCACGCCGAGTTCCGGTGTGCGATGGATTACCTCGGAGGCGAGGGCAGCACCAATCGCCGCAACATTGATCGAGGCCGAAAAGGCATGGGCGAGAGCAAAGCGGCGAAAAATTTCTTCCTGAAACGACGTTCCAAGCATCAACATGCCGCCTGAGGCGCCGAAGCCCTTGCCGAGTGAGGCCGCGATTATGGTCCGCTCTTCGAGACCCTCGGGCATTTGCGAACGGGCAAAACCCTCGCCCCTTTCTCCGAAGAGCGATATGCCATGAGCATCATCAATATAGAGGAAAAGGCCGTATCGCTCCTGAAGCTCGCGCAATTCCTTGATCGGCGCACAACCGCCCATGGAATAGACACCATCACAGACATAGGCGACCGTCTCATTCTGACGGCAAATGTCTTCCAGCGCCTGAAGATCGTTGTGGCCTATGGTGCGAACCACGCATTCTTCGGCGACGACGGGCTTGTTAAATGCGAGCGTCGCATGAGCGAGGCGATCGAACACCATCACAGGTTTTTTGCCCCCAGTCAGGACTCCCGACGCAATCAAAGGAAGAGCGCTCATATTGGCGGCAAGAACCGTCGTGTAGGTAATGACCCTTGCGGCGAAAAGGTCAGAGAGCGCATCCTCGAGATCTCCCAGGACTGCAAAATTGAGCCGCGTGCGGGCGCAGGACCAGTGTAGCGTTCCGTAGCGCCGAACGGTCTCAATAGCGCCCTCGATGATCGCGGGATGATTGTCGAGCCCGAGATAGGAGCAGCGAACGAAGTCGATGACACGTTGCGATCGGCTTTCTGATATTGGCATCGTCACGGCTCGACCATCCGCCGGATGGACATAAAGTGCCATCAGGCCATCGAGATGGGCTGCGGCGAAGTGAGGAGCGGCATGCCTGATCAAACTGGCTGTGTTTCTGTGAGATATCATGGGCGACCCGGCACCCGAAGCGGCCTCTTGCATTTTGTGCTCCCAAACGTTGGACAGACTGCACGCTAACCGCGAGTCTTTTGTTTATGCAACGAACGCGACGGTAAGTTTTAAGGAATTTTCGGTGAAGATGTGAATGTAACTAGGTTCACAAGGTCAGACGATGTTCATCGCATATCCTACCTTTGGCACCGTCCGGATCACATCGCGGCCAAGGGCTCGCTTCAAAGCCCGCCGGAGGCGGCCGATATGAACATCGACCGTCCGCGGCTCGACGAATGCTCCCTGCGGCCAAGCGATACCTATCAGCTCGACCCGGCTGAGAACTCGTCCCACGTCCCCCATCAGGGCGCTCAACAGGCGAAACTCGATCGGACTAAGGTTGATCGGCGTGCCCCGTACCAGAACACGCCGACCCTTGGTGTCCAATTTCATATCGTCGAATATTGGAAGGAGGCGGCGACGCACGTTGTCGGCGGAATTCCCTATTGCACCGTGAAGGTAAGACAAGAGGCGTTCCGGCCGCATGGGCCTTGTAAAGCTCTCATCGACATTGGCTTTCAAAATGTCGAGATAGGCGGTTTTTTCGGCGACCAGCGCGATGAGGGTGACCTCGCTGGCAAGCCCTCTCTCCTTGAGGCTGGCGGCGATATCAGACAAAATTTGCGAACCCGGCTGGCAGTCGACGATGATCGCTGCGGCGTCTAACTCCTCGACTGTCGGGACGGCTTCGCTCGGAACATCGATGAGCATTGTCCTGTATCCGCCTTCCTTCAAAATATGCTCGAGCATCAAATAATAGTCAGCGTCTCGGGATACGATCGCGAGAAGTTCGCTCATCTGCTGGCCCCGCAATCCGAGACCCTTATCAAGATGGATTTTGATACCACAAAATATTCGCCAGGATATGTCACTTTCATGGGAACCTCACGCATTAGCTTCGCACTTGGCTTGAACGAGTCACGAAAGCGCTCTCATTCCGGGTATTTTTATAGCTTGCCTTTTTATTTTGTTACAACATAATGTTGAATGCGGAAGGAATTTCGCGCCGAAGCGCATATTTGCCAGGGACGGCACGTGATCGTGGCCCATTTGATGGGATCAACGTCCGGCATATCTTGACGACCTGTTTCCGGACGGTAACGGGGTTTTTCAATGCGCGAAATATTCGAAGAGTATTCACGCGGCTGCGCCGCCGCGGCCACGCCTGATATTTGGAGTGATAGAGATGTTGGGGATACAAGTGATGCCGCTCGATCGCTTTACGGACTAAATGCGAAAACGGCGGCGGCCTGGTGCGCATTAGGCGCGCGCTCCGACGGCCGTGCCGGTGACTTCAGCTTTTGGGTGAGGGTTTTCAAACATCTGAACGCAGAGGAGACTGCTGCGGCTCGAGCGTGAGACCTGACAGCCAACAGTCTTTGATCGCCGCTTATTCACGAAGTTGACTAACCGCGCCGGTGGACAGCGCCGTCTGAAGCCCGACCACTTCGCGTGTTCATTGATTTTCACAGCCCGATGCCGCGGCTGCGTTGCGAAGCGCGCTGGCGGCGTTCCGCGATAATCTGTTCACTGCTTTCCTGGCGTACGGTCTGCTGCAGCACCTTCAACCTGTCCTGCATCGTCGCGAAGGCCGGCCGCTGCGCCGGCGGCACGCGGCTGATGAGATCCTCGTCACCGCGGATGATGGCATTTCGCCCGAAGCGCTCGTCGAGGGCCCGGCTGACGTCGGCGAACTCTCGGCGAATGCTCGAATCGAGGGGAGTCGCCGAAACATGCGGTTTGCGACCATTCGTTTTCACCTCCGCCGTTAGGTGCAGCAGGGCCTCTTCCGCAGCTCTCGACAGACTGGGAATAGCAACCGCCATGCGTCGGCGCTCTTCGATGATGGCCTGACGCTCGGCTTCGAGGGTGTTTGCATAGGCGGTCCCAAGCGACCGCAGGCGGGCTGCCACTTCGGGCACGGCCCGCATCACCTCTTTCCGTTCCCGGCCGGACGCCAGCATCCGATCCATCAGGCGATCGGAGCCGCGCAACGCACCATAGGCGGCCGGATCGTTGGTCACTGCTGCGGCAATGCGATCAGCGGCAAAACCTTTCCCGAGCAGTTCCTCGATCTTGCCGACGACGCTCGCCGGATCGCGCCAGACGGTCGTCGCGGCGTTGGCCAATGCGGGCCGCTGTTGACGGTAGAGAGGGTTAGAGAGCGCTCGCAATCGAGCCTCATCGTCGACCGACGTCTTGAACTCGGTGACGGCGGCAAACATGGGCGGCATGGTGACATTTTCCTTTCCTGACTCTTTGCTCAAATCGGCGCTCGCGCCGGCGGCGACTTTCGAACGATCCCGGCGCTCGGTGAGATGCTGCTCTCCGGCAAAACGCTTCACGGCTTCGAACAGCCCGGTCAGTTCCTCGCGCCGGCCGGCCGTCAGATCTTCCGGCATACGCTCAGCAATATTGCGTTCAGCAACCGTATCCGCCTTCGCGGTGAAGGCACTCCAGCCAAAGCGGGCGGACAATGCTTCGCTGACCGCCTTGATTTCCTGGACGATGGTGCGGTCCTCGGCGGCGAGCGCAAAGGCCGTCTTATAGGCGTCGTCCCCGCCCCGGCTGCGCACCGCCTCAATCTCCATAAGACGCGCCGTCGCGCGTTCGGAGAGCGCCGGGATCGACAATGACATATAGGAGCGGCGCGTCTGTTCACGGAGTTCGAACCGTTCGGCGTTTCTGCGGAACTCGGTCGCATGGGCGCGAGCCAAGGGAAGCAATTCCTTCACAGCCGCCATGACGACCTTGCGCTCGTTGCGCGCCGCGCGTCCGTCGACGATCAGCTCGGAGCCACGCAACCGGCCGAGCCGGTCGGGGGCTGCGGCAAGCTCGTCGGCGAGCCTGCGGGGTTGAGTGCCGGCGTCCGAGGCGAGCGCATTCAGGGCAACAAGTGCTGCATCCGGATCCCGGTAGATCTTATCAAGCAGCGGCCGAAGGACTGCTTCCCGCTCCGCCCAGGCCGGCGACGAATGCTGCGCCCGCCGCGCATCCGCCTCGACGCTCCTGACGAACGAAGTGGTCGGCGGGATCAAATAGTGTGCTTCGCCAGCGCTTGCGCCCGAGACGATGTGGGGTTCAGTTCGCGCCTCGTTGTAGGCGACCCGCCGTTCTCGCTCGATGGCAAAGCCGAGCGCCACGCTTGCCCTTTCCCAGAGCTTTTCCACCTGCTCCCTCTTTGCGGCAATCCACGTCCAGCGCCGGGAAAGGCTTTCCTCCATCTCGGCTGCGGCGAGCGAAAGATGATCAAGCCCGCGGCGCCGGGCGAAGTCTTGCGCCTGAGCGCGATAGCCGGCCTCACTTTCAAAATCGAGCGTCGTCGTCTTGGCGCCGGAACGCGACAATCGCTCGACGAGCTGCTCGAACACCTCCGGCCGATGACTTTCCTGCGCGATGCGCTCCCGGCGGACATAGGCGGTTTCGATCCGGCTGGCCGTCCAGACGTTGCGGTCGACTTCCCTCTCCTCGTAACGCTTCTGACCCGTCGCCTCGTCGACGATAGCAACCTGAACCTTGACCCGCTCGACACCATCCTTGCGCAGCGTGACGGTGTCGCCGTCGGAGATGCCGGCATCCTCGAGCGCCTTCGGCAGGCTCACGCCCCACAGCCGGTGGACGGTTCCATCATCCGTCCTGACATCGCCATAGGGGCTGTCGTCGGCATCCTTGTCCTCGGGCCGGAATTTGGCTTCGCCGGTTTCGACAAGCTCGCCGGTGACGCCGGCGGCGTGATCGACGCGCGGTTTGCGTCCCCATTCCGGTCTCGGCTCAAAATCTTCTTTCGCTGCATAAAGGTCGACGCGGTCACGATGCCGGGTCATCGACACATAGGTCAGATGCCGGTCCATCATGCCGGTGGCGAGCACGAAGGTGCGGTCGACGGTGGCGCCTTGCGATTTGTGGATCGTTGCGGCATAGCCGTGATCGACATTGCGATAACTGTCTTCGCTGAAGACGACCTTGCGGCCATTGTCGAGCAGAACCGACAGCAGCGGATCGCCGCGTTTGTCACCGGTCGCGACGACCGTGCCGAGCATGCCGTTCTTGACGTATTGCGGCCCGGAGTGCTTGGCCCGCGGCTCGAGGAAGCGAGCATTTTCCAGGAAGATGATGCGGTCGCCGACGGCGAAGTCTCGCGTCCCGCGCTCGGTCCGGAAAGCGCGGCTGTCGCTCAACGCCCCCTCCCCAGCCATCACTTCACGCAGCGCCTCGTTCAGGCGTTTGACGTCATCATTGGTGTGGGCGAGCACCAGCAGTTCGTCGCCGCGAAGATGGCCATCTCTACCTTCCGAGATCGACCGACCGATTGCCTGCTTGCGCGCAGCAGCCCAGTCGGAGACGATGCGATCAATGGTTTCCTCGCGCGTGCCCGCCTCGACCAGATGGCCCTGTTGAGCATAGGCGTCGAGACCTTTCTCGACGTCACCACGAGCAAAGAGCCGCGAGGCATCTCGCGCCCACGCCTCACGCTGGCGGCGCACGCCGGCAAGCTCGGCAAAGCCGATCCGTTCGGTGATTGCCCGGAAGGCAGCACCCGCCTGGATCGGTTGCAGCTGCATCGCGTCGCCGACGAGAATGACTTTCACTTCAGCCTCTTCGGCGATCTTCAATACACGGGCCATCTGCTGCGAGGCGACCATGCCGGCTTCATCGATGACCAGCACATCACCGCGATGGAGTGCGTCGCGCCCATTGGCCCAGGCGAGTTCCCAGGAGGCGATCGTGCGCGACGTGATGCCGGAACTGTCTTCCAGCCCTTCCGCCGCCTTGCCGGCAAGGGCGGCACCAATCACCCGGCGTCCCTGGCTTTCCCAGGCAAGCCGCGCCGCGGCAAGCAGGGTCGATTTGCCGGCGCCCGCCAGGCCGACGACGGCGGCAATACCGCTATCACCGGTGACATGATGGACAGCATCGACCTGCTCCGCATCGAGCCGGAATGGATTTTTGGGATCACGGCTCTCGACGCGATCAATCGCCGCTTCAACGTGCCGCCTGGAAACACCGAAGCCGCCACGCTTCGACAACACCCGTGCCGACTGCGCCATGTCATATTCGATACGCAGGATGTCCCGCGTGGTGAACACGGCAGGCGCGGCCGCCTTCCCTGTCTCTTGATCGATCTCCTGCGGCTTCAAGATGACCAACTGGTCCGACGCCATCAGCCGGGCGCGGATGTTGGCAAAATCGCCGGGATCGTCGACAGTGCGGTGCAGCGCCTTGGCGATATCCCTCTCATCGAAGGTGGAGCGTTCGTTGCCGAGCTGCTTCAACAAGAGGTCCGGCTCGGCCAGCAGCCGGTCGGCAATTTCCTGGCGCCGGGCGAGATCGGCCGGTGCGAAGTAGAGCTCCCTGCCGTTCCGGGCGAGTGCCGCCTTCTCCGGCCCGAGGTGTTTTTGTGCGATGCCGCCGAGGCCCTGTTCGGCATAGGAGCGACCGTCGAGGCGAATCTCATGGCCGGCGAGCGCCAGATGCCGATTGGCCGTTTCCGCCCAGGCGATCTTCCAGGCCTTCATCGTTTCCTTGTCGCCCGCCCAAACTCTGTAGACGATCTTCCCATTCGGTCGATCCGGCGTGACGACACGCAGCGGCTTGCCCTCTTCACTGAGGACCGGAACTTTCTTCGGTCCAAAACCCTCCTCGATCATCGGCCGCAGCGTCATCATCAGGTGGATGTGCGGGTTACCCTCCTTGTCGTGATAGACCCAGTCGGCGACCATTCCTTTCGAGGTGAGATTGTCGCGGACGAAGTCGCGGACCAGCGCAATGTTCTCCGCCCGCGTCAGCTCCTCCGGCAGGGCGATGATCAGTTCGCGGGCGAGCTGTGCATCCGCCCGCTTCTCAAAAGCGTCGACGGCATTCCACAGCACTTCGCTCGCCCGGGCGACGGACTGACCTGATATCGCCGATCGCAGCCAGGCCGGGATCTCACCCGGCAGCGCCAGTTCCTCATGCATCAGCTCGGAGGCGCCGCCGCGATAGCTGAACGACGTTCCCGCCTGTTCGTCGATCATTCGGGCGCGATGACGATAGGCAGCCGCCGAGACGATGCTGCGTCCGGCTCCCCTGCTGATCACCTGCGCTCTGACGAACATGATCGCCACTGGTATCTCCAGACTGACCAGGCACGTCGCGACAGCGACGTATATTGCGCCCTCGAACCGATCGGACCGTAGGGCCGATGCCGCTGTTCCGGTTGCAGGGTAGCGGACTTTACTATCTTATGCTAGTCAGTATAATCATCGCTTCGATTGTCCGAAACGGAAAGGAACCGCGAATGTCGACCAAATCATCGATCGCCGATCTCGACGCCCAGATCGAGAGGCTGCGCGAACGCAAACGTCTATTGATCGTCAAATCGGCGGAACGGTTTGCCCGCGCTGTCACCAAATCCGGCCTGGCCGAGATGGAGATCGCCGATGAGGAGGTCGATCGGATCGTCAAGGAGATCGCCGCGCGGTTTCGCAAGGAGGAAAGGAAAGGGGTCGTTGTCCCTGCTCCTCAAACGCGTCGACCAGCAGATAGCGGCGCTGGAGCGCAGGGGCAGGTTCCAAATGACGGCTGAACGCAAGCGCGATACGCGCGAGAAAATCCTGTTGGGCGGCATCGTCATCCGAGCCGGACTGTCGAAGGCGGATCGGGCGTTCCTGCTTGGCGGCTTCACAGAATTGGCAAAGCTCACCCCCGGCTCCGCCGAGCACAAGCGGCTATGCGATATCGGAGAAGACGCTTTCAAAGCCACTTCGTTAGACGGCATTCCGTCACGCATCGAGGAGGCGGCTGAATGATAGCGAGAGGGAAGCCGCATCCGAGCCTATTAGTTTTCGCGCCTGTCGTGGTCACCGCAATTGCGGTCTACATTGCGGGCTGGCGTTGGCCTGGGCTCGCCGCCGGCATGCCGGGAAGGATGGAATACTGGTTCCTGCGGGCTGCACCTGTGCCGGCGCTGCTGCTCGGGCCGCTCGCCGGGCTGCTGGCCGTCTGGGCCTTGCCGCTGCATCGGCGAAGGCCGGTCGCGATGACAAGCCTTCTGTGTTATCTGGGCATCGCCGCCTTCTATGCCCTGCGCGAATTCGCCCGGCTTGGACCATCGGTGCAGGCCGGGATCATCACATGGGATCGAGCGCTATCCTATATTGATATGGTCGCAGTCATCGGCGCCGTCGCGGGATTCCTGGCGGTGGCGGTGGCGGCTCGCATCTCCGTCGTCGTGCCGGATGACATCAAACGCGCCCGGCGCGGAACGTTCGGGGACGCCGACTGGCTGCCCATGGCGGCGGCCGCAAAACTGTTTCCGCCCGATGGGGAGATCGTCGTCGGCGAGCGCTATCGGGTCGACAAGGAAATCGTCCATGAGCTCCCCTTCGATGCAAACGATCGCAGCACGTGGGGACAGGGTGGCAAGGCGCCGCTGCTCACCTACAAGCAGGACTTCGATTCTACCCATATGCTGTTTTTCGCAGGATCCGGCGGATACAAGACCACCAGCAACGTCGTGCCGACGGCGTTACGATATACCGGGCCTCTGATCTGCCTTGACCCCTCCACCGAGGTGGCGCCTATGGTCGTCGAGCATCGCACCCATGCGCTCGGGCGCGAGGTGATGGTGCTCGATCCCACAAACCCGATCATGGGCTTCAACGTACTGGATGGGATAGAGACGTCGCGCCAAAAGGAAGAGGATATTGTCGGCATCGCGCATATGCTGCTGTCGGAGAGCGCGCGCTTCGAAAGCTCGACCGGCTCCTATTTCCAGAGCCAGGCACACAATCTGCTGACGGGGCTGCTGGCCCATGTGCTGCTGTCGCCGGAATATGCCGGCCGGCGGAATCTGCGAAGCTTGAGGGAGATCGTTTCCGAGCCGGAGCCCTCGGTGCTCGCCATGCTGCGCGACATTCAGGAGAACTCGCAATCGGACTTCATCCGCGAAACTCTGGGTGTCTTCACCAACATGACCGAGCAGACCTTCAGCGGCGTCTATTCCACAGCATCGAAAGACACGCAGTGGCTCTCGCTCGACAATTACGCCGCGCTGGTTTGCGGCAAAGCCTTCAAACCGAGCGATATCGTCAGCGGCAGGAAAGATGTCTTCCTGAACATACCGGCTTCCATCCTGCGCTCCTATCCTGGGATCGGCCGAGTCATCATCGGGTCGTTGATCAACGCCATGGTGCAGGCCGACGGCGTCTTCCGGCGGCGGGCGCTGTTTATGCTGGATGAGGTCGACCTTCTTGGCTACATGCGCGTGCTGGAGGAAGCGCGCGACCGCGGCCGCAAGTATGGAATCAGCATAATGCTGATGTACCAATCTGTCGGCCAATTGGAACGGCACTTCGGAAAAGATGGGGCGACGTCGTGGATCGAGGGCTGCGCCTTTGCAAGCTACGCGGCGATCAAAGCGCTCGACACCGCGCGCACCGTCTCGGCCCAATGTGGCGAGATGACCGTCGAGGTAAAAGGCAGCTCACGTAATCTCGGCTGGGACAGCCGGAACGGCGGCACGCGGAAATCGGAGAGCCTCAGTTTTCAGCGGAGGCCGTTGATCATGCCGCATGAAATCACCCAGTCGATGCGCAAGGACGAGCAGATCATCATCGTGCAGGGCCATCGTCCGATCCGTTGCGGACGGGCGATCTACTTCCGGCGCAAGGAGATGGATAGGGTCGCCAAGGCGAACCGCTTCGTCAAACCGACGCTATGACGGTCGATGTGGCGTCTCCCTGTCGTCAGCATAGGTCTCAACAGCGTTTCCGAACTCGGAGAATAACTCATCGGACATCGTTTCGATGGTTCCGGCAGTGCGTCGAGCAGACCGTGTTAGCAGTCGCTGGTAGTCTTCGATAGTGAGGAGGACGAGGCGGGGCTTGTTGCGCTGGGTGATTATGACCGGATGGCGAAGCGCCTCAGCGATAATGTCGCCGGATTTCCGGGACAGGTCGCTCGTGGAATAAGATCGAGGGGATCGGGACATAGCCATCTCCATATCTTGCGGCAAATCACAGGTCCACGCAGGCGATTTGCCGCGTTTACGCCGCATAAACAATGATGGTGGCGCCGAAGCGGAGAGCGCCGCCTCGAGCTGACTGACTCTGCTGCGAAATTATATTCAACCTAGAGAATATAATTAGCGCGAGCCGCATGAACCGGAATTCCAGTTTCTAGCGTGATTTCCCTTGCGATCAGCGCCAGCGAGCCAAGCTCGTTATCGCTCAACGCAACTAGTTTGGGATAGTTGACCTCGACCTCATTGTCATCCGCCGTCAAGGCGTTCCTCCAGCCGCCGCCATTGATGCGGTATTCGTGCGTTTCATAATCGATTTCAAGCTCGTCCAGCATATTGATGGTAAAGCGCCCGAAAATCTCGACCGCGCCCTCCAACTGATATGCGGCGAACTCGTCGTTGTCTGTAAGAAGGCTGCTCTCCAATGCCATGATGGCCTGAATTTGCGCGATTGCCGCCTCGAGTCCTTCAGCCAGGCGGTCGTGAAGCTCTCGCGAGAACTCACTATCGCAACCGAAGTGGTTTGCGAGGACGACGAGCCGGAAGCCGGTAAGTTTTGTGTAGAGCATGAGGTTCTGATCCGTTGTCATGATGTGATCTCCTTCGTTGATGACGGAGATCGGCCACTCTGTTGCAAAGAGGGGTCAAGGACCGCGGCACGCGGCTCGCAAGCGGGGGAACCGATTTTTTGGTAGCGAAGTGTAACGCAGCGGCGGAAAAATTGGGGGAGACCGCGCCGTCCTTGACGCCGGATTTGCTGGAGTAAAATAGGACGTCATAGAGAGAAGAGACCCGCGGCTCGAAGGGGCCGCGACCGTTTCCGGCGTGAGCCGGCAGGACTGTCGAGGGATGAAATCCCTGATAGCCTGGGCGGTCGGTCGATCCGGCCGACCAGGCTCATGGACGCAGAGCCTCCGTCAGAACGGAGGCTCTGCGTCGATGCGGCCATCCTGCTCGGCCCAGATCACCTCGCGTTCGGCCAGCGCAAGTTCGAGTTCGTTCTCGATCTGCCGACGCTCGGCCAGATCGGCATTCCGCAGCTCGGCGCCCAGCAGTTCGATGATTTCGTCGATGCAAGTGGTCATTGTCGTCTCCTTGACGTTGTAAAACACGACACCCGCGGTCATGGCGGGATGGAGGGGTCAGGGATTGCGAAGCAACCGGCGGAGCCGGCGAGTGGGGGAGCCGATTTTGCCAGAGCGGAGGGAACCGAAGCGGAGGTAAAATTGGGGGAACCGCTCGTCCTTGAGCCCTTCATGTCGCCATGGCACCCTCGGGCGGACTGAGCAGACCTTCCCTCTCCGTATGGCACCAGAAAGCCGGCAGCGGGCTCGATGCCCGTTGCCGGCTGAATTTTCCGGGGAAGGGGCCAGCCCCGCGGGGCCGGCCGGTCTCCTCAGGCCGGGCTGTTCCAGAGGATGACTTTCTTGCCGGGGTCACCGCCGGGGGCCTGAGCCACGTTGCCGAAGATGACGCCGATCTCGGGTGCCTCCAGTTTCACCGAAAGGTATTCTTCGCCGGTCTGGCGAGCGATCCGGTTCCAAGCCGCCCCGATTTCGAAGCCGGTCTTGCGGTGGATGATGCGGTAGTCGGGTGCTTCCTCGCTCGTCTTGCTGGCGTTCGGGACGATAGCGATCGGCGCGTTCACCCTGATGGTCGCAAAGATGCCTTCGAGGCTGCCATCGGTCTTGGCGGTAAGAGTTGCGATCGTGGTGGCCATGGTATGTCTCCTTCGGTTGCTCGGGACCATTCCCGATGGCGCCCGAAGAAGGGGCCGAGCCGCAGGCGTCACCGAAGCGCCAGCGCAGGGGAACCCCTTGCGGGTTGACGTTGATGGCGGCCGGGCCATTAGAAAGGCGACATAAGAGAACGGGAATGGTCCTGAACCGCGACCGTTGGGAAACAGCTATCCGTGGCTAGATGTTTAGTCCCGGCATTTGCTGGAGCGGATCGAGGGTAAAACGTTCTGGCTGTGAAGCCCATGCTTTGCAGATGAACTCGTAGGGTGTGAGGCCCTTGAGGGTCTTGAGCCTGCGGCCGAAATTGTAAGCGGCGACGAAGTCGGCAAGATGCTGGCGCAGTTGATCGTGGCTTTCATAGTAGAAGCGTCTGACGGTGGCATCCTTGATGGTTCGGTTCATTCTCTCCACCTGACCGTTGGTCCATGGATGCTTCACCTTGGTGGTGCGGTGCTCGATATCATTGGTGGCGCAGGTGTATTCGAAGGCATGGGCCCAGAAACGCTCGCCATTGGCGATCGCCTCCTTGATCAGCGGTACAGCGGAGCCTCCAGCGCCGGGCGTGGTGAACTGGATCCCGTTGTCGGTGAGCACGGTGTGGATCTTGTAGGGGACGGCTGCAATCAAGTGCAGGAGGAACTCGCGCGAGACGGCGGTGGTGGCCTTCTCGTGCAGTTCGACGAAGGCAAACTTCGAGGTGCGATCGATGGCTACGAACATGTGTAACTTACCCTGTTCGGTGCGCACCTCGGCAATGTCGATGTGGAAGTAGCCGATCGGGTAGCTCTTGAACTTCTTCTTCGCCGGTCTGTCGCCGTCGACATCCGGCAGGCGGCCGATGCCGTGGCGCTGCAGGCAGCGGTGCAGCGACGACCGTGTCAGATGCGGGATTGTCGGCTGCAACGCATAGAGGCAGTCATCGAGCGGCAGCAGCGTATACCGGCGAAAGGCAACGATAACGGCCTCCTCCTCGACGGAGAGCACCGTCGATCTCGGCTCTTTCGGGCCGGTCGGAAGGTCCGCAACAGAGGACCGCTTCCGCCACTTGGCAACGGTCTTCTGATTGATCCCGTAACGCTTCGAAAGCGTCCTTAGGCTCTCTTGACTATGTTGTATCGCTCGACGGACTGCCTCTGTCGTCGTGGCGCTCCCATGAAGAACTTGGCCCATAACGCATCCTTTGATTCGGAAGACAAGGATGCCCCATCAAAGCCTGGGATCAAACACCCGGAGGAGCGGATTGAGCTGTTTGGCAATTTCGGCCAGCGTCCCCGGCGTCTGCCGCGGGATGTTCAAGCTTTTGATCGTCGCCCGCATTGACTTGAGCGCCGTCGGACTGACCGCAGGCGTGTAGCCACAGAAGAACTCGTCCCGCTGTGTGTTCGCCACCCGTCGCGGCCTGAACTGATACCCGAGAAAATCGAATGCGACATTCGGATACGCCTCTCTGCGCCGTTGATCCTTGCAGTAAACGATCTTGGTCTTTGTCGGATGCATCTGCAGTCCGCATGCTGAGAGGCGAGCACTCAGCTCCAGCTTGAGGGCTTCGGCTTGTTGTTCGCTCTGGCAGTGAACAAGACCATCGTCGGCATATCGACACCATGGTAGGTCGGGATGCATCCGCGTCACCCACAAATCAAACGCATAGTGCATGAAGAGATTGGCGAGGCAGGGATTGACAACACCGCCTTGCGGGGTGCCGCACGTTCGCGCAACAATCTCACCATTCTTCTCCATCGGCGCTGCCAGCCATCTTCCGATGTAGAGCAGAGCCCACTTGCATGTAACGTGCTTCCTGACCGCCTTCAGCAAGAGATCGTGTGGAAGATTGTCGAACAGTCCTTTGATGTCGAATTCCAAAACCCAATCATACTTCCAACACCGCTGGCGCGTCACGCCGACGGCATCCAAGGCCGACTTCCCCGGCCTGTACCCATATGAGTCTGGAAGAAAGAGGGAGTCTAAATCCGGCTCAATCATCTGCTTTGACTACCATCTGCGCGATCCGATCGCTGACAGTCGGCACACCCAAAACCCTCTCGCCTCCAGTCTTCTTCGGAATGGAGACGGCACGCACCGGTGGCGGAAAGTAGGCTCCGGACGACATCCGATTCCAGATCTTGTAGAGATTCCTCGCAAGATCTTTCTCAAACATCTCCAACGTCTCGCCGTCCACCCCGGCTGCGCCATGGTTGGCTTTGACCGCTTTATAAGCTTCGTACACTTGCCGTTTCTCAATTCGAAACGGCTTGTCTGCCGTACTTTCCGAAGTCATCCTGTTTCCAGTTGTTTCAAACAATACGACCACCTGATCCGCCCCCTTTGCTCCGACCCCATTACAGGGTCCTCGACGCTCTTACGGGTCGGTCCGCCCCAGTCTCCCGCATCGGTACTCTCGCCTTGCGGTTTGCGCCGCTTGAGCTTCTCCCTTGGCATCAGGAGCCTGGTTCCTGCAGTTCCGCGTGAAAGCCTATGTCCAAATCACGCCCCCTCTACGCCGGTCGCCGCCCGCCCGGTCATCAGGCATCTGGCGGACTTGTCCCAGGATGACGAAACGGTCCTGGTTTCGACGACACCTACGTTCATAACGACGCGTCTTCGGAGGGTTCACTTTCGTTCGTCTTTTGAACATGCACCTGCTCGGATCTCGTCCGAACGTTTCATCCGACGCTCACCACCACGGCTCTTTACCGCAGCAGCTCGGACTGGTTTGAGACCTGCTCCTGAAAGCCGATCCGAACTCCTTCCGCTGCTCTGCAGCACACTTTCATCTATGAAGACCAGGCGATGCGGATCGAAGCGGCCTTGCCAGGCCTTCCAGCGTGCTCTGCGCCGGACAATGTCGGCGCGACACCCTCACGCCGCGTGCGGCCAACTCGTCCTGCAGCCGATGCAGCGTCAGATGCGACGTCTCCTCAATCCGCTCTATGATAAAGGCTCGGTACGGCTCCAAAATACGCCGGCGATGGCCGCCCATCTGGCCGGGCGAAACACATGGATGCTGGCCTCCAACCCAGCATCCATCATGAATCACAAATCTGCTAATTTGGGAATCCGCCGATTCCGAAAAGAAATGAACTACTTAGCCGATCGGATCCAATGCCACGAATCCGCTGCTCCTGATGTCTGGCGCAAGCCCGCTGATACGCCTTCGCCTGTCTCCGCCGACCTGCCGTGCGCAGGATCGCCAGTTGTCCCTAGTGCCACCCCCTCTGACGACGATCGCCGCTGGCGGCGGGCATGGTCGAAGTGATGATCCGATCATGGATGCACAAGCCGGCATTATCCTGCCTCTACCGGATCGATCCGTCTCGGAATATGGCGCGCTTCTAACGTCTGTCGATCCAGCCGACATTGTTCGGCGGCAGTTCTCTCGTGCGCGACTGGGGCCGGACCGGAACCGACGGTCGGCTGAAGGTGGAACTGTTCGATACGCCCAGGGAGGCTGCTGCAGCACGCGAACATGTGGCCGGCCGCAAACTGCTCCGCCGCTATCGGCACGCGAGTGCGGCAGGCACAGCGCAAGGGGCCGTTACGCCGCAGGGTGCGAAAACTGCTTCCGCTGGCTTCGCGGAGCGGGCAATGCCGCCGGAATAGAGCCCGGTCCGGCCGGCCGGATGCGCTCAAATCCTGCTCATGCTTGAGACCACCACCGCAGATCTCCCACCGGAACGAAGGCAAGGGATGGCAGACCCGTGAATATGGAAAGGACCGGCCAGCGCCGGCGCTCTCCAAACCCGCCAGGCCAACCCTTCCCGGCCCCTCTCTCCCTCTTTCGCCATGCCAACAGCCACAGGTCTGAGAGGCTGGCGGGATGGGGCTGCAGCACGGTCCGCGTTGCCGATACTTCTAAATTTCGACGGAGCGACTTCTAATTATCAGCTTGTTGACTTCTAATTATCATGCTTAATAATTCTAATTTTCGGAGATCGGAACGCATGTACCAGCGGTTTGTAAAAAGACGGGTAGAGGAAGCCCTTTCCGACACCCCTGTGGTTCTAATTGTCGGCCCCCGTCGGGCAGGCAAAACTACGCTGGTCCGGCAAATGAACGAAGAAGGACGCAGCTATATCACGCTCGACGATCAGACCGTCCTTGCCGCCGCTCAATCCGATCCCGCAGGCTTCATTCGCGGTCTCGATCGCGTCGTCATCGACGAGATCCAGCGCGCGCCGGATCTGTTACTGGCAATCAAAAAAACGGTAGACGAAGACTATAGGCCGGGACGCTTTCTGCTGACCGGTTCCGCGAACGTCCTGACGCTACCCCGCGTCGCTGATAGCTTAGCGGGCCGCATGGAAACGATTCGAATGCTGCCGCTCGCCCGGGCGGAGGTGGAAGGCGCAACCTCAACCTTTCTGGATCGGCTGTTCGAAGGAAAATTACGGGGTGATCGGGCGGCGATGGTTGGAGACGATCTCGTTCGCCTCGTTCTTCTCGGCGGATTTCCAGAAGCGATAGCCCGCGAAAGCGAGCGACGGCGGCAGGACTGGGTGCGAGCATACCTGACCTCGGTTTTGACGCGCGACTTGCGTGACATCGCCGACCTCGAGAAATTGACCGATCTTCCCAAATTCGTGCGGCTGCTTGCCGAACATTCGGGCCAGTTGGTCAACTACTCGCAATTCGGGTCGAGCATCAACGTCACTTACAAGACAGCACAGCGATATATTGGCCTTCTGGAACAGATATTCCTGATCGCAACTCTACAGCCTTGGTATACCAATGCCCTGAAGCGGATCGCCAAGACACCGAAGCTGCATTTCCTCGATTCGGGTGTGTTAGCAGCAGCTCGAGGCCTTACCTTTGATAGGGTGAAGGCTGACCGCGGCACATTTGGAGCTCTCCTGGAGAGCTTTGTGTTTTCCGAAGTCCTAAAGCTCATGTCGGGGTCGGATTTGCGACTTGCACCCTATCACTTCCGGGACCAGCAGTCGCATGAGGCGGATCTCGTGCTCGAGCGTGACGACGGGACGATCGTCGGGATCGAGGTGAAAGCGAGCGCCACGGTCAAGGCCAGCGATTTTGGGGGCCTGAAAACGCTTTCGGATGCATGTGGGGGGAAATTCGCCTTCGGCATTGTTCTTTACGACGGTACCGATGTCGTACCATTCGGCGAGCGGATCGCCGCGGCTCCGCTCTCCTGTCTATGGCGATGAAAGACTTAGCGGCCGTGAGACTACATACTAACTAATTTACACTAGTATAAATCCCGGGCCGCGTGCTACGCTCTCCTATTCGGCTTGATCAGCCTTTCGTCAGGAAAGCGAGGGACGATGTGCGACAGTTTTTGATCGGGAGTCAGACGTTCGATGAGAGTTCTCCCGAGTTTCAGTCCCAACTCGAGCGCGCTTACGAACAGAAGCTCAGGCCGCTCTGCCCATGCCGCGAGCCGGCCATCGCGATGTACATCGCCAGGACGGATGGACAATTTCTCATCAAGCGCATGCCGCTTTCAGGCCGAGATCATGGCCCTGGATGCCCATCCTACGAACCGCCATACGAGCTATCCGGGCTCGGCCCGTTGATCGGCAATGCTATCCAGATCGACGCAACGACCGGCGCAGCGATGCTAAAACTCGACTTCTCCCTATCGAAACGAGGGAACCGATCGGTTTCGACAATGCCTTCTGAGCCGTCGGAAACCATACGGCGCGATCCCAAGAAGCTCTCGCTGAGGGCAATGCTCCATTATCTCTGGGATACCGGGGAGCTTACGGAATGGACGTCGCTCTGGGCCGGGAGACGCGGCTGGGGCCGCGTCCGCAGCAGCCTGTTGAATGCCGCAAGACAGATGATCGTCCGCGGCGGCCCGCTCAACGACATCCTGTTCGTTCCGGAAGTGTTTCACCAGGAAGACAAGGATGGAATTTCCGCCCGGCGCGCCGCGATGTTGGCTGGAGCCCAGGCAAATGGTTCCGGGCCGCGCAAACTGATGATGATGGTCGCTGAGGTGAAGGAGTTTTCGTCGGCACGCGACGGCCAGAAAATACTGCTGCGCCACCTCCCCTTTCCTTTCATGATCGATGAACGCGCGTGGAAGCGGCTCAACGCCCGATATGAGACAGAGCTGGAACTGTGGCGATCGAACGAGGAGTTCCATCTCATCATGATCGCCACGTTTGGTATTTCGGGCGTGGGGATCGCAACTATCGAGGAAGTGGCGATGATGGTGGTAAACGAGAATTGGACCCCGGTCGAAAACATCCATGAACAGCACCTCTTGGAGCGGCTCTCCCGCCTGAAGCGCAGGAGCGTGAAAGGGCTGCGGTTTGATCTTTCACGCGATCAGCCGATTGCCGCCGTGACCTTGCCGGAGGCAAGGCCGGAACCCGTCGCGATGTTCATCGTTCCGCCGAATGCCGACGAAGAATACGAGATTGCCTTGAATGAAATGATTGCCGCAAGAGCCGAGATGAAACCATGGATTTGGCGAGTTGCCGAGGGCGAAATGCCACGCTTGCCATGATCCGCATCGGCTACGCCTCGTTATGTCTGATTATCGTAAAAGTAAAACCATCCGCAAGAGCACAGACCGGCGGCTTTGAAAGAGCGGCTTTGTAGCTGTACCTATCGTCCAACCCGCGGATTATCTCGACAGTAAGAACTTTGCCTACGAATCGGCCCAGTGACTTCCCCGGCTTTCTGCATAGCTGCACTGCACAATAAATGTTTTACCAACCGGTCAAAATATGAGCATATTGCCTCCAGCTGATGCAGTTGATGGTTTTCCTCCCAGTGCCATCGTGTCAGCTGTTCCCTCTGAAGGTTATTGACCTTCACACCTTAAAGGGCCCTGATTTTCCAGCGGCCCTATTTTTCTGTGTCGGCGGCTAGGTATGGGTGAGGCTCCGCCGGAAGGTATGCATTGAGTTTCGGCTCGAAGCGGCATGCCGTTTCCGCGACGGCGGGACAAGATCACAAACGAACTGCCAAAGCGCCATGCGACAGAATCTAATCGTTTCCAGCATTTCGGCAGGCGCGATTCTGGCCGTCGGCTTTCCTATCGCAACATCACGATAGTACACCTCGCTCACTCGAATTGCCGCTCCTGATGATGTGGCTGCCGACAGTTGCCAGGGCTATAGGGCAACCCGCCTCTGGGCGGGTTTCAATCAGATGATGAAGAGTATCGGAGAAATCAGCATAGCGGCGCCGTGAGGCGGATTTCGGGAATTCTCGCCACGCTAAGGGCGGAACAGGGCAGCCGCAGGAGCCTCAGCATAGCGGCCGACAGGGAGGCGGAACCGACTGCCCCCGCCCGTGCGTTCCTTTTGGCGGTTTTTGGAAAAAGAAGGTGCCGCCGACCGGTTCGAACGAGTGACAGCGCGTCAAGGAACCCTTGGCGAACATCACGGTTTAGCTTTTTGAAGCGGCAGCACAGATGCGTTCAGTGAAGAGTGCGTCGAAACCTGTACGAACGCTAGAACGCTGCAGCCGTCGCTCCTCTGTCATGGCAACCTTAGGAATTCAACATGCGCGCCGAGACGATAATTTTCGAGCCGAGCGATTGGGTTCCGAACAATCCCCGTCTTCCTGTATTGCTTTACAGAGGCCTTTTTGCCGACGGTGGACCAAATGATTTCAAGAGTCGCTTCGCAGCCAACGGTTGGACAGGCATCTGGACAAACGGCGTCTTCAATTATCAGCATTACCATTCCGGCGCCCATGAGGTGCTTGGGATTGCAGATGGTGGCGCCACCCTGCTGATCGGCGGTCCCGGCGGTCAGGCACTCAAGGTCATCGCGGGAGACTGTTTGGTGCTTCCAGCCGGGACGGGGCACCAAAATCTCGGTTGCACCGCGGACTTCCAGGTCGTCGGCGCTTATCCCAAGGGACAGCATGCCGACATCCAGACTTCGGCTGCCTCAAGCGAAATGCTGGCGAAAATCTCGTCCGTTCCCCTACCCCGCAGCGATCCCGTTCAAGGCTCGTCGGGATTTCTCACCGAGACATGGCGATAGTCATTTGCGGAATCCGACCGATTTGCGGCGGTAGACCCGATCGATGACCTCGCCGGGGAGCACCAGCCTCGCGGTCATCAAGCCAGAGGCCGTTTCGATCACCGGCTATCCTGGGTGAATTGAACAAAACTCGTGTCGACGCCTTATCTGCCTTAAAGCTTGCTAAAGGCCAGGACCATGGACGTCAGGCAGACAATCGAAGCGGTCGAACAGTGGCTCAGAACGTTCGTGTTGAGCGAATGGACGTTTTACCAATTCGGGATCATCGCCATCGGTTACCTCGCAGCGTCTTTCCTGGCATCGCGCACCGAGCCTGCGTTGGAATCGAAAGCGAGGCGCATCAAAGGTAATCCGGACCTGTTGCGCGTCATAATCGCTTTCATGCGCCGCTTGAAGTGGCTCTTTCTGGCCATAGGGCTATGGCTTGCAAACGTTGCTCTCACTCAAACGACCTGGCCGTCGCGACGGTGGCTGGTCTCAACCGCCCTGACGCTAACGGCGGCGTGGTTCATCATCTCCGTTCTGACCAAGATCATCCGCAATCCCACATTGTCGCGTATCGTCGCAATCTTCAGCTGGAGTTACGTCGCGTTGTACGCACTCCGCCTTGACGATCCCGTGCTCTCCGCGCTCGATGGGCTGGCTGTCAATCTC
Source organism: Rhizobium acidisoli (assembly GCF_002531755.2). NCBI lineage: Bacteria > Pseudomonadati > Pseudomonadota > Alphaproteobacteria > Hyphomicrobiales > Rhizobiaceae > Rhizobium > Rhizobium acidisoli. Next base: position 52,522 of record NZ_CP035002.1, on the reverse strand, counting down.
GGGGCTGTGCGACTTTCACTTCTTCTTGTGGTCAAAGCCGTCGTCCTGGCCGTCACGCTCATCTGGGTCGCGGTTCTCGTCGGCAATGTCCTTTCCCATTGGGTGCAGAGGTCGGGCGACCTTTCGCCATCGATCAAGGTTCTCATCAGCAAATTCATAAAAATCGGCTTGATCATCATCGCCGGCGCAATCGCCTTATCAGCCACGGGCATCGACCTTACCGCATTGACCGTTTTTTCCGGCGCCGTTGGCGTAGGCATAGGCTTCGGCCTTCAGAAGGTCGTATCGAACTTCATCTCCGGCATCATCATCCTCCTCGACAAATCCATCAAGCCGGGCGACACGATCACGCTCGGCGATACCTTCGGATCGATCCGCGATCTGCGCTCGCGGTTCGTCTCGGTCATCACCCGTGACGGCAAAGAATACCTTATTCCCAACGAGGACTTCATCTCCCAACAGGTCGTCAACTGGTCGTTCTCCAGCGACTACGTCAGGATCGACGTCGACTTCGGCACGGCTTATGACAGCGATCCGCATGAGGTTGTCAGCATCGCAATCGCAACTGCCTCAACGGTGGACCGCGTCGCCAACCACTACAAAGCGCCGGTATGCTGGCTCACCTGCTTTGGTGCTTCGTCGCTGGACTTCCGGCTTCGCTTCTGGATCTCCGATCCCGCAAATGGCCTGACGAATGTCAGGGGCCAGGTACTGATGGCACTTTGGGATGCGTTCAAACAAGCCGAAATTTCCATCCCCTTCCCGCATCGGGAAATCATCATGAGGACGCCTGTGGAGATCAAGCAGTCGCGCGAGGCCTAACTGCCGCATCAAAGCGGGCAACGTTCCGGCTGGTGGCTCTCCTGTCAAAGCCGTCGCCTGAGTGCCCGAAGCCGGCGAAACGCCGCTGATGCCGAAATCAACCTCGCGCTACTCTGAGCGGCAGGCGGTGACCTCAATCCTGTGCTGGTCGATACAATGAAACAGCTCCACGATTCCGGTTATCGGATAACCAGCGTCCTCTGGGTGCAAGGAGAGAAGGACCTCGTTATCGGCAACAGTGCGGAGGCCTATCGGAAAGGTTTCATGTCGATGGTTGACACATTGCGTCAGCACGGCGTCGAGGCACCCGTTTACATTTCGATCGCATCGAAATGCCCGGAGTCGAGCAACGGCGGCTCCTAGAAGCTTATTCCAGACAATACGATAGTGCGGGCGCAACTGACCCTGTCAAAAAGCGGTCACGGTATTCGAGAGGGCGTAAATTCCGACGCGTTACTCGATGGAGACGACCGCTACGACGATTGCCATATCGGGGGTTCGGGCGCGGAGAAAAGTGTCGCAGGCCTGGCTGACCCTTCTGCGCGGCGATCGCCGCCTGGAACCCTCGGGATAGCGTTCGTTGACGGGTCGTCGTTTCAGGTTGGTCCCGCCCTATTGGGCACCTTATCGCTTGTCACTGATCTCACGGTGCTCTCCGACCGAGTGGACGGTGGCGAGGATGACGTAGCGTGCCAGTGTGTCCGGCACTAGAGCTAGACTTGCAACGTCCCGCCTCGGTGTTCGATCGTTGTGGATACGAAATCGATCTATTTCTTTTGATTTTTTCGGTCGAGGACATCTCGTACACGGATGGCAAGATCTCCAAGTGAGAAAGGCTTCTGCAGGAGATCAACGCCCTTGTCGAGCCGGCCGTGGTGTACGATGGCGTTGCGGGAGTAACCCGTCGTAAACAGCGCCTTGACGAAAGGCTGGACCTCCCTTGCTTTCGCGACAACATCTGCGCCGCTCATTCCACCAGGCAAGACCACGTCGGTAAAAACAAGGTCTACGGGCAGGTTGTCCTTTAGAAGGTGCAGAGCCGACGGACCGTCCTTGGCCTCCAAAACGCGATAGCCGAGCTCCTTCAGCGATTCCGCCGAATACAGCAGGACGTCGGGATCGTCTTCAACCACCAGGATGATCTCTCCGACCGCGGCCTCAGGCATTGGAAGGTCTTCTGGAATTTCCTCGTCAATGACCTCCGACAAGAGCCGCGGAAGGTAAATTTTGACGGTCGTTCCTTCTACGAGTTCGGAGTAGATGTTGACGTGTCCTTTCGACTGTTTGACGAAGCCATAGACTTGGCTCAGCCCCAGACCGGTGCCCTTGCCCTGCTCCTTGGTGGTGAAAAACGGTTCGAAAGCGCGAGAGATGGTTTCTGCATCCATACCCGATCCCGTATCGGATACCGAAATCGCCACGTATTGTCCGGGTATTACTTCAGCATGGTTTGCAGAATAGGCCTCGTCTAGATGAGCATTGAAGGTCTCTATCGTAAGCTTGCCGCCCTCGGCCATTGCATCGCGCGCGTTGATGGCCAGATTGAGGAGCGCGCTCTCCAGCTCGTTTGGATCAGCTTCGGTTTTCCAAAGGCCGCCAGCCAGGACGATTTCGATCTGATAGATTTCCCCCAGCGTTCGATACAAAAGCTCTGACATTCCACGAATCAAACTATTTGCGTCAAGCGGTATTGGGTTGAGGGGCTGGCGCCTAGCGAAGGCTAAAAGTCTTTGTGTCAGCGCCGCCGCCCGATCGGCGCCCTTCATCGCCTGCGAAGCAGCGCGGCGAAGCCGGCCCGCATCGGATGGCAGGTTTCGCAACAGCGTCTCAAGATTTCCAACGATGATCTGCAGTAGGTTGTTAAAATCATGCGCGACGCCTCCCGTCAGTTGCCCAACCGCCTCCATCTTCTGGGCTTGCCGCAAGGCGTCCGCATTCCGGAGAAGTTCATCGGTTTTTTGTTTCACAAGATCTTCAAGATGGGCGTTCAACTCCTTTAGAGCCTCTTCTGCCCGACGCCGCTCCTGGAGCTCGCGCTGCGCAGCCTCAAAAAGACGGACATTGTCGATCGCAACCGCGGCTTCACCGGCAAGACCGGTCAAACCCTGTTCGGACTCCTCGCTGAACACATCGGGGTCGGAATGTCCAAAGAACAACCCACCGATCACCTCGCCAGTTCGGGAGACGACAGGGACAGCCAGATAGCTGCGGACGGGAAGGTGCCCTTCCGGCATTCCTGCGTAGGGGGCGTTTTTGCCATAGCGCGGGTCCAGGGTAATGTCGGCTGACCGCACGATGCCTTGTCCGCTGAATGTCGCGGCGAATACGGCCGTGTTGCGAGGCATGGGGAATATTGAAAATGCTTCGGGAGGAACGCCGGCCAGCGAATAAAGCATATAGCTCTCGCCAGTACTGTTGACCACATTGTAGAAAAACGCGCCGAACTGCGCTCCGATCAGTTCCACCCCCGCGCCAGTCACCACCTGAACGACTTTTTCAAGATCGTTTTCCCGGGCCAGGACGGCGCCCGCACGATTGAGAACTTCGAGCGCCCGGGTGCGCTCGCGCAATGCGGTTTCTGTCCGTCGCTGCGTGGTGCGGTCCCGCAGGATTTTGACGAAGCCAACGAGACCTTGTCCATCGGCAAAAAGCGGCGTGGTCTCGCCGACTACCCATATTTTGCTTCCGTCCTTTCTAAACCGCCATCCCTCGCCGCCACCCTTGCCCTTTCGTCTTGCGTCAGCAAGCTCGTTTGCAAGCAGGCTGGCTGCGCCTTGCTGAGCTGGGAAGATCTCATCCAGGGTCTTTCCCAGCATCTCCTCTTCGGCCCAGAGAAGGAGGTTGGAAGCTCCTTTGCTCCAGCCGACAACGATGCCGTTTGGGTCGAGGATAATGATGCCGGTATCGACGGCACTATCGAGGATTTGCTGGAGGCGGTCGGCGGGCAGGTATGTCGACGAGGTCATGTTTGCTACCGGAAGGAGAGCTTGGGCGTGTCTGCGGAACTTAGCACAAGCCCCGCATACAAAAAGACCCCACATCGGGAAGAGCCCTCTACAGGAGGTTTAGGCCAAGGGTCCGCGACTTTTGATGTCTGATGTCCATTTCAGCTTCCACCTCAGATATGCCGCGAAATGGCCGGATAAGTCGGGCTGGTGACCTTTTGATCAAGAGGGTTCGCCATTGAAATCAGCATGCTCGGCCCGGTCGTCCTGCTCGAAGGATACAATCGAACGTTTCTGACCGCGAGAATGCGATCGCGATTGCGGCATTAGTCGTCGGTCTCGCGAACGTCCATGACCGCATGCTGAGCCGCCTCCCCCCGCACTAGGTGGGTAATGCGCGGACCATGAGACTAAGGTCCCAGGAGCCCCGGCCTGAAGTCCCATGCCCGGAACACTTCCTCCATTGCCCAGTTTAGTCCCGCACCGGAACGAACCTTCAAGGAGGAAAAGTAAAATGAAAACCAAGGTTGTAGTAGTCACAGCAGGTATTCTGCTTGCATCGACGTCTGCCTTTGCCCAGTCGTCGACAGTGACAGGCGCAGCAGGTGGTGCTGCGACGGGTGCTATCGTTGGCGGCCCGGTCGGTGCTGCTGTGGGGGGCATCGTGGGCGGTGTGGCAGGAAGCGTCATTGATCCACCGCCGCAGAAGGTAGTGACCTATGTCCAACAGGCTCCGGCACCCAGCGAGCGTGTTGTGGTGAAGGAAAAGCTGGTCGTGGGACAGCCCCTGCCGGAGACAGTGGTCGTGACGCCGATCCCCGATGACCGGAAGTATTCGTACGCGATTGTCAACGATCAGCGTGTGATCGTCGAACCTTCCTCCAGAAAGGTCATTCAGATCATCCAATGACAGTGGGTGGTTCCTACCGCCAACAATGAGGTACGCGTGCGCCGCGAGATGCGGCCCCATGGTGTGTCCGACAATCCGGAGTTTGAACATGAAAAGCAATCATCTCACAATGATGCTCGCCGCGCTGTCGCTGAGCGTATCGCCGCTTTTAACATTGCCGGCAGCAGCACAGCAGGACGCACAGAAGAGCGGGCAGGCTCAATCCGGCTCTCAGCCGGAGGCGAAATCTGGTTCACAATCCGGCTCTAACGCTACCGGCATGGGCGCCGACTGCACTCCGGATGCCTCTGGAGTGTGCCCACAAAGCAAGGATCAGTCGTCGCAGCAGAAATCCGGTCAGGGTTCGGACACGCAAAAGAGCGCCAAGCAGCCTTCGACTGACAACAGTTCAACGAGCGGAAGCGCGTCCGGCAAGCCATCGGCGGAAACCAAGTCCGGTGGCACGGACGCCAACGGTGGCGCCACCACCGAACAAAAGCCTGCTACCAAGCCCGATGGCACGGATGCCAGCGGCTCGGCAACATCAGGCTCCAAGAGCAGCACGCAAAATGCCAAACCGGCAGAGGGAACCAGCAACGGGAGCGCCACGCAAAGTGGTGATGCGTCAAAGCAATCGACCGACCAGAACTCGTCGACGACCAACAAAAGCTCTTCTGAAACCAACAAGAACACGTCGACTGACAATCAGACTTCAAACACAAAAACCAACGTTAGCATCTCCGTCGAACAGCAGACCGAAATTCGAACGGTGGTGAAGGAGGTCCATGTTGCACCAGTGAAGGAAGTAGACTTCACGGTCTCCGTCGGAACGAAAATCCCGAAGAAGGTCCGGCTTGAGCGGCTGCCGACGCGCATTGTTAAGATCGTACCTCAGTACGAAGGCTACCGCTTCTTCATCCTTGCGGACGGCCGGATCGTCATCGTCGATCCAAATGCGCTCACGATCGTCTACATCATCGAGGCTTAGCAAGCGTTTCCCGGCGGCGCCTCTGCGTCGCCGGGCCCCAGGAGTAATCAATGATCTACAATGAAGATAAGCCCTCTGGAACGATTTTCCCGGTCGTCGTCATCCTGATTGCTATGGTCGTAATTGTCGCAAGCTTGGCACTGTCGTCGGGCCATCAAACCCAAGCGCGAGTTTGGCTTCCCGATCTTCGAGCAGACCAAAAACTTGCGCAATAACGATGTCGTCTGTTATCTCGAACTGAAATCTGATCTCCCTCCCTTGGCAATGAAATTACTCCGGATGGCATTGCGGGCATCTAGAGCGGGATGATTTTACGTCCGTTCATATCCGGCTTCCTTGAAGTAGTTTAGGCACTCTTTTGGCGAGACGGTTTGGAGGATGGCTGCCAGTGCGTCGTCGATGGCGTTGCGGGTTCTGGCCTGTGCCTGTCGCAGCCCGTGTTTGATCTTGGCGAAGAGCTTCTCGATCGGATTGAGATCTGGGGAGTATTGCGGCAGAAAGAATAGTCGGGCGCCGGCCCTACGGATGGCGACCCGGATCGCCTTGGCTTTATGCGAGCCGAGATTGTCCATCACGACGATGTCGCCAGGTTTGAGCTCTGGCACCAGCACCTTTTCGACATAGATGAGGAAGCGCTCGGCGTTGATGGGGCCATCGATGATCCATGGTGCGCTGACGCGGTCGGTTCGAAGCGCGGCGATGAACGTCATCGTATTCCAATGGCCGAAAGGAGCTTTGCCCAAGAGCCGTTCGCCACGCGGCGCCCAGCCTCTGAGCGGCGCCATGTTCGTCTTCGTCCAGGGGTGAGTACACCGGAGGGATTTCACCTGCCGGCCTCTCGCAGAACGGTGCGTGAACCTCTCGATTCACACCGCTCCCATCAGGTAAACGTGTTCGTTCCGAACGCCTTCCAATGTACGAACAGCCCCGGATTTTCCCGTGCCAGCTTTCGCAAGAAGAGACTGGCACGCGTCTTATGGGACTGAAAGCGCTTGAACTTCCGCCTGATCCAAGCCCTGAGTTTCTGATTGACGTAATCAGCCAGAGTAGACAGGGCCGAGCGACTGTACCGTCCATAATAGGCAATCCATCCCCGGAGGAGCGGATTGAGCTGTTTGGCAATTTCGGCCAGCGTCCCCGGCGTCTGCCGCGGGATGTTCAAGCTTTTGATCGTCGCCCGCATTGACTTGAGCGCCGTCGGACTGACCGCAGGCGTGTAGCCACAGAAGAACTCGTCCCGCTGTGTGTTCGCCACCCGTCGCGGCCTGAACTGATACCCGAGAAAATCGAATGCGACATTCGGATACGCCTCTCTGCGCCGTTGATCCTTGCAGTAAACGATCTTGGTCTTTGTCGGATGCATCTGCAGTCCGCATGCTGAGAGGCGAGCACTCAGCTCCAGCTTGAGGGCTTCGGCTTGTTGTTCGCTCTGGCAGTGAACAAGACCATCGTCGGCATATCGACACCATGGTAGGTCGGGATGCATCCGCGTCACCCACAAATCAAACGCATAGTGCATGAAGAGATTGGCGAGGCAGGGACTGACAACACCGCCTTGCGGGGTGCCGCACGTTCGCGCAACAATCTCACCATTCTTCTCCATCGGCGCTGCCAGCCATCTTCCGATGTAGAGCAGAGCCCACTTGCATGTAACGTGCTTCCTGACCGCCTTCAGCAAGAGATCGTGTGGAAGATTGTCGAACAGTCCTTTGATGTCGAATTCCAAAACCCAATCATACTTCCAACACCGCTGGCGCGTCACGCCGACGGCATCCAAGGCCGACTTCCCCGGCCTGTACCCATATGAGTCTGGAAGAAAGAGGGAGTCTAAATCCGGCTCAATCATCTGCTTTGACTACCATCTGCGCGATCCGATCGCTGACAGTCGGCACACCCAAAACCCTCTCGCCTCCAGTCTTCTTCGGAATGGAGACGGCACGCACCGGTGGCGGAAAGTAGGCTCCGGACGACATCCGATTCCAGATCTTGTAGAGATTCCTCGCAAGGTCTTTCTCGAACATTTCCAAAGTCTCGCCGTCCACCCCGGCTGCGCCATGGTTGGCTTTGACCGCTTTATAAGCTTCGTACACTTGCCGTTTCTCAATTCGAAACGGCTTGTCTGCCGTACTTTCCGAAGTCATCCTGTTTCCAGTTGTTTCAAACAATACGACCACCTGATCCGCCCCCTTTGCTCCGACCCCATTACAGGGTCCTCGACGCTCTTACGGGTCGGTCCGCCCCAGTCTCCCGCATCGGTACTCTCGCCTTGCGGTTTGCGCCGCTTGAGCTTCTCCCTTGGCATCAGGAGCCTGGTTCCTGCAGTTCCGCGTGAAAGCCTATGTCCAACTCACGCCCCCTCTACGCCGGTCGCCGCCCGCCCGGTCATCAGGCATCTGGCGGACTTGTCCCAGGATGACGAAACGGTCCTGGTTTCGACGACACCTACGTTCATAACGACGCGTCTTCGGAGGGTTCACTTTCGTTCGTCTTTTGAACATGCACCTGCTCGGATCTCGTCCGAACGTTTCATCCGACGCTCACCACCACGGCTCTTTACCGCAGCAGCTCGGACTGGTTTGAGACCTGCTCCTGAAAGCCGATCCCGGAGGGCCGTCCCCCATCATTCACGCAGCTTTACGCTACGGTCTTAGTTCATGTCGAACTCCTTCCGCTGCTCTGCAGCACACTTTCGTCGATGAAGAGAAGACGGGCCGGATCGATGCGATGGCGATGCTTCAGCCAGCGCGCCCGCCTGGCGGCGACGTCGGGTCGCTCCCGTTCGCTGGCGACCAGCGTCTTTTTTTATAACTCAGCCCTTCATCCCGGACGAAGGCCCAGACGGACCGGTAATCCACGTCCAGACCCCGCTCCGCCAATTCCGCGACCAGCCCGCGCAGCGTGAACGCACTCGCGCGGCAGCGTTCGACAAGCCATTCCCGGTGGCCACCGCAGATCGCCCGCGGCTTGTGGCCGCCCATCTGGCCGGGTGCTGCGCTGCCCGTTGCGTGGAACCGCCGTACCCAATCGATCGCGGTGCTGATGCCAATACCGAAGCGTTTGGCCGCAGCCCGGCACGACAGCCCCTCCTGCGTCACCGCCCCGACAACACGCTCTCGCAGATCATTCGAAAAAGGTCTCGCCATCCAGACCGGCCTCCTTACCGGCCTGAAGGATGAATCTGATTTGCGTCCAAAAGGGAATCCCAATTGCGATTCCACCTAAAATCATCCCGCTCTAAAGCGCGAGTCTGGCTGCCGATCAGCCAGACACGACAGCAAACACTTGAACGTGGACTGAATTCTTTCAACCCGATACATTCACCTCTGAAAAATATTCCGACACCAAAGCCGCGCGTCAGCCTCGACCTGATGCGTCGTCTGCGTCACATCCATGCCCGAAGTCATTACCAACCTTCGCCACGTTCGATCGCAATGATGAACCTGCTCGAAGTCTCTGCACCTCATCCTCCAATGGGCCAGCTAGCGCAAATGGGATGGAGATGTAGTTGCCGTGGTGTTGTCAGCCGTCACGTTTGCAGGTGCCGTTGCGCTGCTCTCGCCAAGCCTCGCGCATCTGCTCGGGTTACGAGTCAGGTGGCCTGTTCTCGCTTACGCGAAGCGGATCGCTGTTCTCGCGCGCGCCTTTGCGGCAACTTCTTCTCGATCGCGAGGAGGTTGAGAGGTCTCCAGCGAACTGAGCAGCTCGTGGGCGCACCTTGCGATCGCAAAGACCGCCTGCTCGAACGCCGCCTCGTTGCGTTTCGAGGGCTTGGTGGTTCCGCTCAACTTCCGCACGAATTGAAGTGCCGCGTCATGAATTTCATCGTCCGTCGCTGGCGGATCGAAATTGAACAGGGGCTTGATATTTCTGCACATGACTTGCTCCCGGTCGTGTCCTCCCTCTCGTCGAGCGAGAGGAGGATTGGTTCACATAAAATAGTCGTTTAAGCGTAATTTACAAACGGACCACTTCGCCGCGGTCGAATCCACCCAGCGCGTGGCTGGAGCCCCGTCCCTCTCCGGGGTCGTCCTCGCTGGCATTTCGATCGGGGTCATTCCAGCTTCACGACCTTGGTCAGGTGGCGGGGAAAAACCGTATCGATCTGCCGAGCTTGGGCGGCCCGCTCACCAAGGACCTGCAGCGCTGGAAGGACGACCAGACCGGCGAGGGAAAGATCGTCATCGACGGCAAGTTCCACATCCCCTGGACCGCCGAAGCCAATGACGATTGCACCCTTCTCATTCAATTCGCGAACCAGTTTCGACTCCGCCTCTCGCTGGTCCGGGCTGTAGAGCATCACCACAACCGTTTTTCCATCGACCAGGCTGATCGGCCCATGACGATATTCCAAAGGGTGGAAGGCTTGTGTCATGATCTGGCTCATCTCCATGAGCTTCAGCGCGCCTTCCAGGGCGATGCCGAACAAGGGACCGCTCCCAAGAAACACGAAGTGCGTTTTGTCTGTGATGATGCCGGGGAGCGCGTGATCGAGAGCGTCGGCGAGCCTGCGGGCGGAGCCGACAACGGAGCCTGGAACATGCTGCCCGATCATCTGCAGGCCAAGAAGAACCATCAGGCTCGCCGAGACCGTCATGACGATGCCTTCATCAGGATGGGTCTCGGCAGAAACCAATTGGTCGCAATTTTTGGCAAGAGAACTTTCCGGTTCGACGGTCAGTGCCGTGACGAATGCGCCGGCGTCGCGGCTCGCTTTCGCGGCAGTGACTGTCTCCGTCGTCTCCCCACTCCGCGAAAGCGCCACCACATGCGTATCACGCCACTCCGACCAAAATGCCGAGGGCCGGTTTGCCCATTCGGCGCCGGGAACTGCGATCGCCTTTCGCCCTGACATGTTGGAACAGGCCGCGAGCGAGAGCGCGAGATTGAACGAAGTGCCGCAGCCTACAAAGACGAGTAGCTTGGAACGATCACCGGATTGGTTTACGCCGATGGCTTTTTCCCAATAAGAAAATTGCTCGAAAATAACCTTTTCGGTCGTATTCATGGAGTCTCCGATTATTTGACCGAACCAGCCAGCAAGCCGCTGACAAGGTAACGGTTGAGAAAAATGACCACGAGGGCGGGGATGACGATCGCGATCGAGCCGCTGGCCGTAATCAGACCGTAATCGATGAAGTTCTTCGTCACGAATTCCGGGATGAGCACCGTCAAGGGTTTCGTCGCCTGCGGCGAGAAAATGAGCGGGACAAGGTATTGTCCCCAGGCCCCAAGGAAGGTCAGGATCGCCGCCGCAGTCAACCCAGGCGCTGCGAGCGGCAAGACGATGTTGAAGAAGATGTACAGCCTGCCTGCTCCATCGAGCTGGGCTGCTTCCTCCAGCGCGATCGGAAGAGCTTCGAAGACGCTCCTGAGCAGCCAGAGCGAAAGCGGCAGGAAAGCCGACACGTAAATCAGCGCGATGCCGACATAGGTGTCGACGAGATGCAGCTTGATCATGATCTGATAGAGCGGGATCAGGACCGCGTAAGCGGGAATGGCTAGTGTCGCGACGACCGCAACGAAAAGTGTCTTCCTACCGGGGAACTGAAGCCGGGTGAAGGCGTAGGCTCCGAGGGCGGATATTGCCACGCAGAACAGCGTGGCAGCGACCGAGGTCACGATGCTATTCAGCAAAGCGGCGCGAAACTGCTTGAAAACCTCCACTCCTCCGATGCGCGCAATGTCAATACCGAACAATCTGGAGAAGTGATCCAGCGTAAAGTGTCGCGGAAAAAAGTTGATAGGCCGGACCGAAAAGGCTTCGCTTGGCGTGACCGAGCTCACGATGGTCCAGTAGATCGGCCCCAGTGACCAGATCAGCAGTACAAGGACACCAACCCAGATCATCATTCGGTAGGCAAGAGTGGGTTTCATCAGTCGAACCGTGTGTTGCGGTAGACGCGGAGAACGTAGACGAGGGAGATCAAAAGCGAGACCAGCGTGATCACCACCGACAGAGCCATTCCGTAGGAAAAGCGAAGGTTCTGGAACGTCTCCAGGTAGATCTGGACCAGCACCGGCCTGGTTTCGAGGCTGGCGCCAGAAAGGACCCAGGCTTCGTCGAAAAGGTTGAAGGCGTTTACCGTCGCATTCGTCATCGCGACCGCGATCGCACTGCGAACGAGTGGCAGGGTTACCGATCCAAACATCTGCAGGCGCGAGGCACCGTCGATCCGCGCGGCCTCGTAAAGATGCGTGGGTATGCTCTGCATTGCGGCGAGAACAATAACGATCGTCAGCGGCATCATTCGCCAGACGTGGACGATTGTCACGGCAACAATTGCGCTGTTGCGATCGTTGAACCAGACGTGATTTTCAAATGCGAGGCCGAGGGCAGAAAGAATGCCGTTCAACAGGCCCGCGCCAGGCTGATAAATCCAAAGCCAGATGACCGAGTTCACGACACCGGGCAGTGCCCAGGGCAGGATCACTGCAGCGAGAACCCATTGCCGGCCGACCTTGATCTGATTGATGAGCGCGGCCGCAAGAACACCGAATACGGTTTCTGCGATGACTGCCAGAACGACGTAGATGAGCGTATTGCTCCATGCCGTCGCGAGTTGGCCATCGGAGAGCATCCGGTTGTAATTTTCCAGGCCGACGAAGGGGGTGCCAGCCTGCATAGGATTGACCCTGTGTAGACTGTCCCAGAAAGTTCGCCCCATTGGGTAGAAAACCAACGCGGCCATCGTGATGACGATCGGTGAGATCAGCAAAAGCCCAAGCGTGGTGTCGGTCTTGAACCCGATACCACGCTTGCTCGACAGACCCTCGGACGCCAAGGCAGTCATTGCGCCATCGCTTGCTTGGCAGCAGAAGCGATTGCCTCCATCGCTTGATCGACGCTCATCTGGCTTTTGGCCGCGCTGTTAATCGCTGTATTCACACCACTCGAGAATTGAGGATACCAGGGCGGGGTGCCTTGCGGGAAAAGAGGCTCGACGGTCTTGGACTGCGCTACCAGAACATCACCGCTATTCAGCTTGCCGGCCTCGTTCAGTTCAGAAAGGGCCGAAGTGCGGGTTGGCAGGAAGCCATTTGCCGCATTCTTCTTCTGGAAGTCCTTGCTCGTAAACCACTTGACGAAGGCGACGGCTGCTTCTTTGTTGAGAGAGACGTTTGGTATGGCAAGGGCCTCGGGAAGACCGAAGCTGCGCGTTTCGCCGCTCTCGGTCGGCACTAGAATGGCTTCTACCTGGCCGGCGACTTTCGACTGGTTTGGATCGTTCATCTGGCCGAGACGTCCGGGCTCGCCGGAGACCATGATACTCGTGATGCCCTGCCCGAACATGCTTTCGTTGATCTGGCTGTCCTTGAGGCCGGTGGATGCAGGATCGACAAGCCCCTCCTTGAGAAGCATCAGTTCGAAAGCGAGCGCCTTATAACCAGCCGAGTCGGGAGACGTGAAGAGCGGTTTGAAGTCCTTGTCGAAAAGCTCGCCGTCAAAGGCCTTCGTCAATAGATACCAGCTCGTTGAGGCACCCTCGGTTGCCGAAAGCGGCAGGCCGATGGGATACTGGGCGATGCCCTTTTCCTTGATTTTCTTGGCGGCCGCAACGAGGTCGTCGAGCGTCTTGGGCATTTGCGATATCCCGGCATCGGCAAAATGCTTCTTGTTGACCAGCATCACTCGGAAGTCGTTCGTATAGGGAACGCCGAGAAGCTTGCCATCGACGGTGAAAATCTTCGCAACACCGATATCCGTTACGGTGTCGGGATCGATCACATCATTCAGCGGCAAGAACCAGCCTGCGGCACTGAATTGTCCGGTCCATGACCAGTCGAATTCGGTAACGTCCGCCGGCGCAGTGCCCGCGACGAGGGCAGTCACCAGCTTAGGCCGAATATCGTCCCAAGAGAGCGTCTGAAGGTCGACATGAATGCCGGTCTCTGCTTCGAAGTCCGTCGCGATGGTCGCACCCTGGGGTGACGGCATCAACACCGTGATCGACTGGCCGGCGAGCGGCTTTGCGTCGTCCGCCAAGGCGGGCATGGCAATGGCCAAGGCTGCTGAACCAATGAGTCGCAAGACAAATTTTTGCATGTTCCCATCCTTCGTTGTTCTTGATGCTCCGTTTAAGTCGCGTGCGCGCCAATGCTCTGGCAAGTGGCCGCGATTTGCCCGATCCAGTCCTCGTCCAAGGGCCAGTCGAGAAGTTGGGCGGCAGCCAGAAGGGCGCCACCAATCGGAGGAAGTTTCGGTGGCGCCGGAGGTTTTTCAACCCTCCGCTCAAGCAATTCCAAAAGGAGCCGGCTGGAAAAGGTTCCGCCTGCATAGGTCCAATCGGCAATGGCATCAGAATGCCGGGAGATCGCACGGTGGTGCTTTGCGAGTTCGTCGGCGGCCTGCTCCAGCAACCCGATGGCGCCCCCGTCGCCATTGCATGCGACGCGATCCACGAGAAGTGAAATCGCTGCAATTTCCGCCCTTGGGTTTGAGAGCGAGCTCACCCAGTCGCCAAGCCCGTTCATGGGATCGGCAGGATCGATGCGGAGATGTTCGAATAGTGCCGTCGACAGAGCGGTCGAAGGAGCGCGGCCGTCAAGGCTTTGGCTGATGAGGCTGAGCGCCCTCCGCCCAATCCAGTGACTGCTTCCTTCGTCGCCGATCAGATCGCCCCAGCCGCCGGTGCGTGCCGAACGGCCGCTCTCATTGCGTGCCCAGGCCATCGAACCCGTACCGGAGAGAATGAGGATGCCGGGGTTTCCGCCAAAAGCGCCAAGGTGCGCCGCATCGACGTCATTGAGAACTTGGCAAAGTGCGTTTGGGAAGGCGCGTTGGATTGCATCGCGTTGCAGGGCGGATAGACGTGCGACCTCACCATAGGCGGGAAGCCCTGCGGCGACCGCCATCAACTTTGCTTCATTGCTGAAAGGAACGAGATGCTGCTCCAGCTCTTCCAGCCAGTTCGGATTGTCCATCGGATTGACGCCGCGGCCGCGGGAGCTGCGCACGATGCGGCCACTGCGATCCGCGAGGGCGACCAGAACCTTGCTTCCACCCCCGTCAATGCCAAGGATCAGCTCGTCGTTCATGACTTGCCCCGCAGCTCCGCGATCGTGGCGTCGACCCCGAAATTAATCAGTTCCTCGCGCCAATGGCGCGCAAGTGCGGAATCGGTAATGACCTTTGCCGTGTTGAGCGGCGCCACCTTGTAGGTCGCCATCGTCCCGAATTTCGACGAGTCGGCCAGGACAAAGCGATTTGCCGATCGAGCCAGCATCCGCCGATTGAGGCTGGCTTCCGCGCTATCGACACTATAGATGGAGCCATCGGGACTGATGGCGCTTGCGCCAAGAAAGAGCTGGTCGAACCAAATGGTCTCGATCATCGCTTCTGCCTGTGGCCCGACCAAGGATGCATTTTCGCTGCGCAGCTGGCCACCGAGAAGCACCACTTCGAGGTTCGGAATGTTCAGGAACTCCTGCGCCACCGTCAGGCCGTTTGTAAATATCCTAAGCGGAACCGGGTTAATCCTGATGAGGCGTGCGAGCTGCAGGACGGTGGTCCCGGCATCGAGGAAAATTGCCGTGCGCGGTTGCAGCAAATCATAGGCAGCAGTCGCAATGGCTCGCTTGGCCGATAGATGACGCTTTTCGCGCTCCTGAAACGCGACTTCGACTGACGACCCGTCAGCAATTCGGGCTCCGCCGTGCACACGATCGATCGCCCCCTCCTGCTCAAGAATCTGAAGGTCTCTGCGCACGGTGGCAAGCGATGCCCCGATCGCGTCGGCGAGCGTCTGAATCGTGGAAAAGCCGTTCGCGTAGAGATGGCTGCGGATAGCATCCAAGCGATCGACCTTCACTCCGCCTGCCTGATTCACTGAAGGCTCCTGCGAGGATATTTGCGAGATCGATGCTATTTTCTGGCCCAATTCGATCAGAGTCAATCAGAATTTTGAAGTTTTTTGAGTTTATCATAGCAAGGGATCGCCAGGTAGCTCCTGCCATCGGAAAGGATCCCTAAGAAATTTCATCCGTGGCATGGCGCGAGGCCGCGCTAAAAACGTGCTGCGGTTTTCGGCCGCTTCAGAGACGCGGTGAGAAAGCCCATGAAATGCGTCGCGGACGCTTGTCCCAAGCAAAATCACAGCTACGGGAGGGACCCGCACATCGACAAGGCCCGAGCCGGCATTCGGGATCACTCAAGGAGCCCCTGGCCGGGCGAAATTTGATGTCAGGTGACTGGCGCCGCCGCGGTGTGCAGCGACGCTCAGTGAGGTGGCGGGCCTACAATTCGCGGAATTGTCTGCCCTCAGCGAATATGCGGATCTCTATCGTGTCGCGAACGCGATATGGCTGCGCCATCGACCTCGGGCGCCAGTAGATCATGTTTTTCGGCAAAGGCGGCAAACAGTCCGCGGGCGGTTTCCGCTTCGATCTCGCCCCGCAGAGCTGCCGCACACGCTTTCAGGGCAACGGCGTGGCCATTGTCCCTGAGCGATATCGGCCACTCGACCAGATGTCGGTATGCGTCCATCACCGAACAAACCTTGGCCGGAAAACCAAGTCCGACCAGAATAGAAACAGGCCTTTCGAACATGTCGGGTTTCATCTCTCTCTCTCCCTTCCAACCCTTACGTTCCAGGGGCCCCGTCGCGACGGGGCCCTTTGACGCGTTATCCAGCTCATGCGGCCTTTCGGGCTTCGATTTGTGCCGGGGCCGGAGCGCTTTGAATGTCAATCTTTCGCGGCTTCAAAGCCTCCGGGACTTCTCGAACAAGATCGATGGACAGAAGACCATTGCTCAGGTCGGCTCCGTTCACCCGTACATGATCGGCCAGTTCGAACCGGTGCTCGAACGGGCGACCGGCGATGCCCCGATGCAGATAGCCTTCCGCAGAGGCTTCCTGCTTTTTCCCCGTTACCGTTAGAAGGTTAGACTGGAATGTGATGTCGAGATCGTCTTGACCGAAACCGGCCACCGCAATCGAAATCCGGTAATTGTCATTGCCCGTCTTGACGATGTCATAGGGTGGCCAATCGCTGAGTGAGCGCGCTCGCTGAGCATTTTCAAGAAGATCGAAAACCCGGTCAAAGCCAATGCTTGAGCGGAAAAGGGGTGCATAGTCGTATGATGTTGCCATAGCCATATCCTCCTTAAAGCAACATGGGTACAGAAGTGCTGGAAACATCCGCTTCCAGCAAGGCCAGCCCTGTCGTTAGCGGCCGGCGGCAATTGATTTGGTTCAGCGGATTTTCAGTTTCAAGACGATCGCAGCGAAAAAATTTCCGATCGGGCAGCAACCTTGCAAGCCAAACACGACAAGCTCGACGCCGGGGCGGAGACTCAGCGCGTGTTTCCTGGACAGTGATCGATTAGCGTCATTGACGACATGGGGCTCCGGCCCGACAGGTCCGGGCAGTTCGGACGTTGGAACCCCTGGTCGACTAAGCTCGTTAGAAGTCGTCGGCAAAGACTCGCTTCTCTGATAGTTTTCCCTGCCGGCGCGTTCGATCGGCATTCTCCTTTAACTGCGAGCCTTCGGTGGCCCACCCGCAACTTCGATCAGAAGATCCCGAGCTGGAACGCGCAACCCGCAGCGGTTTGCCGTCGCTCGTCCTTGCCGCTTTGGGCGTTGTTTACGGTGATATCGGCACGAGCCCGCTCTACGCGTTTCGCGAAGCCCTTCGTGCAACGGCTGGGACCGGTTCGCATCGGGACAATGTACTCGGCATTCTCTCCCTGATCGTATGGGCGCTGACGATCGTCGTGACCATCAAATACGTCACCTTCGTCCTGAAGGCGGACAATCGTGGAGAGGGCGGCACGCTCTCTCTGATGACGCTCGCGCGAGAAAGCCTCGTTGGCAGACCTGTCTGGGTCCTTGTTCTCGGTGTCGCCGGTGCATCCCTCTTCCTTGGCGACGCGATTATCACTCCGGCTATCTCGGTTCTCTCCGCTGTCGAAGGAATTCAGGTCGTCGCACCTGGACTTTCGGCCTGGATCGTCCCGCTCACCTTAACAATAATCGCGCTTCTCTTCTTCGTCCAGCGTTTCGGGACTGGAGGCGTCGCCGCCGTGTTCGGGCCTGTCATGGCGCTATGGTTCCTGGTGCTGGGCGTCAGTGGGGCGATCCATATTCTCGACGACCCGGCAGTGCTCTGGGCTGTCGATCCCGTTCATGCGCTTCGCTATGCGACAAGCAACGCCGGCACCACGATCACCGTTCTTGGCGCGGTTTTTCTCGCAGTGACGGGAGCCGAAGCGCTCTATGTCGACCTAGGCCACTTTGGACGCAAGCCGATCGTTACCGCGTGGTTCATCCTGGTTTTCCCCTGCCTTCTGCTAAACTACTTCGGACAGGGCGCATTCGTGCTTTCAAATCCGGAGATGGCTACTCACCCATTCTTCGGCATGCACCCGGACTGGGCAAAAATCCCAATGGTCTGCCTTGCAACTGCGGCAACCGTGATTGCAAGCCAGGCGGTCATTTCGGGAGCCTACTCCCTCGTGCGTCAGGCCATGCATCTGAACCTGCTGCCCCGGCTCCAGATCCTGCACACGTCTGAAACGCATTCCGGGCAGATCTTCATGCCTCAGGTCAATTCCTTCCTCTTCATCTTCGTGGTCGCCCTGGTTCTCCACTTCCGCAACTCAAGCGGGCTTTCTGCAGCCTACGGCATCGCTGTGACCGGCGAGATGCTGATTACATCTATGCTTCTTTACGTCGTCATGCTGCGCATCTGGAGCTGGAGTGCGGCCGCCGCGGCAGCTGTTGTGGTACCGCTCTTTCTCATCGACGCTGGCTTTTTGGCGGCAAACGTCGCCAAATTTGCCGATGGGGGCTGGGTGCCGGTTGCCGTCGCCTGCACGATGGGCCTGATCATGCATACATGGATGCACGGGCGGCGTCTGCTTGCCGCCCGCACCAAAACCGAGGAAATCCCTTTGTCGGCGATCGTTGACAAGCTGGCAAACAAGAGGCCACTGATCGTTCCCGGCACGGCCATCTTCTTGGCAAGTGACGTCGAGGGCGCGCCGACAGCGCTCCTGCACAGCCTGAAGCATTACAAGGTTCTGCATGAGCAGAATATCATCCTCAGCGTCGTGACGGCGACGACACCCTTCGTCCCGGATGAGGAAAAGATTTTTCTTGTGAGCTTCAACCCGATATTTTCTCGACTGGTCATTACCTTCGGCTATATGGAGACGCCGAACATCCCCCGTGCGCTCGCGCTCGTGCGCAAGCTCGGGCTGAAGTTCGATATCATGTCGACGTCCTTTTTCCTGTCGCGCCGAACGAACCTGCCGTCGAAGAAGGGAGGGATGCCCTTCTGGCAGGACAGGCTGTTCATCGCCCTTGCCCAGAACGCCAGCAATGCCACAGATTATTTCGGGCTTCCCAGCGGCCGTGTCGTCGAGCTTGGCCTGCAGACGGTTATTTAGCGCAGAGTGGATGCGAGCAAAGCAAGCTATCCTCGTCTTCGACTTCATCCTAAAACGAAGCCCGTTTTCCGAGCCGAGATTGAGGTTCGCGGTGCTTCCGCCGTGGGTTGGAAAATATTCGCAACATTTCGGGGCCATAGCGTGCCGGTCTCGTCGGGCAGATCCGGCACGCGGTCGCCGATCAGGCCATCGGCATAGACTGCCAGTCGTCGAAGGTGAGGATGCCGTTGCCCTTGCCGTCCCCTGCCCGTGTCGAGCAGCCGGAGCGGGTCCTCAAGTGCCTGCGCCTGTTGCCACGTTATCGCTCGATCTGCTCAAACTTGCACTGCGTCGGCCGCTTGTCGGGGCGCCACCGAAGAAGCTTCGTGCCGTGCCGGAAGCGGTGGCCGGTCACATGGTCGAAGCGCACCTCGACAACAAGTTCGGGCATCAGGGGCTCCCACTCCGACGACCGCCTTGTGCTCCATCGACTTGGCCCACCTGGTGCTTTGCCGGTAAAGCCCGACCCGCCTCGCAGCGCTTCAAGCCTCGACGTCAGTTCCGGCCGCTCGGCGTCTGTGATCGTGGACGTGAAGCCAACATGGTCGAGGTCGCCCTGATCGTTGTAAAGACCGAGGAGAAGAGAGCCCACGAAGTGGCTGTCACTCTGATACCGAAAACCGCCAACGACACAGTCGGCCGTCCTCAACCGCTTCACCTTCATCATTGCCCGCTCGCCCGGTAAATAGAGCCCGTCAACGCGCTTGCACACGACACCATCGGTATCAGCACCAGATGCCGACAGCCACCGTGTTGCTTCAATCCGATCGCGCGTGAAGGGCGACAAGATCAGGCGCCCTTTGTTCACGACATCCTTTGCGATCGCCTCCAAAGCAGCGCGGCGAAACTCCAAGTCCTGATCAAGGATAGGAACACCATCGATGCCCATCAGCATATCGAAAAGAACCAGTTTCGCAGGGGTTTCGGCGGACAGCCTCTGGACGCGGCTTTCAGCCGGGTGCAGGCGCATCTGCAATGCGTCGAATGAAAGCTTCCCGTCGATGTCGATCACAAGCTCCCCGTCGACCACGAAGCGCTCGAGCGACAGATTTGCAAAGAATTCTGAGATCTCGGGAAAATAGCGTCCAAGTGGTTTCCCCGATTTCGCCCGGAGGTCCACGGCGCTGCCTTCCTTGAACACCAGACAGCGAAACCCATCCCATTTGGGCTCATACTGCCAGCCCCGGTCATCTGGTAAGTCGTCCGCTGAGCGGGCTTCCATGGGCTGGATATCGAGCGGTAGCCCGAACGCCCGATCGCTTGATGCACGCTTAGCCATCACGCTGTCGTCCTCGTGGATTTGGCAAGAAGTGAAGGCTGCTCCAGCCGTCGCTCGCCGTGCGATAATCTTTCGAAACTTCTGTCGCTTGGGAGCGCCGATACCTCCTGTTGATGGACTTTCAACGGCAATGCCCAACCGCAGGCGAAGGTTCCAGGGGCCCTTGTCCGATTGTCCGAGTTTAGAGCTCCCCCCGTTTGCGCACGTAAATCGCCCGCGGGTTGCGATACGGTAGATGAAACAACCAACCACTCAGCTCTCCTGAATGTCTTCGGCGGACCGGAGTTCATGTCTCCACAAAAACGAACGAACGATCAGCCGTTTCAAGAAGCGTATCTGCAACGGTGCCGTAAGACAGATCCTCGCCCGCACGCCTGCTCACGCCGAGAATGATGAGGTTGAACCGCCCGCGACGAGCGTGTCTGAGGATGGCGAGTTCCGGCGAGGAGCCTGCCGACACCACCTTGTCGATATCAACGCCGTGAAAAGCAGCGATTTGATCGAGCTTTCGAAAAGCGGCCCTATGAGTGTCGGTTACATCGCTCACGCGAGAAACCGGTATTGCCTGCCTTGTCTCCCGGAAGTAGACGGCCGTAATTGTCGATCCGGTGGCTTTCGCAACGACCAAAGCAAATTCGGCAGCTTTCATTGATCGCTCGGTGCCGCTGACGGGCACAAGAATCCGAAGATCGGCATCTTTTTCTGGCAGACGCCCACGCGACGTAATGATTGCTGTTGTGCCGGCGAAGGCGGAGATCATCGACGCCAGTCGATCAGCGTAACCGCCTTTTGCGCCCGTCGTAGGCTCTACCCCGACGAACATGAGATCGTGCCCCTTCTCTGAAATCTCGGTCAGCACTTTCTGGAGCTCAGCGTCCTTCTTGCGGACGCTGATATGAAGCTCCCCAACGGCCTCGCCGCTCTCTCCCACCACAGCCTGGGTCTCAACGGCTTTCTCCGCGGTAGACTGAACGCGTTGACTGATCTCCTTCGCGCGGCTGTCCGAGCCAGTGCCAGCATCAAGCTGCTTCTCGGCGGCGCCGTCATCACCGTCGACATCGAGAACCGTCACCGGCATCTTTCTTAGTGCCGCAAAATGACCTGAAAGTCGCGCGGCGAGGTCGCCGTTCGGGGAATGATCGATAGCGAGCAAAATGCGTTCGAACCTCGACAGAAAGCTGTCCTTCTCGAAAGCCTCCGAGGCGAGCCGCTCCTTTTCTTCCTCGCGCATTGGCAATCGCGCCAACGCCCAGCGAAGCGATGGCGGCATCGCCATTGTTGTCACGACCGCCATCGCCACGATGACCGAGAAAAGCCGCTGGTCGAGGACACCCACCGACAAGCCGATCGAGGCAACGATGACCTCTGTCGAGCCACGGGCGTTCATGCCGCAGCCGAGCGCTATCGCTTCCGCGTTCGAAAAGCCGCCGATCTTCGATCCGACGAAGGCTCCGCCAAACTTGCCTAAGCTGGCGATCAGGACCAATCCCGTCGCGAGAAGCAAGGTCGATGGATCGGCAAGCACACTTAGATCTGTATGCAGGCCGGTCAGCCCGAAGAAGACCGGCATGAACAGTGCCGTCGTCAAAGCGCGCAGTTGTCCTTCAATCTGACGTGTGAGGATCGGTGATTGACCGACCAGGATCCCTGCAACGAAGGCACCGAGCACGGTATGAACGCCGATTGCGTTAGTCACGATCGCCATCCCGCCCATAATCGCGATGATGCCGCTCAGAACCGGCAAGTCGCTCTTGAAGCTGTCGTTGGTCCAGCGAATAATCTCGAACACTATCCGTCGCCCAATCGTAAAACTAAACGCCATGAAGGCGAGCGTGCCGATCACGCTTCGGGCGAGCGTGGAAACATCAACCGTTCCGTTTTTTGCCAGGCTGAATGTCACGGCGATAATGACCCAGCCGACGGTGTCGTCGATGATCGCCGAAGCGACGATGAGCTGTCCGACATTTCGACGCATAAAATCCATCTCGCGCACGACGGAGGCAACGATCTTGACGGACGAGATAGAAAGGGCTGTCCCGAGAAAGAGTGAGGTCACTAGGCGTTCGCCTGCGTTGGGCAACAGACTGGACGGCATGAATTGCCCGGCAGCAAATCCCAAAGCAAAGGGAATGGCGATCCCTGTCAGCGAGACGCCGGCTGCAGCGCGTCGCAATCGGATGGCCAGCGCGAGATCTGTTTCCATGCCGGCCAGGAGGAGGAGAAAGAGAATGCCGAGTTGCCCGACCGCGTCCGTCATCGCCTTCTGGGTCTCTTGCTCCGGGAAAAGCGCAGACTGGGCGTCCGGCAGCAGGAGACCGAACACGGAAGGTCCAAGCAGAATACCGCCGATAATCTGGCCCATGATCGAAGGTTGACCCATCCGGACCATCAGTTCGCCAAGCAGTCTTCCCGCGACGACGAGGACAATGATCTGAATGAGGAACAAGGCCTCCGACGGGGCTGAGGATTTTTGGTCTGCTGCCCACGCCACATTGTAGCTGACGAAGGTGCAGATCGCGATCAACGGCACCGTCCATGGGGATAGCCGTGGCGGGTTCAGTCGAGTTGTCATCAAGAGAGGGCCCCCAGGATTCGATATCAAACGAAGAGTAGCCCTCACAGTTCCGCCGTGGCTTTACTTCGCTCGATTTGGCAAGCGTCGCGCACCCCAACGAGGTGGAAAGAAAGGCGGGCATTAGCGCGCCGTCCGCACGGGCGATTGATTTCAAAGGCCTATGGAACTGCCGCAGCCTAAAAGGAATTTCTTCTCAAAAGGAGGTGCGTCATGAACACTGAGCAATATTCGCCCGAAGAGCTCGCCGAACGCTATCAGATCGGCTTTCAGCAGGCCGCGCGCTATATCGCGCGGTTCGGCGCCGATCGCAAAGAGCTGGACGCACTTCTCGGTTCCTCCCCAAGAACGCCCGTCCATCGACGCGCCGAAATCGAGCGAACAGCCACCGACGTCGCACTCGGCTAGAGACAAAGGGTCGCTAAATGAGTCAAGACAACCAACAGGGGCCCGAACGTCGCACGGTGCTTGCCGCGGACCGCACCATCTATGCAGCGGAACGCACATATGCCGCCTGGATGCGGACGGGGTTAACGGCGCTGGCGAGCGGCATCGGCGCGAAAGCATTGCTCGCAGACGTTGTTCCGGAGATCCTGATCGTTACGACCGGCACTATCCTTGTCGCCTTCAGCGCTTTTTGTTTTATCGTCGCCGTTGTCAGGGAGTTTCGACCGGGGCCGCCGCCGCCGCAGCCTGATGTGAAAAAGATACCCAGCCTCTTGCTTTTGATCGTCAGCGGCTTCCTGGTGATCGTTTCGATTGCCACGCTGTTTGGGGTCTGGTTCGGGCGCTCGGGCTCCCCGGGCTGAAATGACCAAGAATCTGACCCATCTCCAGCGCCCGGATCAATTCTGTAGCGCTTCCGCTCCCTTTGCTTGGTCGTCGACCCAGATGAATGACGCTAAAGTTGCTCAGCAGGTTATGATATCCCGACTCGCGACGACTTATGTGATCTCACGCCAAAAAACTGAGGCTTTGCGGAACCTTTACCCCACCGGCGCGTTGGGCGCGAGGATGTGTTAGGCCCGCTCCCAGCAACCTAGCGCAGCCGCCTTTCCACGTATGCTCACTAGCCCCGCGTTGAAACTGACCCCATAAAGTTGGACGGTTCATAGGCTGGGATGATTTGAGGGCTGGGTCCTGTATTTCACAGGGCTCAGCCCTTTGAGTTTCATCCTGATGCGATCGTTGTTGTAGTAGCGGATGTATTCGTCGATTCCGTCTCGCAGATTGTCGATGCTGTCGAACTGATTGGGATGGAAGAACTCGGACTTGAGCGTGGCAAAGAAGCTCTCCATGGCGGCATTGTCGATGCAGTTGCCCTTGCGTGACATGCTTTGGGCGACATTGCTTTGTTGGAGCATACGGCTCCACTCTGGCATCTGATATTGCCATCCCTGATCGGAATGCAGGATCGGCCTGTCATCGTCATCGAGCTTGGTCAATGCCTTGTTGAGCATGTCCCTGACCAGCTTGAAGATCGGCCGCCTCGCCATCTCATACGCGATGATCTCGCCATTGTGGAGGTCCATGACCGGCGACAGGAAGAGCTTCTCGCCGGCGACATTGAACTCGGTGACATCGGTTGCCCACTTCTGGTTCATGCGCCTAGCAGCGAACTGCCGTTGGATGAGATCTGGCGCGACGTGCCCGGCCTGGCCCTTGTAAGAGCGGTACTTCTTCGGCCGAACCAGGGACTTCAGCCTCATCTCGACCATCAGCCGCTGGACCGTCTTGTGGTTGACCGCCTCTCCGCGGCCACGGATCGCCGCCGTCACCCGACGATAGCCGTAGCGTCCCTTGTGTTCATCGAAGATCGATCGGATCGTCACCTTCAGGGCCGCATGTCGGTCGCCGGAGGAGAGCACTTCTGCTGATAATAGAACGTGCTACGCGCCAGGCCCGAAAGCGCCAGCAGCCCGTCGAGCGGATGCTGCGGCCTTAACGCCTGGACGGCTTGCGTCCGTTCGGCGCGTGACGCGCCTGCGTTAAGGCCTCCAGTTTTTTTAGGTAGGCGTTCTCCATGCGCAGATAGGCCAGTTCCGCCAGCAATTCCTCGCGGCTCTTGGCAGCGTCATCCTGCGCTCCATCCGTGCTGGTGTCCGTGGTAGGGGGCTCGGGCATCGATCGCGGTTTGCCTCTCCGGCGCGGGGCAAGGGCCTCAAGCCCACCGCGCTCATATTGCCTCTCCCAGACTGAGAGGCTACCGGCGTTGCGAATGTCGAAAAGCGCGGCCGCCTGTCGACGGGACAGACCATCTTTCCACATGTTCGAGGACCGATAGTCTGAACTGCGCATCATAGTGACTATGTTTACGGGCCAAGCCCGCCAAGCCATGCTCCGCGTGGCTGGCGACCCACCGCCGCACCATCGAATAATCAAGCCCGAAGCGCAGACCTACCTCCCGGTAGCTACGCTCACCACAACCGTAATACTCAATGACTTCCTGCTTGAATGCGCTGCTGTATTTGGACATGCAAAACCCCCGAAGTTGGGTGTCCAACTTTCGGGGGTCAGTTCAAAATCAGCGGGGCTTTTTTTGCGCGAAGTATCTTGTTCAAGCGGCATGCGGTGCCAAGAGCGCCACGTTATCGGAAAAGCGCAAGGAGCCGTATCGACATTGCCACCAAATGTGCGTTGCGGTCTTTATGATCAAAATCCAAGCGGCGACCGAAAACCCAATCGCTTCAACGCTGATTACGATCGTCTCCAACATCTTCTCCGCCGCCCCTCGCATGTTGGCGATGCTCGTAAGGCGCATAACGGCCCGCCATGGGGGAGATTTTTGCAGGTGTGGACGTTTTCCAACATCTTTGGGATTGCTCGCGAGATTCAACAACCCGGCCTCCACGAGGTTCTCCGTCGAATATTGCGAATGTAGGGAACCAGCTGGAACGCAGCTTGTTAGAGGTTTGGAATCGCGCAGGTGGACCATGACCTGAGCTATCGCAGTTCCTGTCTGCACGATCCCATAGAACTCCCCTTTTTCCCAAACTGCCCCGCTTCGGCGGGGCTTTTTTGGCTGTGCGCTGAGTGGAAAAGATCTGCGACCGCTCGTTGAGTGGTAAGTAGCTTTTTGTGTGATGTGAAAGCGCTGAAAATCCCGGCAAGCCCAACCGGCGCGTACGCGCCTTTTCGCCTCAGCGCTCCCAGAGGCTTCATTGCGAGGGCCTCCGCTTGAGCGTCCGATGTTTCAGGTGAAGTCTCTAGAGATTTGGCATCGGTGGGAACACAGGCACGATCTGAAGGTTCCATCGTCGAGAAATCGGAGATTTGTCATGCGATGGCGTTCTTGGCTGACCGACTTGGGTACGTGGACCGCAAGTCCGTACGCATTTGCGATTGTCGTCGTCTATGGATTTTCGTGGCTGATCTTCAGTCGGGAAACACTGGAATGGCACGGCCTTGCAACCCTGATCACATGGATAATGACGTTGTTTATCCAGCGTGCCGAACACCGGGACACGCAAGCCATCCACGCCAAGCTCGACGAACTTCTTCATGTCCATGGCGACGCGAGAAACGAGATCACGCAACTCGACGAAAAGGAGCCCGAGCAGATCGAGCAGTTTCGCGAGGGCCACACGACTTCCGACTAGCAGACTGCGTTTCACTTTTCCGCGCAGAATTGCCGGAGCGATTGTTGCGCCATCACCGGCTTGTCATATTGCCGGGCGTCGAGCAGCAGGTTGCCGCACAATGGCGGTTCGAAGGTTAGAACATGTCGCCTGAAGTTCCTATGGGAGTGAAGCTCACGCTTGGCCGTCCCCGATCGAAGAAAGTGCGGTGCGAGACGGCGTTGAACGACTGGTGGTGGTCGCAGCCACTGTCGTTCCGCGAGAGCGTCAGCCTCTCGACTGCGCGCGTATGTTTTCGTGCAGAACACACGGCGGGCAAGCAGACCACAGAACGTTGTCGTCAGAGCCGGCCGCATCCGTATCACGGCCTGGGCAACAGGCATTATTAAGCAACGAAGAGAGCCGCTGCTGAGGCCGATTTTCGGGCGGCAAAGAACGGTTGGCCTGTTCCGAAATCGGACTGGCAATTTAAGGAGGTCAGATGAGCGACGTCAACATGCGGCATCGGTTTTGCCAATGATCTACTTTACCAGCGACACCCACTTCGGCGACCCGCGCGTGCTCCGCATCGACAAGCGTCCTTTTTCTAGCATGGACGAGCATGATTCCGCGCTCATCCAAAACTGGAACGATACCGTGGCTGAGGAAGATGAGGTATGGCACCTGGGAGACTTCATGTCTCAAAGGGCCGGAGATTGCGCCGAGTTGCTGTCGAGGTTGAACGGCCGGAAGCACCTCATAGTCGGAAACAACGACCCTCCGTCCACCACAAATGCGGCGAATTGGGTTAGCGTCCAGCATTACGCGGAACTCAAGCACGAGCAACATCACCTGATCTTATGCCACTACGCGTTCCGGACCTGGAACCAGATGGGAAAGAAATCGATCAATCTTCACGGCCATTCCCATGGCCGGTTGAGGCCCCTTCCCCGCCAATACGATGTCGGTGTCGATGCGAAGGGACTTCGCCCGGTCACCTTGGGGAACCTCCTCGGCAGATAGCCCGCTGCCGCTATTTTGACCGGATTTGAAAACTAGGACCGGATCATCCTCTCCAGAAGCATCCTGGATCCAACTCTCGAGCCTTTAGGGGTGGCGCCGATCGGTATCCTTTAACCGCAGCGCGCATCCGCCAGTCGCTTGGCATCCTGTTCCTCAGATTCATAAAGGTGTCGAACTCCCTCTCAAAGGTAAGCTCGCGAAAAAAATACCGCGGTCGTTAAAAGGGCGACCGCAAGGGTTACCACCCGGATGACCGATGATGGCAGTCTCCGTCCGATATGCGCTCCGATCCACCCGCCAATGACGGCTCCGATCGTCATGGAAACACACTATTCCCATACGATGGCCCCGGCAAGTACGAAAACGACCACAGCGACCGCGTTTGCGGAAGTTACCATCACCATTCTTGTCGGATTCAGGCTCTTGATATCTCCACCCCCGAGTGCACGCCATGCCGCAAGCATCATGAGACCCACGGCGCCGCCGAAATAGCCGCCATAAAGACCGAGAAAGAACTGAACGGTTGCGAAGGCCAGATCACTTGGGCGTGCTTGCGTCTGTAACCGGGCACTGAGCCTTGGTCCTGCAGCCAGCATGAATGTCGCCACCAGCAAAAGCCACGGCAGGATACCATCGAAAATCCTAGATGGGGTTAGAAGCAATAAGACGCTTCCGGCCACACCACCCGCCACAGTCACCATAGCAATGGGCACGACATTGACGCCGCACACACTCTTTAGCCCATCACGGTAAACCCACGAGCTCGCCAAACCGCCGGGAAACAAGGCCAAGGTGCTTGTCGCGTTGGCGGCAACCGACGATACTCCGACCGATATGAGCGCAGGAAGGGATACGAACGACCCGCCGCCGGCCAAGGCATTCATGCTGCCTGCTAACAAGCCAGCAAGGAAAAGAAGAATGATATCGTACAATGTTCAGGTCGCCTTAGCACTGAGGTTTGATTTCCACCGAGAGACTTGTTCAAAACCGCGGGCGGGTTTGGGCACTGACGCCTTACCGCGCTGCCGGTGACGGGGGCAATCCCCGACGTCGATATAGTCGACGGGAACTGCGAGCAGTTGCTGAGTCCGGCGACAATGAGCATGTCGTCACCAATTCCTTAATCCATTTTCCATCCCGTTAATGCCAAGCTCTTCCAGATAGTGGCGGTCTACGTCGAGACCGTTTTAGCCTTGGCCTAGAAAGGCATCCATGTCCTTGCCTTCGAGGGCGGGCCGGCGGGTTTAGAAAGTTGATCCTTATAGCCGGCATTATTTCTTGGCGGACAGCGTCCTTTCATTTCTGGTCCACAGCCCCGGCAGGTCGTCTGCGAATAATGAGGTTCCCGCCGCCAAGACCATTAACACCATACCAATGAATCGCTGAGGATCGGCAGGTTCATCGGCGAAGACGATGCCGGCGGCGACTGCGATGGCGGGCGAAACAAAAGCGAAGCTGCCCGCCTTGGCAGGACCGATGTCGCGCAGGAGCTGGATGTAGATGCTATATCCCAGCAGGGACCCGAAGATGACAAGAAAGAGCCAGCCGGCCACGGCTTGCCACTCCCAGAGCGTTCCGAGCATTTCGGCCGAATGCGGCTCGATCGCGAGCGATGCCATCAGCAGAACCCCGCCGCCAATGATCGTCGTGGATCCGGAGAGGCGAGTGCTGCCGTATTTCGATATTAAAGGTTTGGCCAGCACGGATCCCCATGCTGAGGAAATTGCAGCCCAGGCGATGGCGATCAATCCGATCATTGCATTGCCTCCTGCGAGATCCCCTAGGTCGATGGACGGCGCAAAAAGAATGCCAAGACCTGCTGCGCCTAGGAGCATTGCGAATGCGCGAAGACCGTTCCATCGCTCTTCACCGAACGCGATGCCGAAACCAAGCAGCGCCAGCGGCGTCAGTGACATCTCCAAAACGGCCGCAGTTCCCGACGGAACAAATTGCATGCCCCAGAACAAAGGCCCGTAGCATAAGGTGATCATCAGCAGGCTGACGACGACGAGACGTGCTGCATCAGGCCTTTCCAGTTTTTGCCGCCGCTTTCCCGCCAGGGCCCATGCCAGCAGAAGAACACCTGCCGTTATGAATCGGGTTGCCGCAAACAACATTGGCGGGACCGTCTGCACGCCAAACTTGACCGCGATCCAGGTTAGTCCCCATACGAGGCATAAAATGGCAAACTTGACGAAATTTTGCGGAGTCGACATAAGATCTGGCCTTGAAGGTGTAACGGTTAAAATCCATCTATACCGTTACAATTCCATTTCCCAGAAGTTGTTCCGCAGCACATGGCAACGTCAACATCCGAAATGCGCTTAAGTGGCGGCCATCCCGCCCTCGACTTCGTCAACACCGTCGACAGCCGGCGCGGCCGTTGGGGACCCGACCTGTTGCAGTCGCTCGAGGATCTGGTCGCGTTGGCTGAGCGTCTCGACCTCCTCGATCATTCGGCGGCGTCGCGTTTGCGCAGCCAGGCGGCCAGCATGCCGGAAGAGGCCGACTTAGCGCTAACAGGCGCCAAGAGGCTACGGGAAGCCGTATATAGGCTGTTTGTGTTGGAGGATGTCGGAGAGCCCTACCCTCCCGAAGACCTCGGCCTGGTGGAGGCGATCGCGCAGCTTGGCCGAACGCATCAGGTGTTGGAGGCCGCCGATATCGGGTTCAAGTGGGCTTTGCCAGTTGACGATCTTCATCAGCTTGGCCAGTTATTTGCAATCAAGGCGACCGATTTATTGATTGAGAGAGGGCAGCGGCGAGCGGTGCGTGAGTGTAAAGGCGACAACTGCGGATGGCTGTTTATCGATCACTCCAGAAACGGGCGAAGGATGTGGTGTTCGGAAGCGACCTGCGGCAGTCACAGTCGTGTGAAGCGCTTTAGAATGCGATCGAAGCCAAGGTAACTAAACGGCAGAAGCTGCACGACAGGACACCTGCTCTGCCAACAATCGGAACGATAGGCGTCCTCGTCAGGATTGCCGGCCCCTTTCATTCCTATCCTTGAACACGCGGCCGCACCGTGCGGATCAGTGTCGTTGTGCGGGCCGCGGAAGTCCCCCGATGGCGACAACCGTGGTGAGACCGTGTCACTTACACATGGCGCGCCGCGCTATTGGTAGTGCAAAAGCTGGTGGCGTTATCGGCAAAGGCTTAAACCCTGTCTGCGGAAACCCTGTGTGGCTTGCTCGGGGCGGTCTTATCCGCGCGCTGTCGCGCCGGTCCTCCCGCGCTGACTAGGTTATGCGCGGTGTTGATCAGGCCGATGTGCGAAAAGGCTTGAGGGAAGTTGCCAAGAAGGCGCTGGCCCACGGTGTCGAACTCTTCCGAGAGCAAGCCTAGATCGTTCCGAAGGCGGAGCAAGCGGTCGAACAATTTGAGCGCATCCTCCCGGCGCCCGGTGAGCACATACGCGTCGGCCAGCCAAAAGCTGCATGCCAGGAACGCACCTTCGTCCCCACCGACCCCGTCCTCGGTCTCGTTCGTGGAGTAGCGCATGACGAGCCCGCCCTGCAGGAGTTCCCGCTCAACCGCGGCGATTGTACCGATGACTCGTGGGTCTTCGGCTGGAAGAAAACCGACCTGCGGCATCAGCAGAAGGCTCGCATCGAGCGTCTCACCGCCGTAGTATTGAACAAAGCTGTTCTTTTTTTCGTCGAAGCCGTTGGTGCAGATTTCGTCATGAATTTGTTGGCGCGCTTCACGCCACTTCGCCACTGGGCCTTCTAGTCCGTACCGCTCGGTGCAGATTACGGCGCGATCAAATGCCACCCAGGCCATCATGCGCGAGTGCGTGAATGGGCGCGCGGGCCCGCGCACTTCCCAAATTCCGCGATCCGGCGTCTGCCACGCCGTCACCAGGTGAGCGAGCAGCACCTTTTGCAGCCGCCAGGCCTCCTCTTGCGGCTGCAGCTCGGCATCACGCGCCGCGTTGAGGGTGTCGATGAGTTCGCCATAGACGTCAATCTGCATCTGGCCGGCAGCCTCGTTGCCGATCCTGACAGGACTGCTTCCTTCATAGCCCTTGAGCCACGACACCTCGAACTCGGGCAGCCAACGCTCTCCAGCGATGCCGTACATGATCTGGAGTTGTTCAGGAGCACCCGCAACAGCGCGCAGCAGCCATTTCCGCCAATCCTCCGCTTCCTGGCGATACCCCGAATTCAGCAGCGCATAAAGGGTCAGTGCCGAATCGCGCAGCCAGCAATATCGATAGTCCCAGTTGCGCGTACCCCCGATCTTCTCAGGAAGCGAGGTGGTTGGAGCAGCGACAATCCCGCCTGTCGGGGCGTAGATCAGCATCTTGAGGGTGATGAGCGAGCGGACCACCGGCGCGCGCCATGCTTCCGGCATGTCTTCAAAGCTGCCGTGCTTTACCCATTCGCGCCACCAGATTGTCGCTCGATCGAGTTCTTCCACGCGATCACGGACAAAATGCGGCTGCTCGTTCGAAGGATGGTAGGACATCGTCAACGGCACGACTTCGCCAGCCGTCACGGCAAAGCGCGCGCACGTCTTCATGTTGCGACCTTCGAGCGTTAGATCAGTATGAAGTTCGACGGCGTTGGGCCCGGCAATTGCGCTCGGGCCGTAATCCTTGCGCCGCACCCAAGGCACCGCCTGGCCGTTTTCGAACCGCAGCACGAGCTCCATCTCCATCTCGACGGTGCCCGAAACCCCCGTCACGATGCGGATCAGATCGACATGGCGATCGCCTTCGTTAATCGGCATGAAATCCGTGAGGGTAACGACGCCGGTGGCCGTCTCGAAGCGGGTTTCCAAGATGGCGGTGTCGGGGACGTAGCGCCGGCTCGTTTTTCTTTTGCTGACTGGCGCGATCTTCCAGCGGCCGTTATCGGGGGTGCCGAGGAGTGCGGCGAAGCAAGCGGGTGAATCGAAACGGGGCAGGCATAGCCAATCAATCGATCCATCTTTACCAACAAGCGCTGCGGACAGCATATTACCGATCAGGCCGTAGTCCTCGATGCGCTTGGCCATGTCCCAATCATCCACCATGCGCAAAGGAGGGGTAGTCGGTCATACCGCCATCGACAAAGATCGTCGTCGCGGTGATGTAGCTGGCGGCATCGGAGGCCAGCATGATGGCAATCTTTGCGACATCCTCGGGTTCGCCGATACGGCCTAGTGGGATCTTCGTCAGTAAATCCCTGTAACCCTCCGGGTCCTGCCAGACTGCCTGATTGATCGGGGTTCGGATTGCACCAGGAGCGATACAAAGAATGCGAACGCCATAGGGCGCCGCTTCCTGCGCCAGCGATTTGGACATCATTGAGACACCCGCCTTGCTGGCCGTATAGGCGCTGTAGCCGGCCCAAGCGATTACCTCATGAACGCTTGTGGTATTGAGCACAACCCCCGACCTTTGAGCGACCATACGTTTCAGGGCTTCGCGCGCGCACAGAAATGTTCCCTTCAGGTTGATGTCGACAACCCTGCCCCAGACATCGGCGTCAGCTTCCCAACCGAGCGCATGTACACCGTCAATTCCCGCGTTGTTGACCAATACATCGATCCCGCCCCAGGCATCGTCGATCTCACTGAACATCCTCTCGACCGCTTGGGGGTCGCTGATATCGGCCATCAACTGAAGTGCCTCGCCACCGGTGGCGGTGAATTCCTCAACGAGCGCATCGGATTGTTTTGGGTTGACCAGATAGTTGATCGCAACGCGTGCACCCTCGGCGGCGAAAGCCCTCGCGATCGCGGCTCCCAGACCGGAGTTGCCTCCTGTCACAAGAACACGTTTATCCTTCAGTCCCAGATCTATTGTGGCTCCGCCGACTCAATCAAACGGCGCTCGCGAGCGCCGCAGCCCAGTAACGCCGGAGGAACGGGCGTTGTTCCGGGCCAGCGGACTGGTCAAACCGAGCAAAAGAATCAGTCAGGCGCTTGGCGGTCCGTCGATATGCATTAAACGAAAGATGCCGCAGCAACGCCGGGGACCTACGAGAGCGAGATGACTCTGATAGCCATCCGCTGATGACACCCTGCTTACGGAACCGACTGCCCGGCTACACCTTACCCAGATCTCAGATTCTGCTTTACCATGCGAAACGCGAGATCTGATCCCAGTATCGCGCAATGACACTTGCGTTCTTCAACGGTCGCAATCGATCCTGGCTCAACGGGTTGCATCACGACAGTTTGACCGTTCACACCGCTCCAGCATTGTTCTTAACTGCGCGTTTTGCAGCTTTAGCTTTCTGGCCAGCTCACCCCTGAGCACCCTGATCTCTTCGTCAAGGCTGATCTCGTCCGTATGGGAAACCTTCAAGATTGCTACCGCTTTCTTGCGGCGACTTCTTTGCTTACGTGGTGCGGCCTCGACTGCTCGATCGATGTCCGTGACGCTATGTGCAGCGGCCAAGTCGACATCAAGCCCGTCGGACAAAGCTGGATCAGCAGCCTCGACAATCTTGGGGACTTCGCGATCGACCTGGTCGGGGGCATCGCTTGCAGCTTCCTCGGAACGCATACGCTCTGCGGAAATCGCAACGGCTTGATCGTGACGATGTATGCCGCCGGTTGTCGGCCGATCAGCGCTATTCAAGCTCTCCCTGGCACCAGCTTCAGTCAAACCCGCAATATCCAACGTGTCCGGCTTAACCTCGTTGGTCGATCCTTGTTCTCTCTTTCGCTCGCGTCCCGCTGACACCAGTCGGGCAAAAAAATTCCATGGAGACGCCATCTCTGACCTCGCGTTTCATCCCGCAAGCAGGCTGTGAATCCAGTTCCGGCAACAGCATCAACCGCCGCCAAAATGTATGTCTCGATAGGCATACAAATGCGGCCGGCCATTGACCGGCTGCTTACCTCAATCGAGCTTGAGCCGCTTGCGCAGATCGGCATTTTCAGCGCGAAGTTTTTCAGCCAGGAGCTTGCGCAGCCGTTGATTTTCCTCTTCCAACTGCAGGAGATCGTCCATCTCATCGATCGCCGTTTTCGGCGCGGCCGAGGCGGCCTGCACAGCCTGTGGAGCACGGCTCCTACGGGTGCGTTTTGCGCTCGCCGAAGCTTCGATCACGTTTGCCTTGCGCCCTCTCCTCTTGCCTCCAGTAGCGCCGGTCTGCGCGGCTGGCTCGGCCGCAGCGTCAGTTGACGCCCTCTCGGGAGCCGCTGCCTTCTTAGCGCGGGGCTTGCGCTGTTTCTTCGGCGCAGTAGGCGCTTCGATAACGGGCAGTACATCGTCGTTGGTTGTTGTATTGGTCTCTTCGGCCATGCTGATCTCCTGTGCATCTGATACAGTTGTCGACGGCCCTAGAGCTGGTGTCAACGACGACCCGGCCCGATCTGGTTCCGGGAAAGACATTTCAGCGTCGGATCTCCCATTTTGAGAGCCATCTGACAAGTAAGGTGACGCCTCTTCCTCAAGGTCGCGAGCGACGGACTTTAGATCCATGTTGCCCCAGATTGATTTTGAGCCGGAATCGATTTTTCGCCTGCCGGTTTTGTATTCCACAGCAAAGCTGCGCTGAACTTTTTTCAATGAAAGAGGCCTTGGAGAACCCATAGGATGGTTTGGTGATTTGGTACATCCGGAATAG
The DNA here is from genome assembly GCF_002531755.2 of Rhizobium acidisoli. Lineage (NCBI taxonomy): Bacteria > Pseudomonadati > Pseudomonadota > Alphaproteobacteria > Hyphomicrobiales > Rhizobiaceae > Rhizobium > Rhizobium acidisoli. The sequence goes on along the minus strand of NZ_CP035002.1, from coordinate 17,447 downwards.
CGATTATTGTACTACCCGTCTATACCGACCGACCAGCCTGCTGCCAGTTTGAAGCATAAAGGCGAGAGCAACACCCGAGGAGGCTAACCGAGATCATCTCGTCAGATTGAGGAGCATCAAAGTGCATTCGTTGAGCCGTCTCAGGGCTGGCGAAGCTTCAAACCTGTTTTGAAGCCGACGTAACGCGCCTCGCCACCCTTGAGTAGTCAGCAGCAGCGCGCCGAGATTTCGACGGAGCGATGGACATCTGGTAACCCATGAACGCAAAGCCGTCCCTTTCGCGCATTTATCTCGACCAGTCGTCAAAAGGGGCGGCTGCGCTAGGTGCTGTTGCGGGCTCTCGCGATGATACCTTCAAGCCCCATCCTCGCAAGCGATGCGTTGAAGCATTTCGCCGTCAGTCTCCATCTCTCCACATGGTCGAATGGAACTATGCACACCGCTGCAAACCTTTGCCCCCAAGACTCTAGCCGTGCGGTAAGATCGGCGTCTGCCTCGAGCGACCTTGTCCTGTCCATCAGCATGGCCATATAAGGCGCGATGACGTCTGATTCAAAGATTTTTGTCGGCCTGAGACCGACGCGAAAGAAGCCGGCTGAACATCGCGAAACTGGTGGTCCAAGATGCCAATGGGACGGATGCGACAAATAAGGCATGCATCGCGCCCCCGTCGGAGCGGATGCCGAGGGATACCTGCTCTTTTGCAATGGCCACGCAAAAGAATATAGCGAAGGCTACAATTATGTGACGAAACTGTCGAACCCTGTCACGGCCCGCTATCAGCGGGAAGCAGCCAGCGGCAGCCGCCCTAGCTGGGGCGTTCGGGTGGATCACTCTTCATACACGCCCCTTCCCTCTTCAATTCGCTCCGGGACCGCGAAAACAATCAATGCAAGAAAAAACGCTGCGCGAAGCCAGGCAGCGAAAACGGCCCTTCAATACCGCAAACTTAAGGTGCTGGAAGCAAAAGCGTTTGAAACGCTCGATCTCTCATCGGACGCGACGCCCGATGAAATCAGGACACGTTACAAGCAGAAGCTCAAGATTTACCATCCCGATGCAAACGATGGAAACCGCGCATCAGAGGAGGCGCTTCGGGCGACGATCGACGCTCATAGAATCTTAAAGCTCAATGGCTTCTGTTAGGCGCGAAACGCACTGACACGTTGACGGGACGAAGCCTGGTCCCGATCGGGGGTGGGGCCCATCTGGGAAGGACGCCGTTTTCGTGGGCGATTTCGCGCTCGGTCCATTTGCGATAAAAACCGGTCGACGGCGCGTGTATACCAGTCATCTCGCGGATTTTTGCGGGCCATCGGCAGGTTGTTCTTCTCCGCGTCCCGGACAGCGGGAAATCGCTTCACCGTTACGCGCGGCAGGCGAGGTCGAGCCGCAGCCATATACTTCGCCTTGAATGGACGACGGTCGCCGCGATACTGCCGTGCACGTCGAGGATTTTCACCCATACCGCGCGAGATAACGATGTTACGAGATATTGGCAGATCCATTTGACATACAAGAATTTCGGCCTTTTTCGGATCGGCGCGCAGATCCTCCACGGCCTCCTCAATCAAAAAAATCGGCGTGAAAATTAAGGATCGAATTTGAAACATGCCTTGCCAATTGGACGCCTATTGGTGAGAGGAGCTCGCGTGGCCATGGGGTCGCTGAAGTGATCAGAGCCCGAATGGCTGAGAAAGAGACGGCTCACGCCGCCTCTTCCTCGTCGAGGACCGGCTGCAAGTCATGCAGGTAGTCGACGGCGCGCTGGGCATGAGCTGCCGCTGAAAAGATCGCGCGCTTGTCGTTGCCGAGAACTTTCAGCCAGCCATCGAGATAGCTTGCATGGTCGGGGCGTGGTTCGAGCTCGGGAACGATACCAAGATCGGCGCAGAGAAAGCAGCTGCCGAGTTCGGCAATGAGTTCTTCGCGGGCGCGTTCGCTCCTGTCTTTCGCGTAGCGGCTGAGATCCCGATCAAGCCTCCGGGGTGCAGCGGTCCAATGCGTCATCTCGTGACTAAGGACGGCGACATAGGCGGCATCGTCCCGAAAGGCATCGAGGCATGGCATCTGGATGTAATCACGGGCAGCAGCATAATAGGCCGCGGATCCTCCGTGCCGGATCAGTGCTCCGGTATTGGCAAAGAACCGGCCGGCAGCACCGATGCGGCTCATCCAATCCTGGCCAGGGGCTGTAGATTGAGCAAGGCCATTGAGGCCGGTGATCTGATCGGTGTTGAACACGGTGTAGGTTTTGAGGAAGGGGATATCGCGTTCGATTTCGGCGCCTGTCTCCGTCGTCTCGGCGCGGATGAAAGAGCTGGCAAAGACGACCGTCGTGCCGGTCTCACCCCTGCGGACGGCGCCGCCGAGCTCAATTGCCTGGCGAAACGTCATCCACCTTGGTGACGCAAAGCCGCGGCCGATGGCTTCAGCCCAAAGGAGCAGAACATTGATCCCGGTGTAGGGTTGGCCATTGTGGCGCAGGGGCCGGCTGACCTCGGTCGTCGCGTTACCCGTGGTCCACGGTTTGGTCCAGGGCCGTACACCCTGCTCAAGATCGGCGATGATCTTGTTGGTGATGCGGCTGTAGATGTCTGATCGTTGATTGGTTTGCTGCCTGCTCATGTCTGAACCTCCGTTTCGAGGTCGCGGCCATCGCGACCTGCTACGGCGGTCCGAAAGCCAGGCTGCAAGCGCTGCCTGCACCCGCAGGGCCGCAACGAAGTGGAGGACGGCAAAGCCGTTGCCGGCGGCGCGAGCCTGGCAGGACCAAAAGCCGGGGCAGGACGCGATGGCAGCAGCGCACGGCCAGGTTTGGCGCAGGTAGAAAGCGCAGATCCAAGCTCGACCGTGCTGCTCACCGCGCCACATCGACCAGACGAACCGTGTTTAGAGTGCCCGGCCGTGGCAGTGAGCGGCATATCGACGATGTCATCGCGCAGTGCCGTCCGATCGTCCCGGCGTCAACGCCGGTCGAGGTGGCGGTTCGATCTATTGGTCTTAACTCGATATGGCCTAGCCAGCGATATCCAATCACACCCGCGGTGCCAGCCGCATGCAGTCTCCGCTCGATTTTCGCAGCTGGGTGCCGCACTGCGTGCCTTGAATGCGGTGAAATGCGCGTAGCCACAACGACGTCGCCATCCGGTTGCGTCCATCACGCTGCGGACTTCTACTAGGGATCCAAGACCAACAAGAACCGAAACAGGCTGGACATATCAGGCTTCATGCCGCCTGCGCTGGAACCGCTGACGGCAACCGGTTCGGTTTAAGTCTTCAAGAGGAATCCAAATAGCGGCGCACTGATCTACGCAATCCATGCGGTCCCCGTAACCACATCAGCTAAGCGTCTCGCGACTGCGGCACGCTTTAGCGCATCCTTCGCCGCGAACTCCCCTCTGAGATCCGGATTAATCTTCGCTCAATCGCATATCGTGCTTTCAGTTGGCTGACGGCCACCAACCCACGCCCATCGCCATAACGGACTTGAACACTGTCTCGAAGAGGAAATAGCGCTCGAGCCGCGGCTTGAAATCGGTTTTCGGTTTCCTCTTAGTACGGTGCCGAACACGGTCGCAACGGGGACGTGCGGTTAGGAACTCTGGTGGATGTCTGAGGTTTAGGCCCTGCAAAGACGATCCAAACCATAAAGGTGAAACTCATGATTTTGAAGATCCTTGCGACATCCGCACTCGCTCTCGCTCTTGCGACATCTGCCATGGCCCAATCCTCCGGAAGCTCTGGCGCCTCAGGCAGCTCCAGCGGCGGCACATCGTCTGGCAGCGGTGGCGGCGCATCGGGCACGAACGCGACGGGCGGCAGCAATATGAATGGCAGCGTTGGTAGCAATTCGACCGGGCCTGGAGCTGACGCCAGCAATCCATCGGATAGCAGCACCAATTCCGGCGCGTCCGGCGGTGATCCGAATGACTGCCAGCGCGCGGCGGGAAGCGGCAACGGCAATCCGACCCCCAATAGTTCTGCACAAACAGGGGCAGCCACCGCTTGCTGAAGCCTTCCGGACTGGTCGGTAGTTGCAAAGGCCGTTCCGGAGACAGACACAGGCCCGCCAGCTTTGACGGGCCTGTGTGCCGAGCAGCACCAGGTTTCGGGCAGTCTACTTGATCAGATCGAATTGCCATTTCGCAAAGCTGCGAGCCGCTGCGGCGTCAGAAGTGGATGGGGATACGGTGCGAAATTTTGATTGAAGGCTTGACCCATTCGCTTGGGCAGCCCTGGACGACGGTGGCGGCAAAGGCGGGTCGAGTCGCTAGGCGCGGCGAGCGTCCCGTTCGTCCTTTACTCGTGCGACGACGTCGACGATGCCGCTCCTTTCCTTATCACACTGACCACCCGCGCTATCTCCACGGGCTTGTCGAGACGTTCAACGGTCCCAAATCGCGACGGGATTCCGCGGGAACTGTAACCGGTGACGAATGCGAAGAATTCGTTCCGGGCCGCCAGCCTGTCTGCGATCGGAATAGCCGACTCTCCATCGAGATTCAGGTCGAGGAGGGCGAAGTCCAGGTGATCGGTATCGTCGAGAAGGGCCAGCGTGTCAGTCAAGGAGCCAACCGGCCCAACCACCTGCGCACCGGCACGGGAAAGCGAGCGCGCCAGTTCGTCGGCGATGAAATAATCGTCCTCAACAACGAGAATGGCGAGACCAGCAAGAGTTTCGATCGTCATCCTGGGCTATTCCTTCCTAGGGCCAAAGGCTATGGGAGCCAGGATGGTGCAGCGGATGCCGTCGGCGCCCATTTCATAGGTGGTCTTAGCTTTGAGTTGATACGGGAGCGCGCGCTCGATGAGCTCCCGCCCATATCCAGAGCCCTGCGCCGGCGCGTCGGCAGCCGGCATGTTTTCGACCCCAGTCTCCACCCACTCCAGGAGCAAGGCCGGCGTTTCGCCGTCATATCCATTTTCCAGACGCCATCGGATTGTAAGACAGCCTTGTGGCGATGCCAGCGCTCCGTATTTGACGGCGTTTGTTGCCAGTTCGTGGAGCGCCAGCGCGAATGTCTGGATGGCCCGCGAACGCAAGCGGATCCCCGGCGGTCCATCCAGCTTTATCTTTTCCCTGTCGTTTACATGCGCGGCCAACTCGGCCTCAAGCAGATCATCGAACGTAATCCGTTCATAGTCGCCGAGCTGCGAGAGAAGACTTTGGACCCTAGCAACAGCCGCAAGCCTGTGCCCGAAAGCCTCCCCGAAGTCTTCCAAGGTCAAGCTTGACTCGATCGTCTTTAGCGATAGGGACCGTATGACCGCGACAATATTGCGGGTTCGATGCTGTAGCTCCGCCAGCATGACCTCCTGACTGCTCTGCAGTTCCTTCAATTCTTGCACATCTGTACAGGTCCCCAGCCACTCGAGCCCTAAGCCGCTTCCTGGAAGCGAGCGGCTGTGGTGCCAGACATATTCCCCGTCCGACGCTCGACGGATACGATACTCGCAATCGAGCCCACCCTTAGCTTCCGCACCCATCCAAGCCGCCGTCACCAGCTCGCGGTCATCGGGATGGACAGCGTCCAGCCAACCCATCCCAACGCTGTCTTCATCGCGTTGCCCTGTAAACCGTTCCCACTGCGGGCTTGACCAGATGCGGAAGCCAAGGGATCTCGCGCGCCAGACCAATTGCGGAACGCCCGCTATCAGTGCGCGCTGCAAGGCCTCGCTTTCTAAAAGCCGCTGTTCGGTTCGGTGCCGTTCCGTGACATCCTGGCCAATCTTGAGGAACCCTCTCACGGAGCCGTCGGGGTTTCGCAAGCACATGGTCGAGCCGTCGAGGAAGACCCGCGAGCCGTCCTTGCGCACGTGCCATCGAACATCGGGAGCCGAACCTTCGTGTCTGGCCGTTTCAATCTCCTTGCGATCCTCTCCCCTCGCCCGATCTTCGGGAGTGAATAGTTCGCTGCCGGACATTCCTGTGGCCTCCTCGGCGGTCCACCCGAAGATTTTCTGTGCGCCCTTGTGCCAGTCGACGATCCGATCCTGGGGGTCTGCGACGAAAATTGCATAGTCGCACGCGTTCTCAACGACAAGAGCGAAACGTTCCGTCGTCGATTGAAGAGCCTGCACCTTGTAGAGCCTGTCGATCACCGGACCGAGAATTGTGGCGTAGGTTCGGAGGAACTGCGTGTCTTCCTCACCGAAATCTCTCGGCTCGACGTCGTCGACCTGCAACAGCCCGTAAGCACGGTTGCCGGGCAAGAAGATCGGAACGTTGGCGAGCGCGGCGACACCGGCCTCTCTCATAAAATTGGGAGTTTTGAAACGTTTTTCCGTTGTGATGTCTTGAGTGATTACGGGCTCGCCGGTCCGGATTGAATAGGTTTCGGACGTATGGTCGTCCATATCTAACTCGAGGCCGACAATGTCAGGCTGCCAACCGACTGCCGCTCGCACGCGCAGCTTTTCTCCCCCTTCCTGAATTTCCAGTACCTTGGATCGTCGCGTTTCAACAGCGTCGCTGACCAGACGACAGGCCTCGCGCAGGACCTCATCCAGATCGTCGGAACGGAGCGCGAATTCTCCGAAGTCGGCGAGGATCTGCTGGCGCTTGATTAACTGCCTATGATCCAGCACTTGCTTCCTCGGGCCTGTCATTTGAATTCCCCCGAACATCCAGGTAGATGATTAGTTCCCAACGACGCGTGGCCAGCAGCAGCTAGCACCATACGCCCCTGGAAAAATCATGTAGCGTTGGCGCAGAATTTAGCTAGTCAAGGGCGAGAGCTGCCCTGCCGACGACGAAGGTGGGCATCGTCTTCGGTAATTTGTTCACCGCTAGCGCCGAGATTAAGTAGCATCGTGCAAAACGCGAGGGATCTGCGGCAATTACCCAGCTGATTCAAGCGCCCAAGCATTGCACGATTTTTTGTCAAACTCATATCATTGGCCGGTCGGCTAACTTGACAGCTACAGACTAGGATCGCAGTCGTCCAGGCAGCGCAGATTGCGATTGCGGGGCATTCACCCACTTTCTGAACGCCTTGTGGCCGTGCCCCCGGCCGTGGAGCGGACTCGACCCTCGGTGCCATATTTGTCTTCGTCATCAGGTCTTCGCAGACTCAGGAGGAGATGCATCTTTGACCGACTCGATCGGTGGCGAACGCCATCCCAGCCCGCCCCGCTTGAATAGCGGCCGCAAGCGGTGCGTATGCAGTTCGCCCAGATGCCGCGACCTCGGTTGAAAGAAGGCCGTTTGCGCACTGGCGGCCATCGTCCCAACCTGGATGATTGACGATCGGATAAAGGCATAGCCCCTCCAGCGGAACGCCTGACTGCATTGCCAGGGAAGCTTGGCCAACAACATAATCGAACCAAGCGGCACGTCGCTCGTTCTCGATACCCGTCTCGGCTATGAAGATCGGTCGGCCATATCGCGCGAAAGTCTCGCGCAAAATCTCATTGAGCGGCTTGTATAACGCGTGCCCCATATCGATCGGCGGGCCCCCATGAATCCACTGGTTGTTGAAGTAATAGTTCACGCCGATAACATCCAGATGTCGGTCGCTGCCCCCGATTTGGGGCCATAACCTGCCGCCGATGAGGTCCCACGCCTGAAATTGCGACTGGCGGTGACCTTCGGCGATAACTCTGTCTTCAGGCCGCGAGGGATGCGCGGTGACATTGATCACCGGCTCGCAGTGAACGAAACGCGCGCGCTGGTCGGCTGCACTGATTTCGTCCATCGCGGCGATCGCGGCGCGCGCCAGCTGCACTTTCAGTTCAAAGCCACGGCCATTGGCAAACGGGTTGAGGTAGCCCGCATCGCCGCCGCCCCAGGATAAAAACGAGATCTCATTGACCGGGCAATAAAAGGGAACGCTGCCACACTCTTCGCGCACCAGCTTTGCGCAAGCGCGCGCGAACGCGGCAAATCGATCGACAAAACGGGGCGACCAGATGTCGAGATCGTCCGGCCAGCCATAATGCAGCAGATCCCAGATGACCTGCGTGCCGGTCAGCGCGGCCGCCCGTATCATCGGTCGCGCGCTCGACCAGTCATAGCCGCCGGACTTCTCGATCAGGTGCCATCTAAAACCGTCGCGCACTGTACGGATCCCTAGGCCCAGAAGTTGATGGTAGTCTTCTTCGGCGTAGCGATCGTGGCTGACGGCGGCAATCATATCGAGGCGGCGGCCCTTGGTCTCACCTTCCCGCGGCCGAAGGCGATGGGTCGAGCTTTCAAAACCTCCCTGCAGAAAAGACCGGAACAGACCGGTCGGACCAGCCGCTTGGCGCTTGCTGCAGACATCCGCCAGCAGTTGCTCCCATTGCGGCAAAACTGCCTCGATTGAATAGGTGGTCTCGACCTTTCGCCGTAGTGCGGTCCCAAGCGTGTGTCGACGTTGCGTGTCCCGCAACAGAGCCATCATCTGTCCGGCCACGGCGGCGGCATCCCCATAGGGGACAAACACGCCGGATATGTGGTCGTCTATTTGCTGCTTCGCGCCGTTATCGGGCGTCGCGATCACCGGCAGGGCTGCTGCACCGGCTTCTGCAATGACATGCGGCATGCCTTCGCCGATTGAAAGCCAGGCAAAGATGTCGAATGACGCCATTAGGGCCGGGATATCCTGCCGATCGCCCAGAAACTGAAGCACGCCGCCCAGCCCGCGTTGGGCCGCCAGGGCCTTGAGTTGAAGCGCATAGTCCGGCACGAAGGCATCAGGCCCGCCGACAATAATAAACCTGGCATGCTTGGCCGCGACACTCACCCGAGCAGCGGCTTCGACAAAGTCCTCGATGTTCTTCTTGGGGTCGAGCCGGCCGACCCAGCCAATCAGGACCTCGTCCTCGGCGATCCCCAGAGCCCTACGGGTCGGGCCCCGCAATCCTGGATCGAACGCCGAGAGGTCGACCATCGAAGGAATCTCAAGCGCATCATGCTCGCGTCCTGGCATCCGCGATGCGGCGGCGTCGCGGATGGAACGGCATACCCCGACATAACGGGTCGTCAAGTGTTTGGGGCCGGCGAGTGCTTCAGAAACGAGCCCGCCATGTTCGATCAGCGGCGGGCGAAGATGCAGGCGCTCCAACGCAGGATAGATATCCGCGACGTTCTGACAGGAGATCACGACCTCGTAGCTCGAGATTTTTCCGGCAAGGTAGTTGACGGTGTCGTTAAACGAAAGGTCGTAGGGCGTGGTGTCGACGTCGATCCCCAGCGAGCGAAGCTGGACATGGGTCTGCTCGGGCATGCCGGGTTTTTTGAAGCAGGCGACGACGTCGACGCGGTACCGGCGGCGATCGAGGTGCTTGGCTAGCAATCGCACTTCGGTCTCCTCTCCGCCGACGACCAGCCAAGCAAAGACGAATAGGATCCGAATAGGCGTCGGTTCGATGGTCATTCGCTAACCTTGAAGACGATCTGTAGAAACTCCGGTCGGTTTTCGACCAGATCGGCGAGGAATGATGGTGCCTCGTCGAAGGGAACGACGTGGGTAACCATGTGCTCACGGATCATCGTTCCATCCGAGGCAAGGAGGTCGACCGTCGCACTTGCAAGCCGGCGCCGGTCCCAGAGTGGAGCGAGCCCGCGGGGAACGCGGTTGATTTGAGCGCATCGTATGTTCAGGCCATTGTGGTGGAATTCTTCGCCAAGCCGCAAGGCGTCGGCTCCGTGCTGGTAGAATGCAAGGTCGATCACCGTACCCTGCGGCCGCAAAGCTTTGAGTGCCGTATGCAGGCTCCCGGGATGAGCTCGTGTCTGAAACGCAAGATCGGCACCGCGTCCCATCGTCCCGTCGTGCCAGCGTGCCTTGGCATGCTGCCAAGCCTGATCTTCCGTCATCGCGGTCAGCCCCATCGCCTCCGCCTTTTCTCGGCGAAAGTCGGAGGGGTCGGCGACCACCACCTCACAGGCGCCAAGCACGCGGGCAAACAGCGCCGTCATAAGACCGACGGTGCCGGCCCCGAGAACGATCACCGGACGACCGGCCACACCCGCACCGAGTGCGGGGACATTGACCCCGAACGTTTCCGCGTCGGCATGGAGGATCCCATTGGCGGCGATCGGCCCCATCTGGGCGACGAAGATGCCGAGCAGGGGATCGAGCTCGGGGGGGATCTGGACCAAGAGATCGTGATATGGGTCCGCCGTATGGCCGCTCTTATGACCATAACTCGCCGCTAGCACCGCGCCTTCGGAAAAGCCATGTGCACGCGACTGCGAAACGCGCGCGACCTCCATGTAGCCGAGGAATGGAATGGGATAATGCAGATCGGGCTCGCCTTCGATAAAAACACCACGCCCGCCATCGAAGCGGGAACGAAAATAAGGATTGGTATGCTTCAGGAAGGTCAGTTCGGTGCCTGCGGACAAACCAGTGAACAGCGTGTCAAGCCGCAAGTGGCCGTCGGCTGGCGGGCGCTCCTCATAGTCGAAGAAATAGGCGCGGCCCGGCGCCTCGACGCCAAGCGAGCGTATGTTGCGATGGCCTGGTGCAAGCCCCTGCGGCGGTCGCGGCTGCTGCCGCAGCGGCGCTGGTTGAGGCCGTCTGATCCCTGAGGGGTCGAGGTGCACGACCGCCCCACTCCGAGCCGAAGACACGACGGCCAGGGCAAGCCGGTGGGTCGCTACAGCGTCGCCGTAGGGGCACCGGATGCGGTTTTCGCCGCCACGCACAGCGTCGACAAAATCGCGGTCCTCGCGCCAGACCGGATCACCGTCGGCGATGCGCACGGGGCGACCGCGTCCAACATCGACCATGATGTCGCGATCAGTCAGCTCGATTGCCAGCCTATCGGCAAAAATGTGAAGGCCGACCCGATGGCTCCAGCCGAGAAGGCAGGTGGAAGCTATATTGGCGACCACGCCCGTTTCAAAGGTGAGGCTGGCGGTCGTCACCGTCGGTACGTCCAGGCCTGGAAATTCCGGTCTGGCGCGCCCGTAGACTTCCGTGACGTCTCCGATGAGCCACCTGGCCAGATCAAGGAGATGGGTTGCCTGTTCGACCATCTGACCGCCCGATTTGCCCTCTTTCCACCACCATTCCGGCGGTGGGGTCGAGTCGAGCCAGTAGCCTGATAAAAGCTGTGCGGGATTGTCTGCCAACAGGCTTTTGGCCTCGTCGACGATATCGAGATAGCGCCAGTGATAGCCGACAGCCGTTATGAGGTTGGCGTTGGCTACGCCCGCAGCGATGTCTTCGGCCTGCGCCGAGCCCAGCGACACCGGCTTTTCGACAAAGAACGGTATCTGGCGTTGAATGAGATCGCGCTCAGGCTCGCCATGAGCAAAAGGCGGGATGCAGATATAGACCGCGTCAAGCTGTTGCGTATCGAGCATTTCGCGATGATGCGCGAACGATCTCGCGCCGAAGCGCATAGCCGCCTCGTCTGCCCGTCCAAGATCAGGGTCGGCAAATGCCACGAGTTCGACATCGTCGAAGCTCGCCAGAACGTCCAGGTGCCGGTGCGCAATGCCGCCAACGCCGATAAAGCCCAGCCGTGTCTTTTCCATGGACCTGTCCTTTTGTGTCTGGTTTCGCGGCTGGTTCAGGAACCGCTCGTAGACCGCCGAAGTCTCAGCGGCCATTCGAAAGACGGAAAAGTCCCGCTTGAAACGTTCAAGGCCGGCCCGACCGCTTGCCGCCAGTCGAGCGGGATCGGCAAGCGCGCGATTGATGACTGCGGCAATCTCCGCCGGACTGCCTGGCTGGGTGAAATAAGGATGATCATCGCCGAGCGCCTCCACCGTCCCGCCAATGCGGGTTGCGATCACGGGCACCGCAAGCGACATGGCCTCCAGAACGGCCAGCGGAAGCCCCTCGAAGTGCGATGGAAGAACGAAAAGATCGGCGATGGCCATGATCTCGGCGACATCGTCCCTTTGACCTAGAAACTGGACGTAGTCGGCCAGGTCCAACTCCGTTACCAGGGCCTTCACGCGCTCTTCTTCGGGGCCAGTACCAACAAGAAGCAAGACTACTGAAGGATTGTCCTCCAGGACGGCCGGCAAGGCGCGCACCAGCGACGCCTGGTCTTTCTGCTCGGTGAAACGCGCGACCGTCAAAAGGACCGTCTTTCCGACAAGGCCTAGTCCCTCCGAAAAATCGGTGGCGGATCGAACGGGCAGAAGCGGAAAGATGCCATTTCGAACCACCGTCAAACGCGAGGGCGCGACCCGTGCCTCGCGGAAGCTTTGTCGTGAGGCTTCGGAAACGACGATGAGATGCGCCAATCTCTCGGTTTCGCGTCGATAATACTCGATTTGTTCCGGGTCGTTCAGAAGATATGGGAGATGCTCGGTGCGGATGATCGGAATGCCTCGGGCATCGGCCGCCGCTGCCAGATCGTGCCCTTCCCATCCGATCCCTGCGTGGACGTGCAGGATATCGACTCTGGATCTCGACAGCCACTCCTGAAAACTCGTCTGTATCCCGGATCAGCTTGATTGCAAGTCCGCAGCGCGCTGCGCGCGCCAACAGCCCCGTCCGATCATCGGACATGACCGCGACGGTGACGTTCCAGAATTCGCTCAAACCGCGGCCGAGGGCGAGCATGTGCTCACCCATCCCGGAAGGATTGAAGCTATCGGTTGCCAGAGTGACGTGACGTTTTCTAGTCATGCCGGGCGCCGGCGAGGTTTCCGCTGGTTCCTTGCCGATCCCGCAGGCGCCGATATGTCGCTAGCGCCTGGGCCACGACCTGGTCCATATTGTAATATTTGTAGGTACCAAGCCGCCCGACAAAGGTGACGTCGCCGCACGTACGCGCCAGGGTCTCGTATTGTTTGTAAAGCGCCTGGTTTTCCGGGCGCGGTATTGGATAGTAGGGCTCCCCCTCGGCACTTGCATATTCATAGCTGATACTGGTCCTCGGATGGATCTGACCCGTGAGGTGCTTATATTCGGTGACGCGCGTGTAGGGCACATCCTCCGACGGGAAGTTTATGACCGCGACCGGCAGCAGCCGCCGCACATCACGCGTCTCGTGGGTGAACTTCAGACTGCGATAGGGCAGGCGCCCGAAGCAATGGCCGAAGTATTCGTCGATGGGACCTGTGAAGATCGTATGATCAGCCAGTCGCTCATTCCTGAGATCGGCGAAGTCCGTGCCGACCATCACGGTGATATTGTCGTGGTTCAGCATCCGTTCGAACATGCGGGTGTAGCCGTCAAGCGGCATGGCTTGAAAGCGGTCCAGGAAGTAGCGATCATCGGTGTTGGTCCGGGTGGGGATGCGTGCCGTCACTGATCGGTCGAGTTCGGACGGGTCGAGCCCCCACTGTTTGCGAGTGTAGCCCTCGAAGAAGGTCCGATAGAGCTCCGCGCCAACCTGCGATATCACAACGTCGCGCGACGTTTTCACCGGATCGCAAGGCTCCGCACGATCCGCCAAAAAACGCGCCGCCTCGGCATCGCTGGTCAGATCGATGTTGTAGAGCGCATTCAGTGTCGTGCGATTGATGGGGATCGGAAGGCGCAAATCGCCGACCTGAGCAAGCACTCGATGTTCGTAGGGCCGCCATGCCGTAAAGCGGGAAAGGTAGGCAACGACATCCTCGCTGTTGGTATGGAAGATGTGCGGGCCATATTTATGAACTAGGATCGCTGCCTCATCATAGTGATCGTAGGTGTTGCCGCCGATATGGGAGCGCCTGTCGCAGACAAGGACCTTTTTGCCACCATCGGCTGCGAGCCGCTCGGCAAGAACCGATCCGGCAAATCCGGCGCCGACGATCAGATAGTCGTAGGTATCCCAAGGTGGTCGGCGGTTGGTGCCGACGCGAAATCTCTCAGGAACGGCGGCCGAAACGATTTTTTTGCGCTGCCGCCTGTTCGACAAGCGCAGACATTCTGCGAAAGGTACTGTCCCATGACGATTGCGCCAGCACCCCGTCCACCACATCCAACCACGCCGTTTCGGAGCGGGACAAGATGAGTGCCGCGTCGCAGGCCTCGGCGAAGGTCTGGAGGCCGTTTGCCAAGAACACACCCGGCACGTCGCCGTAAGCGCGCACGACGTCGACGACCTGTGTTCCAACCACCGGCCGGCCGGCGGCGAGATATTCGGGGGTCTTGGTGGGGCTGATGAAGCGGGTAGCCTCGTTTAGTGCGAACGGCATGAGCGCGGCCTGCCAGCCCGAAAGATATGCCGGAAGATCGGAATAGGCCTTTTGCCCGAGATAATGGATGTTAGCGCCTCGGGTAGATCGTCCGGTGAAATCTTGACAATCGGTCCCAGGAACACGAAGGAAAGATCAGGCCGGGCCGACGCGACGCCGCCGACCAGATCAAGGTCGAGCCTCTCGTCAATCACCCCATAGTATCCGAGACGAGGCTGAGGAATACGCGCCTGATCGGCTGGATCGGGCAAAGGGCATCGAGCGGTGCGGAAGTGCTGCGTGTCGACCCCCGACGGGAACGGATGGATGTTGTCGTGTTGGTCCCGCCTTGCCTCATAGAGGCTGAGGCCGCCGGTAAAAACGACATCGGCGCTAGCCATCAAGGCCTGCTCGCAGGCCTTGAGATTGGCCGGGGCGAATTTTGAAGTTTGCGAGTTCATCCATGCAATCATAGACGACCGCGACCGCGTCTACATTCCGGGCAAAGCCAAACATCAGCGGCGTATAGAACCAAAGGATCGGACGCTTGCCGCCGTGGAGCAAAATCAGATCGTCCAACAGTCTGCCAAGAGCAGCCTCTCGATCGGCCCGTTCCACCAATGGGGAATGCGCGGGCGAACAGCCTTGACGCTCGTTCCTTCGAAGGGGTGGATCTCCAGATAGGCCAGATGATGATCGGTGGGGATGAACTCCTCGAAATAGAAGACCGGCCGCTCACGCGAGAACCGTTCCATCAGATGTTGCGGCCTCTGGAGCACAAAATCCCATCTGAGATGCGAAAAACAGATGAGCGGCGCGTGATCCAACAGGCTACTGTCGGACAATTGCGGGACGGAATTCAGCAGATTCATAGGGGGCCTCGCAAGCGCAATGATCCCGAACCGCCAATGGCGATCAATGTTCCCTGGCAGTATTCTATCCGGCCGACCTGCCAATGAACGAGCTCAGCTTTCGCAGGCTGTGCGGCCAAGTCCAGTTGGCAAGAACGACCTGGCGGGGCTTGAACGTATCGAGCCGGCCAGCATGTCGCGAATGCCTTCGTGAAATTTATCGGGCGATGCCACTCGGCCCGTCTCGGCGGTGATAAATTGCAATCCGCAGCGCAGCTGGCTGTTGGCCAGGACCGGGATCCCTGTCAACATGTATTCGGTCAGGATCGCGGGTGCCCCGTCATCGATGCCGCAGACCACGCCGATACGCGCTTGGTTCATCAGCCTGTTCACCTCCTCGAACGGCACGCCGGGTGGGTCGATGAAGTCGACATTGATGCCGAGTTCGCCGACCTCGCTTCGCAATGTGTCGATCATTTCGCCGTACCCGCAGACGCAAAGGGCGCGAATCGAACGCGGAAGCTTGGCAAGTGCCTGAAAAAGGATGTCGTGCCGCTTATAGGCTTGTGCGGCGGCAACGTAGATCACGTCGTAGGTCTTCGGTATGTCGATTGGCCTGAAGGAGAGTTCGGAGGCAAACTCGGGTCCAATCGGCATGATGATCGTCGTATCGTCGGATGACGTGAGCGCACCACCTCCGACTGCCATTCGGAGCCGGTGAGAATAAGGTCGAAATTCCGGCTCACCTCAAAGGGAACGCGCAAGGCGGGTGCATCGATCGAGTTGTAAATCTTGAAACTGGTGCGGCATGCCAACAACACCTCTTCACTCACACCGAGGCCCCAGACGCAGAGGATCGACGGCGGCCCGAAGGCGGCAATGTGCCCGAGCATGTCGTTGGAAGAAAACGGCGCTTCGGACCCGTTTGCCTGAAATGCGCGGCGCATCAGGAACGGGCTGACGCCAGGCTGTTCCATTGGCGGCGTGTGCCATGCCAATGTGTCCACACCTCGGCGCAGTCTACGAGGCCGTCTTTGAGGACCGCCAGCGGAAGCCGTTCGATATAACCGCCGATCACCTCGATGTTTAGGCCTCTGTTGGCGGGTCGAGGACGAGGTCCTCGGGTTCCTGCGAGCCATTGCTGGCAAAACCAAGCAGGGGTCTGGGGCGGCGTGTTTTCCTCATTGCCACCCTGGAAATCGCTGATAATGACTATTCTGCGTAGCGCTCTCTGCGCTGCTGGAAATAATGGCATCGACGTCCGCAGCATCATGTCTGCCGTCCGAACCTGAGATCGCACATAATGTTCCTACCATGGCGCACTGCGCGGTCTAAGCGCGACTTTTTCATGGGGAGCAAACTCGTTGACCTACGCGACAGAACGCATTCACTCAAAGTTCCTGCATCAGCTTCGCTACGTTCTCCCGGTCGAACGGTATGTCGCGACCATGAGCGCGGATGTGGAGAACGATCTCAAGGGGATAGGGTCCAATGCCTTCAGGTAATCGACGGCATCTCCCATGGTCAGGAACGTCTTTTCCTCGGTGAAGAATTCCTCCTGAATGAATGTGATCGTGGTTTCGCTCTCACCGTAAATTGCGAAGGTTTCTTTAGCGCTGAAGTTTTCAGCTCATTTCATCTGCTCCAATTGCAAGCGAGCCATCCCGCGACTGAACCGGCGGCAACGCCCACAGCAATTCCGATTGGAATGTTCCCAGAATGACGGCACCAAGAACCGCTCCTAGTCCCACGCCTATCCCGATACCTAATGCCATTCGTCGTTGCGGTGTCTTGGCCGCCTTTCTCGCGGCGGCACCGCCGCAATGTTAGCTAAGGCTGCCGGAGTGAAAAAGCAAATACGCCACCGCCAAGATTATCGCGACGACGAAGAGAGTCAGCACGAATTTGATCATGCCTTCGCGGCTTTTTGCTGTGTGTTGCTCATGCGAAGTACAACATCGATGAAGTATGGAAGTTCCGGCCGCTCTGCATACTAACTGGTTGGCTGCTTAACACCTCATTCAACCGTTTCTCTGACCGGATAATAACTTGGTGCGCCATCTCTCTGGCGCAGCAACATGGATGTGGGTGCTGTTGGCGAATGCACGCACAGCAACAAACCTGTTCCGATTGATGAACACGACGGCGGGGTTATGGCCCGCGTATTGGAATGGCACCAGTCTCATCTCCGTCTCCTTTCGAGGTCATCTGGAACCCGAACTAGAAAAGTCACCGCTGGTTGCAGGGCTCCTATTGGGTTTGGACGACGTCGACACCAGTCGATCAGAAGTTGAATAATGATCGGCAGACCCAACCAACGTCACTTGGTCCCTTGCTCACATCGCAGTTCCGGCTGATGCTACGGTAGGCTACGTCTGCTCCACCGGGCTAACGCCTGGTGGCACAGAAGCGTAACGCAGAATACCCTTGAATAGTGGCACCTTCTTCAAAGAAAGCGCCCTGACGGCGGCCGGCTTTGCGGCTATCGCCTTCACGTCGCAACGAATTGACTGGTTCTTCGCCGCGACCCCGCA